>CAJXZK010000325.1 GCA_913063055.1 uncultured bacterium
CGGCGAAGACTTGCCAGAAAGAGAAGTAGCTGAAGATGAGCCGTTGGTAGTTTCGGCAGACACAAGCTTTATCTGAGATTGAGTATTCAACTGATGCTTAGAGTACTAGTGTACTTGAGCAGCGGCAGTTGCAGCAACCTGCGATTGAGCTTGCACTTGAGCAGTTGATTGATAGTTAGGTAGAGTGATCTTCTGTCCTAGACTCAAGAAATTGGCATTCTTAAGACCATTTGCCCGACAAATTTCATCGAGTAGACGAGGACTGACTCGCTTGTATTCACGCAGTGCAATAGCAGCCAGAGTGTCGCCGGTTTGAATCTCAACACTTGTATGAGCTGGCACCAAAAGCGAATTGGGATCGCCACCACTAGGAACTGCAGCTACAGTCTGCCCTGCTGGTGCAGCGGCGGGTGTACCTACAGTAGCAACGGTGGCTTTATTAGCTTGAGGATTATTGGCGATCATTCCAGATACCGAGGAATAGCCCCAAATTCCAATCATAGAAAGGAAGGCACCGGCCATGAAACCAATAGTCAAATAAAAGCTGGGTGTGCGCTTAGGTGAATGCAAGAAGTCTTGGTGTACACCTGGCCAAAGAGCCTCAAGCTCATCAGACTTAGGGGTCTCCACTTCAGTTGTAACCCGCGCATAAGAACCGGTGTCTCGCTGAGAAGACTGCCAGTCTGGTGTAGAAGCAGTACGTAGAGCTTCTCTCTCCGCTAATGACCTGGTGGAAATTGAGACAAATGCATCCCGTGAGCTGACATCACTGTCACGCACATATTCGGGAAGACCTTCCATTTCCAGTTTTTCTTGATCGTAGTTGAGCACTATAGTCATCTCTTACAACGCCACTGGGGGTAACCATGGCTGCATATTATCCAACTTGTCACTAGAAAGTCAATTTTCGCCATCGCAAGCGAAGAACGGCACAGAGTTAGGCTTTTGCCCCTTATGTAAAATCGTCAAAGTGGCTGAAAATAGGCAAGACGCAGCATTTGAGCCGATTGCATTAAATAAATGACAACCTCCCCGAAGTTTACATTGGTCTCTGAATTAAGCTCAATAGCCACTTTGCGGACTAATACAGTTAATTTGCCAAAGTTTTCAAGTAACTTCAGCAAAACGGCACCACTTGACGACCCCGTGCGATCACTCCGGTCAGATAAGCGACCATCGGTGTAGCAGATATAGAACGAGAAGGGCGATCGTTAACGGTGCTTCATGATTTACAATAGCCACCACTTGACTTGTTTGCTTTTCTCAGATTAGTAGCTGCTTATCTGGGCTCATTTCGGCCCTTTGCCATATTCAACTAAGCACTAACGACTCGACGGAGCAGAGCTATTTGGTGACGCACCTGATTCGGTACCACCTTCATCCTGCCTTAAACCATGAATCTGGCCGATGGCCTGCTTAGTGCCAGCTATTACAACAGTAGCGCGGTCTGGCTTAAATGTAGTGCGCACAAAACGATTGAGGCTATCTAAACTAGAAGAACGAATGCCCTGCTGTAATAGTGGCAGCGGGTCGCAAGCACCATCAAGCACAACCGACTCAAGAATTGAATGGGCGGCCAACTGACTATTGGCCATCCAGCGTACTGGTAATGCCCCGGTCAAATAAAGCCTTACTTCGGAATATTCCTCAGGAGTTAAGCCGGTGCGACCAAACTTCTTCAGTTCCGTCTGAATTGATCGAACGGCAACTGGCATCAGATTTGATACCAAAGGCATATCTATTGACCATACAGTGGTGCCCGGCAAAGACTCAACATCAGAAGCTAGGTCTTCTAGACTCATGCTGCTCGAAAGACCTAACTCACCGGAAATCTTCTGCGCGAAACGAGAGAAAATCGGGTGACTGGTAAGAGCACAATCACTCAATAGAAGCAGTGGGTAATCTGGCCGCCCCAGGCCTGTATCAACCAGGCGACCAATAGTCACCATGGTGTCTTGCCTTTTGTCTATGGTCATTGATGACTTGAGCATGCGTCGAGGGTTGGCTTGCACCAATACTTTCTTGGCCGTGCTGTTACCACTCCAAGCAGCAAAACTCCGTTCGGTCAGCTCAGCAGCCTGGCTCAAAGATATGTCACCAACAAAGACAATAGTCGTTGCATCAGGCCGAATGGCCTGAGAATGGAACTCGGAGACATCACTGGCCTTCAGTGCCCCCACGAAACGGGCCTTATCCATAGGCTCAAGAGGATAGAAGCTAGTATTCGGGGCAATCAAGCCTTGCATCAAGGCGCGCTTAACCCGAGCCTTGACTGTGTCTTCAGTGCGCTTAACCCGGTCGATGACAACTTGCTTGGCGTGTTCGACATCAGCATCTTTAATAAGCGGGTCATGCAACTGACTAGCGAGCAAACCAAGAAGAGTACCGGTATCACGGGAGAGGCAGCGTGTTTGAAAACTTATCCATTGCGGCCCGGAATCAAAGCGCACCATTGCACTAGGCGCTATACCCAGTTCATCCTGAACCGTTACTGCCAATTGATGACTATATTTGGGCGAACCGTCAGCCATGGACTGAGCCAGCACTGCCGACACGCCCCGCTTACCAACAGGCTCATAGGCTTCACCAGCCTTGACAGCACCGATGATCTGCACAGACGGACTGAGCTTTGTCTCAAGAACGGCAATTGTCATGCCGTTTTTGAGAACAGCCTTCTTTATATTGCGGTTGGCTGCAATCTCGGCAAGCGGAGCTTTCACATTATTCGCAGAGGCGCCAGTGCCGTTTGCCGCAGTACCAGCATTAGAAGAAGAAGAAGAAGTAGTAGTAGTAGTAGTAGTGCCCTGGGCTACGTGAAGGGCACGCCCTCCCAGTTGAGTTAAGTCGCCCACAGTCTCATCATCATTCTTATATGCGCAGCCGCTCAGAGCAAATGGCAACCTTGGCTCAGCCCAGGCAGTCTTATGATGAGATCCATTTTTACCAGGTTTCTTGAGCTTATCTTTCTCTGATTTGTCTTTGTCTGACTTGCCTTTGTCTGATTTGTCTTTGTCTGATTTACTCTTGCCAGCCTCTTTCTTCGAAGAATCCTTTTTCGAATCTGCTTTAGAATCAGGTTTTGACTCAGACTTATCCTTATCTTTAGTATCTTTAGAATCTTTAGAATCCTTAGAGTCTTTAGAGTCTTTTGACGTAGCGCTATCCTTGCCATCTTTCTTGACGGCTACAGGCTTATTGGCTGCACCAGACAGCACTCCGAGCACACGGTTTTCTTGATTGAAATAGCGCTTAGCTACTCGCTGAATATCAGAGGAAGAGACGGCACGCACTTTGTTGAACCAAGCAAAAGCTGCTGGCCAAGACTCGATACTCTCAGCATAAGCAAGATGAAAGGCTGTTCTATATGGCCCATCGCGCTCAGCCAACACGTGAAACTCAGCATGATTGCGCGCACGTTTCAATTCCGCCTCAGGCACTGCGGTGCTGCGCAATTGCTCCAACACAGACTGACAAGTTTCAATCACTTTTTGGGCACTGGTACCTGGAGTAGAGGCGAGATTAATGGTGAAAAGGCCAGGGTCGCGTTTTGCTTCAAAAGTACAACGAACATTGCTGCAAATTTTTGAGTCAACAAGCTTGGTCTTCAGTCGCCCACTGACACCAGAAACCAGCAATTTTTCTAAAACAGCAAGAGCAGCAGCATCAGCGTCTTGAATATTGGCGGCGTGGTAGGCCATTGCCACAACATCTGAATTGCCAGCATACTTCATGAGAACACGCCGTTCTGCCCGCTGAGGCGGTTCAACAACACGCACCGCTCGCGGTGGCTCAGCTTTGGCAATTGGCCCAAAATATTTCTGCACCTGAGCAACCTGAGCTTTGGTGTCGAAATCACCAACAATTACAAGAGTAGCGTTGGACGGTTGGTAATAGTCACGGTAATGACGTTTCACGTCATCTAAAGTGAGCTTTTGCACGTCGCTGCGCCAACCAATAGTGGGGTTCTTATATGGATGCAACTGAAATGCTGCAGAACGAACTTCCTTATTTAGAAGATTGGCAGCGTCTTTTGCTTCGGTATCTAGCTCTTTTTCAATACGCTTGATTTCGGCCTGCACATCCTCAGCAGTGAATGTGGCTGAGTGCATGCGGTCAGCTTCAATTCGCAATGCGATCGGTAATTTAGCCGGGCTAAGTGTCTCAAAAAACACAGTAAAGTCATCACTAGTAAAGCCGTTGAACATGCCGCCGTTGCGAGCAATCGTGGCGGCCAACTCGCCTTTTCTGTAGCGGCCAACCTTCTCAAAAAGCAAATGCTCAACCAAGTGGCTTAAGCCTGTCTCACCTAGATTCTCATTGCGCGAGCCTACTCGGTAGACGACCATGCTGGTGACCACAGGAAAAGAGTGCTCTTCTAACAAAAGCACCTTAAGACCATTAGCCAAGACCATCTCTTGGACGCCATTTTCCTTGGCGCTAAGGGTATAGGTCGGAGCATCTTTAGTGTCAGTGGAAGTATTCTCATTTGCAGCGATTTTGATAGTTTTAGTTTCGCCAGCAGCCCAGGCAGCCGCCCAGCCTTCAGAAGAGAAGCCGCAAACGGAGGCTAGCAAGACATTGGCTGTTGACAAGAGCGCGAAAGCTTTCTTACTTTTCAAAATTTGCTTAATGATCAATTACTACTAGCTTCCATTAGATAGTCCCAGAACCCAAGCCCCAGAGCAATACAGGCAATACGCTCGGCGAGCAAGGCTCAAAGTTACCACAGTACTGGTTAAGTCTCATGAGGCATTACTCAAAGGTAGTACATAGCAACCTAATCTATTGATACAATTTCTCAATAAGCCTCTTAGATTCCGTCGCCGACGGTCGTAACCATGTCTCCTCCTACAAAACTGACCACAGCCAACACCTCCCACAACCGGGGGGCGTCAAAAGCTGAGGACCACAAAGTTCAGAGCATTGTTCTGGCTGGCAATCCCAATGTAGGCAAATCGGTAATATTCAATGCCTTAACAGGCTCAGATGCTGATGTTTCTAACTATCCTGGCACGACTATAGACATAGCCCGGGGGCATCTAGGCAAAGACGAACTGGCAGATACGCCAGGAATATACGGTGTTTCAAGCTTTAACGATGAAGAACGCGCTGCTCGCAAAATGATTTTGTCAGCAGATATTGTCATTAACGTAGTTTCAGCCATAACCCTTGAGCGCGACCTCTTTCTTACAGTGCAACTGGTGGAAATGGGCAAGCCCCTCATTCTGGTGATCAATCAGTGGGACGAAGCCAAACATCGCGGTATCACCATTGATTTGAACCGACTGGCGGCAGAGTTTGGTGTCGAAGTATTGACTTGCGTTGCTGTCAAAGACGAAGGCATAGAGGAAATAAAGGCCGCTGTAGCTAAAGCCAGACCCGGTAAAATTAGACCGGAACTGCTTGAATTAATCGAACCAATTCTCAATCAATCAACATCGACCAAAGAAATTACTCAGGCTATGGCCGTTTTAATCGTCGAAGGCGATGAGCCCACAGCCACTGCCTGTGGTATTACGTCTCCCAGCCATAGCTGTCTCTTATACACATCTGACGCGGCCGACGAATAGAGAGGTGTAG
>CAJXZK010000326.1 GCA_913063055.1 uncultured bacterium
TTTTTTTCAAGCAGAAGACGGCATACGAGCTCTAGTACGGTCTCGTGGGCTCGGAGATGTGTATAAGAGACAGTATCTTGGCCGTATGTGGCTTGGTGGTGGGAGAAATAGTCTTCTAAGATGGGCAGTACCATGCGCGCAAACTGCGTGGCTGCCAACTCGGCTGCTATGACTGCCTGTACACCTTCTACCACAGAGGCATTCTGGCAGTGATGACGCATTGACTTGATCAAACGTTCCGCTGAATAAGGTATTTCTAAAGAATTTTGCAGGCGCTCGGGGTCGAGACCAGCTAATTGGCATTGCTTTAGATATAGTTTTTGGAAATGTCGTTCGTCGTCTGCTAACTGATTGAGCAGCTTTGTCGCTGAGTCGAAGCCTTCTGGCAGCTTATTTTTGACACAAACAATGTTGAGTGGCAGTTCTCTAATGAAGGGCCAAAGCTCTTGACAAATCTGTTTGCTGCCATCAATCTGATTGAGCTTAACTTGCTGCAACCAACTGCTCTGAATCAGGCCCGCATCGAGCAGAACCATGAATTCAGTTAGCCAATGACTTTCACTTCGCCTTCTCCTTTTTGAAGAGATGGCCTCTGAGCCCTCGTGCAATGCTCTACTCCGTGGTTGCATTTGAGACTACTTAGTCAGTACTTCTATGGCTCTTGGTTACTTCCGCTGGCAATCTGAGAGCATTTATCCTGCCAAGACTTTACTACACCAAGCCCTGGCAGTAGAACCAGGTTGGCAGGGATGTTAAACTTTTCATGCTCCACAACTTCTTCAGACTAGGCATTTGACTGACGCTTGAAAGATTTAAACTCTAGCTCTTCCCCGTTACCTCCAATCGCTGGTGTTGTTCAAACTGCGCCAACTATTGAGTGGCACCGTACCTCAGACGATTTACAGCTAGCCTGTCGCACCTGGAAGGGAAAAGTCGGTTTTCCAGTAATAGTTTATTTGCACGGTATAGAAGGCCACAGCCAGTGGTTCGAAAACACCGCATCGGTGCTTAATCACCTTGGCATGACTGTTTATGCGCCAGACCGTCGCGGCTCTGGTTTGAATCCGCGAGATCGTGGCAACCTCTCGAGCTATAAAACCTATCTTGCCGACATTGAAGTTTTCTTGCGCAAAGTAAGTTTTGATCATCTCGGCCATTCCCTGATTGTCCTAGGAAATTGTTGGGGGGCTAAGGCCGCATCGCTTATTTGTCAAAGTGACTACAAGCCTACCTCTGGGCAAGAACTGAATTTGCCGATTGCCGGTTTGGTTCTATGTAGCCCAGGAATTTATACTAAAATCGATTATGGCATGGGCACTAAATTTCAGATTGCTTATTCATCGTTTGTTGACTCTGGTCGCAACCGCAAATGGCCTATCCCACTCGAAATTGAGATGCTCACTAATAATCCAACCTTTCAAGGTTATCTCAAGCGTGATAATCTGCGCTTAACTGAGGCCACGGCAAGCTTCTTTGTTGAAAGTTTTAAATTGGGTAAGTTGGCAGAAAAAGCTTCTGCCTCGATTGAAATGCCACTGCTGGTCTTGCAAGCTGGCTCTGACATGATTGTTGACGTAGACAAACTTCAAGGCTGGTACGCCAAAGCCAAGTCTACGACTAAAGATTTGCGTATTTTTCCTGATGCATCTCACACCCTCGATTTTGATTCGACATGGTTCAAAGAATATGCCCATGTGCTCAGTGAGTGGATATTAGCTCAGTGCCCGGTTGTGACCTAGTTTTGAAAAATTTGGAACCATTACCAATATGCTAATTCGCTCCATCAAGTCGCAGGCTGTTAGGCTGCCTTTTCGTTTTTCTTTTGGACACGCCCTTGCTAGTCGGAACTATTCACTCAATGTTCTGGTCAGAGTGCAGGTGGTGCTAGAGGATGGACGTGAAGTGATTGGCTGGGGTGAATCTGTTCCGCGGCAGTATGTCACTGGTGAAACTGTTGCCAGTGCGCTGGCTGCAATTAACTATTCTTATGCACCGGCACTGAGTGGCAATTTCTTTGCTAATGCTCAAGAACTACTTGACTGTTTAGGGCAAATATTTGCTGCCAACGGACTTGACCAGAAGCCAGCTGGAGCCTCTTTCTGTGCCTTGGAGCTGGCTTGCCTCGATGCTTTAGCTAAAGCTCAAGCACTAAAGTTTTGTCAATTGCCTGGCTTGATTGCTCCTTCTGATTTGTGGCAGCCAGTCGAGACTATGCAGTATGGCGGTGTCATTCCCTTTGGTAAGAAAGCTATCTTGAAGCTCATTCTAGGGGCCTATAAGAAGTATGGTTTTAAGACTGTAAAACTCAAAGTTGGCGGCTCTCTCAATGAAGATGTGGCCAGGGTTAAGCTCGCTCGCGAGATTTTGGGTGAAGATGCGATTTTGCGAGTCGACGCTAACTGCGCCTGGACCGTAGATCAAGCCAAATGGAGTTTGGCTGCTCTGAGACCTTATAGAGTTGCTTCTTGTGAGCAGCCTCTGATTGCTTCTGATTTACCGGGTTTAACTGAACTGACAGCCACTGTGCCTGAGACGATTATGGTTGATGAGTCTCTTACTACTTTGGCTCAGGCACACGATCTAATAGAGCGCAAAGCCTGCAATGCCTTTAATATTCGTTTGTCGAAAGTGGGTGGACTGGTCAGTGCTATGAAAATGGTAGAGCTGGCCAATGCCAATACAATTGAATGTCATCTTGGCGCTCAAGTTGGAGAGTCAGGAATACTGGTTGCCGCTCAAAGACACTTTGCTTTAGCTTACCCTCATTTTGCCAACGTCGAGGGGGCAATGAATTTATTTCTGCTCAAAGCTGATCTGGTCAAAGAAGGCATGACTGTTCCCTATGGGGCGATGGCCAAGGTTCCGCCGAGTTATGGCCTTGGGGTGACGGTGAATGAGCGGGCTGTGGCGCGACATTCATATGATTACAAAAATGATAACCCCGTCAGTGTCTCAGTCAGCGAGAAAAGAGAGTCTAATGCAACTCGGTAATTTAGACATTCTGGCTGGTCAAACATGGCGGCGCCTGACCCACATCAGGCGCTTTTACAACGGGCTTAAAGAGCCGAAGCAGACCCAATTAGCGAAGCTCAAAAGCATAGTGGAAGCAAACAAAGATACTGCCTTTGGTCGCGCCCACCATTTTGATCGTATCAACAACTATGACGACTTTAAAAATTATGTCCCGCCCAGTCGCTATGAAGATTTAGAGCCGTATATTGAGAAGTTGAGGCATGGCGAAGGCAATCAGCTCACTGCCGAAGAGCCCTTTATGTTCGCCACCACCAGTGGTACTACTGCTACTCCTAAGTTCATTCCGGTAACCGAGGGACACCTGCGCGATTATACCCATGCCTTTCAGGTGCATAACTATCATTTAGTGGTCGATTTTCCCCAGGCGGCGGCCGGGAAAATTTTGATTATCTCTAGTAACGACGAAGAGGGCCGAACTCCTGCTGGTCTCCCTTATGGCGCCATATCTGGTGTGCTCAATCGACGTCAGCCCACAATTATTCGCCGCCACTTTGCCCTACCCTACGAATTGTGCAAAGTAAAGAACGTTGATGCAAAATACTATTTACTGCTGCGTGCTGCTGTGGCTCAAGATGTTACTGCTCTGTTGGGTTGCAATCCCTCCAGCTTCATTCTTTTAGCTGAACAGTTGAAACTGAGGGCAGATGAATTAATTGAAGATATTGCCAAAGGCACGCTCAATCAACTGGTCGATCATTTTGAACCGCTCAGTGATGATGTACGTCTGGCATTCAATCGTTATCTCAAACCAGATGCTCGGCGGGCTAAAGAATTAGCTGCTCTGCTTAAACAGCACGGTACTTTGTTGCCAAAGCATGTTTGGCCGAGAGTAAATGTTATGTCGCTCTGGAAGGGCGGCCCCATGTCATTCTATTTAGAAAAACTGCCTGAATTGTTTGGTCCGGTACCACAGCGTGATTTTGGTTATATGGCCTCTGAAGGTCGCGGTACTGTGCCTATATCTTGCAATGGCTCGGCTGGACCACTAGCTGTCACTTCTCACTTCTTTGAATTTGTCAGTGAAGATCAAATTGATTCAAGCAACCCGACTTTCTTGACTGCTGATCAGCTCCTTGTTGGTGGGCGCTACTACATTCATTTCACTACCAATGCCGGTCTTTACCGCTACAACATCAACGATTTAATGGAAGTTGATAGCATTCTTGGGGCCGCACCAGTTTTGAAATTTGTGCGCAAAGGCGGCGGTGTTAGTTCTGTTACTGGTGAGAAGCTAACTGAAGAGCAGGTTTTGACAGCCCTGGCGCAAGCTGTTAATCAGTTGGGCTTGCTTGAGCTTAAGCATTTTACGGCTGAAGTGGCATTAGATTTGCCGCCATATTATCTTTGCTACGCCGAGACCGAGCGCGAGTTACCTCAGGCCGTGATTGAGAGTTTCCTCCAGGCATTTGATCAATCTTTGCAGTCGCAAAATCCTGAATATGCTGACAAAAGAGCAACACGGAGATTGGGGCCGCCGCGTCTAAAATATCTTCCTGCTGGCACCTATACCCGTTTGCGGCAGCAAAGAGTTCATCAAGGGGCGCCAGAAGCGCAGGTGAAAATACCGTTATTGAGTGCCCAAGGCAACTTCTCTCACAGTTTGGAGACCCTGGTAAATCTATGAGTACAGAGCTTAAGACCATTGGTATCACTGGAGCAACTGGTCTGGTTGGGCGCGCCCTGGTGGCCGACTTAAGCAAAACATTTGCTGTGGTGGCAATTGCCAGAGACTCACAAGCACTGGCGAAACTAGTGCAGTCTGTTGAGCCTCAGGCCATTAGTAAACCAATCGCTAGAGTGGCCGATGTCTGTGACCTGACAGCTCTTGAGCAGGCCTTCGTTGGTCTTGATATAGTCATTCATGCCGCTGGTTTTGTTGACCCACTGGCCGATCGCCAATTGATTTTGTCTATTAATACTGGTGGCACTGCCAATGCCATGAAAGCCGCTGATAAAGCTGGCGTTCAGCAGTTTATTCAAATTAGTTCGCTTTCTGTAATCACGGGTCAGGGCGATCAGTTCGATCTTGATGAATCAGCACCACTTCAACTCTGTGGCGAAGCTTACGCTGACTCTAAGGTTGAAGCAGAAAAATTATTCGATAGCGCTAATTTTAAAAAGGGCAATTTAAAATTTGCTTACACTATTTTGCGTCCTGGCTTTATTTATGGCCCTGGCGAGCGTTCTTGGTTACCGCGGGTAAGTAAAGCCATTGCTACTGGTCAGGCTATGCTAGTGGATGGTGGCAGTAGAGAAACCAATGTGGTCTATGTCGGTAATTTAGCTAAGGTAGTTCGTGCGGCAATTTTAAATGAACGCGCTTATGGCCAAGTCTTCAATATTACTGATGGTGAAAAGGTCAGTAAAAAGCAACTTTTTGATGCCATTGCTGATGGCTTAGGCCTGCCAAGAGTGAAAAAGGATTTGCCCCGCTGGCTAGTCAAACCGGTTTGTCAGTTAGTCACTGCTTTTACAGCAAATAAGAAAATGACGCCCCAGGCGCACCTGCGCCTGGGGCGTCATTTTCTTA
>CAJXZK010000327.1 GCA_913063055.1 uncultured bacterium
GGAGATGTGTATAAGAGACAGGTAATGTTCATGGCGTGAAGACCGTGGCCGCTTTGTCCACCACAGGGAGATATGGAGCGTCAACTAGAATCTGCGCTGACTTACCGGTGCGGTTTTGAAAATCAGTGAGTTTATCTCTCAGTTCATTGGTATCAGCGAAACTTGTCACTCTCAACTCGGGAGGATATTTTTCACCTTTGGGAGGCACACCATCTCCGACCACACTAGAACTTGCAAATACAGCACCAGGCTCACCACCCATGGCCATATTCAAATGAGCAGTTTGCCAGATATCGGCCCCGGGAGAGTTGGTGACAAAGTCATAAGAACCTTTAGCATTTTTCGCCATCAGAGCTTCATTAGTGCTGGTTTGACCAGGCTTAGCGCCAAGCTGATCAGCATGGGCAGCCATATAAACGTAGCTAGCTTTATCAATGCCTTGAGCTGAACTTGGCTTACCTTCGCGCTCCGAGCGCAAATCAGCAATTGTCTGACCAGCGAGAGCATCGTAGACATGACCGGCCATGCTGCGCTTGCCCTGATCGCCGTGATAGTTTGTATTAAAATCTTGACCCGACTCTTTGTCTGGCATAAAGCTACGGGAATCAACGTTAACAGTACGTGTGGTGCCATCTTTCTGCACCACTTCGGCAGAACCTTTATTGACCACAGAAGCGATTTGCTCAGAAACTTGGGCTGGATCACCAGCTTCTAACCGTTGTTTCTGGTTAGACTCCAGCACACAGGTCATGTGATCGCCTTGATTGACGAACTTCTCAGGGTTAGCCTGGCGTGCCGCCATGTCTTGGACGAGATTGGCGCGGTCGCTGTCTTTTAGATGATCTACCTGGCCATTTTCTAGTCTGCCATCAGGGCGCTTGCCAGTTTTGTCTAGAACATCGGTCATCGCCTTGTTCATGCGATTAAGCTGTTCTTCTGGTGTGCCTTTTAGCTTGCCGGCATCGGCGTCTTTTTGTAAGCGATCAGCAGTAAGGCGAGCAAACTCCTCAGCTTGCCTGGGCGACATATTGGCTCGCTCTAAAGTCTTCTGATAGGCTTCGGTGGCATTTTCTAAACCACTGCGACTGGGATCGCTCTTATCGCTGCCATCTCTTGGCTTAGCCGTCTCATCAGTCGATCTAGTGCCATCGCCATTAATTTTGTTGCCAGCCTGCCAATAAGCAGTCATGGTCTTGTCTGAAGCCGGCGGGGTGGTACCCATCGAGCCATCTTTAATTGGTGATTCTACACCAGCCCCCGGAGCTGGGGTCTTTCTGTCTAATAGGGCTACAGCCTCTGCACTGGCATGACTACCGTCGCCACCATCCTTAACTGATGCGACCTTATCATTTGGCCTTGCTGATTCGACTGCTTTAGTATCGTCTGCCACTATTGGTCACTTCTGATTGTGCTGGATGTTAACTTGAAAAAATAGCCTTAAAAGTTAGAGCAAAAGGTTGGTAAAGATGCCTGCTCTAATAGCTATCCTTAATCACGAAATTTTCGACACTCTGCCGAGATCTTCATCATAAACCAAACAGGTTCTTTATTGTGGGGGGAAACCCCCACCCTGTCTGTAAGCCAGCGAACATTTGCTAAATTAGCAAGAAAACACTGGCCTGGTTAAGCATTAATGTAATTCTGACGACGTGAAAATGCCGTGACAATGGAAATTCAAAGAGTTCAATTTGCAGTTGGCGCGTTACAGAAAAGCTCAAGTGTTTCGCCGTAATAGCGGTCGGTTTGTCCCAGATGAATCATGCCTAAGCGCTCGACCACTTTACGCGACGCTAAGTTGGCACTATCAACCACTGCAAATATCTGAGGTAGTGCCAGGGTATTAAGGCCGAAATCGAGAGCTGCAGCTCCAGCTTCACTAGCGTAACCGGCCCCCCAAGCGGAGCGGCGCAAGTGCCAGCCGACTTCCCAGTCATTAGTTGGCAACATATTTTGATCTGGCAAGCGCTTCAACAAAATAGTACCAAGCAATACATCATCATCTTTACGAAGCAATGCCATAATTCCTCGCCCGCCTTCGCAAGCAGCATAGCGAGCTAATCTCTGTTCAGTCACAACGACAGAACTGTCAGCAGAACTAGTGTCTGTACTTTTATTGCTGCCCAAGAAGCGAGTAACTTCTTCGTCACCGTACAGCAAGAATGCCGCTTCGGCATCTTGCTGCGGGATGAAGGTTCTTGCGTACAAGCGAGAAGATTGAAAGATAATACTTGCAGTCATTCTCATACTATAAACGAAAGGCCAGTGAAACTAGGGCGTAGCTGGCACCGGAGTGACAACGGGTTTGGCACCTTTTTGCCAATCAACGGTATAGTCACCCTTGTTCTGTGTATCAATTGTAGAAGTAGCGCCAGAGCCCTTAGTATAGCTGGTGCTGCCATCATAACCATACGACTGACCCGATGCCGTATTGAAATCTTTGCCGCTATTGCGAGTGCCGCTGCCGGTTTGAGCGTTATAGACATTATTGCTATAGCCCGATGCCGAACCACCATTCGGTCCCTGACTAGAGAATTGACTTGCTCGTGCGCCCCCTACACCTTTCTTGAAAGCACCAGCATTAGCCCCCTGGAAAGTGCCGCCGTTCGGCCCAGCAAAGCTTCCAGCACGGAAACCAGCGGCTCCACTGCCATAGCGCACGGCCCTACCACCAGCGCTGCTGCCATATTGCCCTTGCCTGGCAAAACCGCCAACCGCCCCATTCGCCCCGCGAGCAAAGCCTCCGCGAGCCTGAGCTTGGGTAGTGGAAGCAGCAGTCAATGCTATCGCGGCCACAGCAATACAAGCCGCTTTCATTACTCGTTTCATAGTTGCACCTCAAAAGTCGTCTACGAAAACTAATACGTAGCCAAAACAAAAAAGTTTCACTGTCACTTTCACGAACTTTTCATGGCTGTCGCCGTAAGCTGCAAGCATCCTGTTGAGAGAAAGAGGACTTTACTAAATGGCGAACATAGAGAGTTTGTTGCAAGCAATTGAAAACGGTGACGGGAAATCAGTACGTGACTATATGATTGCCTACTCATTTGAAACACAATTGAACATAGCTCGGCGCCTGCAAACACTCAACTCGCGCAGACGCAATCAAAGAGATGCAATTTGCAGCACCCTGCCACCAAGCATTTATGCTCAATTCGAAATGGTTGAATGTGGCGGCTGCACCCAAGAGCGCCTCACTGTAAGAGTGGTAAAAGCCGGGAGAGCCGAAGATATCTATACCATTCAAAAAAACAACAAAACCGGTCGTCTCCTCGTTCGCTTTCAATTCCAGGGCTCACCAATCAGATCACACGGCACTCTCACACTTTCAAAAGTAGAGACACACCATAGCGAAAACGCAGATGGCACAGCTAATCTAGCTCAAAACCAGGCCTATATTGCCGCTTATAACCCAGGCCCGGATGGCTTCAGTGCTCTGACGCCATTGAATATGGCTGGCTAATTTCAAACTATTTTGCTTACCACCAGCGTCGGTGATGGTGGTGGCAAGCGTTTTTGAAATTGTAGCCGCGGTTATAGTTATAGCCATTGCCATAACCATTGTTGTAGTTATAGTTTCCGCGATAAGAGTTTATGGGCAAAATGTAGCGCAAGGCATTCAAGCCATTGCCGTAACCGTAGCCACTACCAAAAGAATTGTAGCCGCCCCAACGGTAGCTCCAAGCTGGAGAAGCGCTCACTGTAACGGCAACAAGAGTGGCAGCTACTGCCGAAACAAGCAATTGTACTTTCATGATTTATCCTCCCAGTGACATTCTGGCAAGCTTATTAAACCGCTTGTCTGTGAGGCTGGCGTGAATGTAGACTGGGCCTAAATACTAGTTCTTTAATACAGTGAGAACATCGCCCATCGCTGTTGAGCTAGAGGCAATTACTCCGGCAGGTAACTCCAGACATTGCTTGGCCTGGCCAAATACCCGTGACATTTTTCCTGGAGCGATATTCTCAACCAAGCCGACCACCTTATATTGGTCGTCGAGAAAGAGGCAATCAATGGGATATTTCATACCGAACATATGAATACTGTTGCAGGGGGCAATGAGCAGACCCTCACCAGCAGGCAAAGATTTTGTTCCTAATAGGCCTTTCAATCTGCTCAAAAACGTTTTGGCCACACGCACATTGTCTGCCACCACAGTATCGCGGGCAGCATTAACAAAGCGCAGAGAGGAAGCTTGTTTTAGACCAGCAGCCACTTTCGACTTTACTTCAAGCCAGACATGATCGGACCGATAGCATTGAGAATGGTTACTACGGCTGGTCCAAGCATCGGACAAAGAATCAAAGGCATAACGAAGACCATGATTACTGGAACCATCTTAACTGGCACCTTACCAGCTTCTTCTTCTTTCTTACGCTTCAATCTGTCTCTCAGAGCTGAAGCTTGCTGACGCAATGGATACGACATGTCAGCACCCTTCGCTTCAGCAGCAATCAGAGCAGATGCCATGTTAATCAGTTCGTCTACGCCGCATCTTTCACCCATTTCGCGCATGGCATAAGGTACAGACTTAGCGAACACCTTAACGTCTGAAATCAGCTGTTGCATCTCAATACTGAGAATTGGGCAGGACAGTACAACTTCTTTGGATACTTTGTCGATGGCGAGCATCATACCAAGACCGGCTTGGGCGCAAACAATGAGCAAGTCGATAATGACAGGTAGTTCTTTCAAAATCTGATCTTGGCGCTTTTTCACCCGACTGCCGAGGAAGAAGTTAGGCATAATCCAGGTAGGGATTGCACCAATCAAGCCACCAAGCAACATAATTGGGTTAGTGATAGCCGAGAAGAATGTCATCACTAGAACTGAACCAGTGAGCAACACCTTGATACCAATAAAAATAGCCATGTGCTGCGGAGTACGGTAGTTAGCCATGTTGAGCAAAACTACAGTACGTTTGTCGGCCAGAGCTGGCATCAAAGAAAGAGCAAACTGACCAACAAACTCAGCCAATTTCAAAATGACCGAATCTTTTGGCTTCTCAGCTGAGCTGTCCTCTTGCTGCTTGCGAGGACGGATACGCACACCGTAGTTGTCTACCTGCATGCCGAATACCGGCCTGAGTACCAGTAAGCAGCTTGCTACTACACAGGTAAAGACTAGTATCGCTAAAACAGGCATTGGCATGGTGAACACTATCCCTATGAATGAAAGACCAACTTAAGACGAACCATGAGGATGAAATTAGACCTCGAAGGTCACCATTTTCTGGAGAATCCAGAAGCCGAACAACTCCCAACAAACCAAAGCTACCATTACTAGTCTAGCAACTGGGTGGTTCAAAAAGGGTGTCATGTATGCAGGTGTCAAGAAGTAAGTTCCAACTGTAATCAAATAAGGCAGACAGCCGATGAATGTAGCTGTTGCTTTACCCTGCGAAGTAAGAGCATTGAGGAAGTCGCGTAACTTGAATCTTTCACGAATGGCATCGGCAATGGTAGCAACAACGTCAGCCAAGTTACCGCCCACGTCCTGGGAGATGAAG
>CAJXZK010000328.1 GCA_913063055.1 uncultured bacterium
ATGATACGGCGACCACCGAGATCTACACCTCTCTATTCGTCGGCAGCGTCAGATGTGTATAAGAGACAGGCGCAGATCTGCCCTATTTTCGGCAGTTAGCTCCAAAAGAGGCTGCTTATGCAAGAGCACAAGAACCGGTCAAGCCACCGGTTTCAACAAACCAGCTAGTAAAGACAACTGACAGAAACACCAACAAAAGGCAAGACTATTGGATAAAAAGGGTCTAAGTGATCCGCAAACATGCCTTACAAAGCTGTCAATCCAAAGGACTCTTTGCAACAATCAAGAAGCCAACTGGGCTCTATTTCTGTCCATCCATGGGGCCAACCTGATCATGCGTGAACGCTACTATGAAGAAGATCGCCTGATTGAAAACATCATTGCGCCATTCCCTCTGCACCTCAGAAAAAGAACTCCATTAAGCATCGCTCGACCCGACATAGCAGCACAGTGGTATCACACAAAAAACGACGGATATGGCCCTGAAGATTTCAGCTACGGCTCCAACCTCAAAGCCTGGTGGCTCTGCGCTAAAAACAAGGCTCACGCATGGCAAGCCACAATCAAAAGTCGCACAAGCAAACAAGGCGCTAACTGCCCTCACTGCTACTTCGAGTCTTATGGTCTTGACCTCAGAAAATACCCCAACGTCCTAAAGTTCTTCCATAAACAGAAGAACCAAGACATCGACCCTTTCAAGATTCCCATCGGCGCTAACATCTGGTGGCACTGCAAAAAAGGCATAAAACACGAGTGGTGCACTAGGTTCAACATTGATGTAGTCGATGCCTTCTGTCCATTTTGTCGCGGGCGCAAAGCCGCTCCAGACAACAACATCACCAATTTCAAAACCCTTTCTAAAGAATTCCATCCTACTAAAAACGGCAAGCTGAAAGCCAAAGATCTAGTGCCAGGCTCAAAGCGTAATATTTGGTGGAAGTGCGCCCAAGGCGACGACCATGTATTTCAAATGCGGCCCAGCGAAAGAACTATCAAAGGCTACAATTGCCCGTTTTGTAGCCACAGACGGTTCTCAAAGAGTCATTCTTTACTTGCTGAATTTCCAGAAATTGCAAAAGAGTGGCACAAGGCAAAAAACGGTGAGCTAAAGCCATCGATTGTTTCCAGCAAGGCCAAGCAATCCGTCTGGTGGAAGTGCCGCCAGGCAAAAGACCACGAATGGGAAGCTACAATTCATAACAGGACATACAAAGGCAATGGCTGCCCTTATTGCACTAATAGAGCACTATCAGCCACTAACAATCTAGCAACTCTATTTCCAGATATAGCCCAGCAATTCGATCTAAAGAAAAACGCACCCATGAGACCAGATCAAATTATTGCTGGCACTGTTGATGAATACTGGTGGAAGTGCACCCGTGACCATTCTTGGAAGCGCCCCGTTTACCTACGAACAAAACGAGACAGCCGCTGCCCAGAATGCCCTGAATATGGCTTGCCTCGTATAATCACATCACTTAAAAAAGCCTTTCCTAAAATAGCAAAGCACTGGCACCCAACTAAAAATGGTGACAAAACCCCTGAAAATACTTCTTTTGGCAGTAAGTATGTCGCCTGGTGGCTCTGTGATAAAGACCCAGATCACCAGTGGGAATCCTGGGTCGGGCATATCACCAGAAATGGCTACAAGTGCCCATTTTGCCAAGGCAGTAGGCTGTCTGCGACCAACAGTTTGCAAGCCCTACACCCCGCTCTTGCTCGCGAATGGCACCAGAAACTAAACGAGCAAAAGGCGAGTGAAACTAAACCCGGCTCTGCCTACAAGCCCTGGTGGCGCTGCTCAAATTGCCACCACGAGTGGCAACGAGAGTGCTATCTCAGAACCCGTAGGAAATCTGCTTGCCCACAGTGCAAGTCTTACCCACGCTGACTTTGGCCGGTGTATAGTCAGCCAAAAATCTTTAGTCTACTTAGCGCTGCGTGTCTGCAAGTATTCTAATATAACGTCTGCTATGCCTGGGCAGCCCATACCAAGCGGAATGGATCGCGACAAAGCATAGGTACGCTTGTCCCATCGTCCATTAGCTAGCCGCTCTGGGCAACGAATCTCATAGCAAGTAGTCAGCTTCTCAATGCTCACAGGAAAGGTATTTTTTTCCAACTCACTGGCCGATTTAAAACCAGCTGCCTCCATTATCAAAGAGCCTCCGGGTGCTTCCATCGGAGCCTCTATGAGGGGATTGCCAACCTTAAAGGCTCCTTCCAATGCAGCAATCAGCTCTGATCTATTCTTATAGTCGAACTCTTTGACTGGCTCCATCTGAAGATAGTAGCCAGCCGATGTTTTATAATCCGTAGCAAGGTAGCCTCTCTGAGCTGTCAAATAGAGGCTTATCCATGTTTCAAGAGTTTCTGTTTGTGTGTTGTTCATCTCAGCGCCGTCACCTTGATTTTGACATCAGAGCCATTTTTTTCTAGTTCTTTGGCAATTTTCTCTAGCATATTTCTCTGCTCTGAACTAATCGCCCCATCAGGAATGCCCAAATGAAGGACTTTGTCCTTCACATCTCTCGGATTGATCTTATAACGAGTTGAGCTAAACATATCGCCCTTCCAGTCAGAAAGTTCTTGGACATAGCCCTTCACTCGTTTTTCAAAATGCTCCATGTCCTGATAGCTTGGCGCTCTTAGTTCTATCGATTTTATGCTTGTCACCAAGCCTTGTTTAAAGGACCACCCGTCAACGGCCGGGAAATTATTCGGCAAGGCTTCTCCTGCTGCCATAAATTTGGCTTTCAGACTGCTTTCTACCTTCCAGCCAGTCAAAAAATTAGCGCCTTTCCAGTTGGAGTCTCTAACATCTCCTATAGTTTCACTCACTATCAGATGCTTAAGCTTCTCAACCTTAACGAGAGCACCGTCCCTCCCAAGAAGTAACGACCGGCCGACTTTTCCACCGCCACTCAAATCATCGGCTTTCGACATAGCCATGTAAAAATCGCTTGCTTGAGAACCTTCACTGGTCTGAGCAACAAGTTTTGGATCGAATACTTTTCCAAGACCTTTTTTTCCAAGACATTGCCATGCTTCAACGTACTTGCCTAGTTGTTCTTCGGGCACAAGCTTAGCGATTTGCATAAGTGCCACTGTCAATTTTTCTGACTTCGCAATACTTGCTATGCCACCAGGTATTGCAAGACCGGCAGCAAACTCAGTCGCTATCTCGACCTTCTCTGCCTCGCTTTTCTTACCCCACTGCTGATCTATCTGTGTTCCCAGCCAGCCTATGTCCCTAAAGACTTTGCCAGCATCACCACGGGCCGCAGCGCTGTTCATATCGCTGATGTACAAAGTGCCCATACTCCAAATGTTATGGCCGGTGACAGCGGCCCTCCCCATTACCCGATAGGCTTCAAAAGCCGTTTCTAGCGCCCTTGGATTTTGGCTTTTTACGTCTTCCGCAAACTGACAAACCTTCGCAAAAGATTGACCCAGCCCTACAACTGCCTCAAATGTATGAGTAGCAAAATTCTCAATACCTTTTGGGAATGCTCGCGTTATTGCTTCCAGCTGTTTGTTGTAGTCTGTGCTGATAGCTTCCGGGCACTTCATCAGTGCTTCAATTACTGCTCTTCTTTCTTCTTGCGGTAATCGAGTAAATACCTTCCATTCATTCTCTTTATGAGAATCAGGATACTCCACATACCCCGTCATTGCCTTCGGCTGCCGCTCACGCATATCATGAACGCCTGCATCTTCTTGCTCGTTAGCATCGATCATTCGCCTGCGCTGATCTAAGACATCGAGCTTCTCTTTTGCTTTAGGAGACATTTCCACAAGCTGCTCTCTTGCTAGTTGCCTGTATGCTTGCTTTTCAGATCCTTCAGGTAAATTCTTGGCCCAACTATTCAGAAGTGACACTGGCTCTGCCGCCGGATTTTTTCTTACCTCTGCCGCAATAATAGAGCCTGTGTCTAACTGATCTTGCCAGTCCGATACCTTAGTCAACAACTGCTCAGCCTTGCTTGTTTCCTGCGGCATGACTCTGGCAGCAAGGACATCGATGCTGCCGTCTTTCCTCGGCATAACTAGCTCAATACTGTGTTCCTGATTCTCCCCACCGGCGCTGCCGCTGTGAGCATTCCGGTTCAGTGCATGGGCGGCCTTAATGTCAGACGCTCCGGCCACCCTAGCTTCTTGAGCGTCTGCACTTTTCAGCATCTGATTTTCTGACGCCCGCTCTGGCCGGTCGCCCTTCTCTCTTGCTTCTGTCATAGCAGGCTCCGGTTCACCCTCTAATTGTGCCCTGACTTCAAGCATTAGAAACTGCCGAAGTCTCTGCCATTCAGGAGCTTGGGCGTCAAACTGACCTAAATACAAGTTCTCCCTTGACTGGGGTGGAGGGCGGGTAGCCAGCAGGCTTTAGCCTGCCCAATCCCCAAGGCACCAGGCAAAAGATTGGTAACAGTACACTGTTCTGGGTGGCGGGTGGGTAGCCAGCGCGGAGCGCCAGTTTTTGCCACCGAAAATTATCATTCACCGATCGACAACAAATAGAAATTATTGACGATGGTCGACCACCTAGAAAAAAGCCGCCATCTGGCGGCTTTCAGACCTTACAATTACGACTTACACCACTTGCGCCATATTTTTGGTTGCCGATCCCTTATGCAATGCTCGCTTTCTTTATTGCAGATTATGTAATCGTCAATTTCTATGCCTAAAACTTTCCCCGCTCTAATCAACTCCTGTGCCATTTTCATATCTTGCGGGCTGGGAGCGACTGAGAGATCTAGTGTGTGCCGCGTGTAAATAATAGCGGAGAAATTAGAAACAATCGCAGCTTTAAATACTTCGCTTATTTCTTGCAGTATTTTGCCGGGGCGCTCTGCAAGCTCAATATAGCCACATACCTGCCTTTGCCTATCCACGTTTACAACAAAAGTGCGCTCTGTTTTTGATAGACTCAAAGCATAAAAAAATTTTTGTCTTGGTATTGATATTGGTATTGATGTTGGTGTCATTTACTATCGTCCTCTAATTGGCTTGCTGTGCTTGCTTCATCCGTTTAGATCCATTTCTGACTGACTTTCGCGTATGCTTTGCGATCCGCCATGGCTGACAATGACGCGATCTAAAACTTGGACGCCACGCAGCTCCTCAGTCTTAATCAGTGTTTCGGTGTTTTTTAGTTTGAATCTTCGCCTGCTCACTTACCCATGTCGCTCGGCTGAGTAATGAACATATGCGCGCGAATCTAAGTCAGCAAAATCAAGGTTTAGAGCGTCGCAAACATGCCTAATGTCTGCCAATAAATCAGAGATGCCATCTTCTGGGCACTGCTGCCAATCTGCTCGGCTTGAATGATCGTAATATTCTGCCGCTCTGCCATATGTTGGTTTCCCGCGCAAGGCAGCCAAGGCTCTAACCGCCCGTCTCTTATTCCTGTATTTCAT
>CAJXZK010000329.1 GCA_913063055.1 uncultured bacterium
CCAAAGTAGAGCTCAAAGTCGAACCAAAGCAAGAACCAAAAGCCGAGGCCAAAGTCGAACCGAAAGTCGAACCTAAGGTCGAAGTCAAAGTAGAGCCTAAAGTAGAACCCAAGGTCGAACCTAAAGTTGAAGAGCAGAAACCAGAAGAGAAAAAGCCTGAAGCACCAAAAGTAGAAGAGAAACCACTCACCGCCCTTGAGCAATCAATCAAGAATAGCGGCGCCTACACTGTGGACAATATCTCCGAAGCCTACAATAAAGCTGGCAAAGAAAAAGATGGTGTTGCCCTGGTCATCGTCGGTGAAAATACACCCGGCTCGCAAGAGCTGTTAGATAAGCTACCGCAGATGCAAGCACAGCATCCAGAGCTAACATTTGTCGTCGTAAACAAAGACAAATTAAACGAGCGTTTAGACAAAAACCCCGAAGACAGTCAAGCGAAAACCTGGAAAGCCTGGGTCGATCAAAACCTCAAAGACTGCAGTGGTCAACCGCTCAACGATACGTTTACCAGCGTACAATCGCTTAAAGCTGATGCCAACGGTAAACCAATTCCAGATAAAGTAACAAGCACTCATTGGGGCGCCAATATCGAAGCAGGTCTGGCTGATCAATCTAGATATGCTGCAGATGGCACAGCCCGCAACTCTGGTGCTTTCAAATTCGAAGCGCCTAAAGTTGAAGAAGCAATCAAACCGGTTTCTGTCTTCAGA
This sequence comes from uncultured bacterium, assembly GCA_913063055.1. GTDB lineage: Bacteria > Cyanobacteriota > Vampirovibrionia > Obscuribacterales > Obscuribacteraceae. Next base: position 714 of record CAJXZK010000329.1, read on the forward strand.
CCAAAGAACCCAGCAGAGGCCGTAGAATTCATCCGAGCAAACAAGCCCGAACACTATGGTAAAGAAACAAGCGAAGAAGGCCTGAAACAAAGACACGAAAAATACCTTCAAGCTATTGCTGTAGCCGACAGAGTCAACCCAGAGTACTTGAGCAAGCAAAAATTAAAAGTTCAGGCAGAAATTGAGAAGGAAAATATAGCAGCAAAAACCGCTGCCTATGAGAGTTCACCCAGTGACAAGCCAGCTGACACGAGCAAGATAGACGGGCTTAATAAGCAGCTAAGAGATTTGGAGTATTTGGAAAAAGCACCCGGTCTCCTACGCACAGAAATGGGCACCGATCTTCTCCACCGTGCTAATAACGAGAAAAACACAGAAAAACAAGCAGCAATGAAATCCCTTGCTGAAGACATTCTACGCAACGCTTTCAAAGCAGACCCTGCGCTTGCCAAAGACGATAGCGTAGATTTCCACCTTTTCAACTTAAAAGCAGACACTGCCAAACTAGCACAAGAAGCTGATGCCAGTTCTCTAATGTCAGCCGATCAGATCAATAGAAAGCTCGCAGCAATCGCCAAAATCGGAGTAATTGCTCCGGTAGAAAAAGTGGCAGATGCTCCCGCTCCAATTGTCACCACTCAGTCAAGAGAAATTCTCAAAGCCAGCGATTCACCAGACCACATGCAACACGAGTTGCCTAAAACAACTAGCGGACCAAAAATTGAGCGGTCTGTATCTAGCTCGTGCTCTGGCGAAGTAAGAGCATGTAATGCGGCAAGACAAAGTAATTGTCAGTCATTCTGTCAGTCGCCCAGACAGAATAATGGCTGTCACTCGCGCCGACCAATTCTCAACTTCTTACGCCGCTGTCGCTAACCACAAGAGTGCAAGAGAAGGCCGTCAGATTTGACCGTTCTGCCGCAACCACTCGCCCTCTCGCATGAGGGCTTCTTGCTGTGCTGCGTCACCAGCAAAGCCATAGGCACCGCGCCAGAAATCTTCGATGTTACCACCAGGAGGAATAGCCCCAGCAAAAACACCATGGCACATGACACCGGCAAATCCAGGTGGTAGGGCTGGCATGCCTGCACCTCCGCCACCAGTTCCACCGCTACCGCCATCGACACCGGCACCGCCATAAGTACTTATCGGGAAAGCACCCTGGCCACCATTGCTACGCAGAAAAGGCATATCAACCGAGTTAATATCAACCGAACCCGTTGACACCACTGGCAGCGGCATAGCGCCACCATTAGATAGCAAACTCCTGCCCAGGTTAGCAACATCAAAGGGCATATCTTCTGCCCAAGCCGGCGCACCAAGGTTGGCAATAGTTAAGAGCGAAAATACTAAGACTGCACGATTACTAAAAACACTGCTCATTTCATCACCTCGACTCGATACTAGTGACCACTCTGCGGTCTACCCATCTCATTTTGAAGAATATACATAGCGTTCTCCCAACTACCCTGGTATCGATCGCTATAGACGAAATGCTCAAAGGCAGCAGGGAAATCAGTCTGCGCTAGAGCAACTTCTTCAGGGCTGTACCAACCAATGAAGTTGTTTCCATGGATAGTGGCGGGCTGGTAGCCCGGCCCAGGCGGAGGACCATAATCAGGAGTGACACCACTACCAGTGCCGGTATTAGTATCAGGAATACCATCATCAGTAAAGCCGCTGCCTGAAGTGTGATTGCGGTAGCCTGATTGGGTCCACTCTCCTGGTGGTGCCAAAAACTCATCGGCACCCCAGGCATCAGGCATGTAGCTGCCATGCCCGGTGGTTAAACCAGCATCACGCCTATCCATGATGCCAGTATTGATTCTGTGAGCCTTGCTAAAGCCCTCATATGGTGGCAACCCATTGCTACCTTCGTCTCCATAAATGTGCTCAGCGTGCGCCCCGGCTTCATAGACAAAACTATCCATCGAAACCGGCGGTAGACCATTGATCAGACCATTGATCAAACCGTTGGCCAAGCGACGACCTTGCTGGCAATGACCAGGCGCACAAAGAGAAATGCTAGCAACACACAAAAAGAAGCCAGCCAAAAGCAGAGCCGGTGTTTTCATCGTCTACTCCAATCATCAAATTTAGTAAATTGCTCCGAACACTCGCCAAGGGCAAGTAATCAGACAATGAAGAAAATTTGTGACAAAGTTGTGGCAACCTTCGGTCACCAAATCAATTCAATTCAATTTAAATCAATTCAAATCAAAGCTAAGCTAATCTAGCCCGGCAAAATCAAACGGCAGATTTTTCGTTTTCAGCTCTGGCGACAATAGCATCAAGCTTTATGCCATCTTCAGGCACGCAACCTACTCCTAAAGTCCAGACAAAGCGGGCAGTGCTGCTGCTTTTAGCTAATTGAGTATTACACTCATTAACTATCTTGCTAGCAAATTCGCGTGCGGATGCGGCTGGTCGGTGAGGCAAGAGAACGCCGATATCTAGTGTCTGATAGTGTCCGACATAATCAAACGGCTCTATCAGTGAGCGGACGACAGCAGAGACGACCTTTAGATCTTCGGTAGAAAGCTGCTCTTTCTCAAAGCCATCAATCTTGTGCACCGAAAACAAAATCAGACTGAAGGGCAAACGAAGCTTCAACGCTCTCTGATATTCCACTTCTAAGAAGTGCAAGAACAGGTGGAAACTCATCAATCCAGTGTCAGCACGAAACATCTGCTGACAAGCCTCTTTAACAGCTTCTTTGACTACCGGTGACTGGGTTAGCTCACCAGCTTGTCCGCTAGTCTTAGCTGCTACTTTTAGACCAATGAGCCCAGCTTTGGCGAGATTGAATACTATCGGAAGCCAGAGAATTTTTCCCAGACCACTATCACTGACCACATCAGCCAGAGTGCTCTTACCATCGAAAGCCATATACAGAGACTTTTGCATCTCCATATTGACTGGAACAGAGTTCTCTAAAGCTTGTTCAAATTCAGATTCTGATGGATTAGAAAGCCTTACCGGCACAGAGTCTTCAGTCAACCCAAGGTTTTCAATACCATCGAGATAGTCTCTGAGAGCCGCACCTTCCATGAGAAGAGTGTCGAGCCTGCGCATCGGCGAGCGCTCACTAGACTTCATGGCCGAATTGAACTGGAAGAAGCCATTCTTCCAGGTCATGCCCTCAATAATTACTTCTTCACCAGTTAGCTCTTTAACCGCCGCAGTCATTGAATCACTGCGAAAAGATGCTCGGCGAGGGCCGCCATCTTCAAAATAGATTTCAACAGATTGCAAACCGCTGGTTATGTCTAGGCGCCCTGTCATTTTAGCAACACTAATAGTCTGGATAAGCTCGAAAACGCCCAGTTCGCTTAGATTACCCGAGAGCTGCATGCCGCCCGACATGGTCGATGACTGCTGCGCCATCAAGGCCGCTGTTTGAGCTTCTGAGCGAATAACAATTGGAGTATTAGCTATGGGGTTCATCAATGGCTGATTTGATAGAGCGGCATTAGCTAGCTGTTGGGCAAAATTTCCGCCCTGGACGGAGTTTAAGCCTTGGCTGGAGCTGCCCCCCTGAGTGGAGCTTCCACGTGCGCTAGGATTACCAAACCCAGATTGCTCGCGGATGAAAGAAGTACTCATATCAGCCGCCCCAGAACTTTTGCTACCTGAGGCATAGACAGCTTCTTCTATCAAATTACTAATTAGTTCAAGATCGCTTGTGCTGTACTCCCAAACTACACTTGTACCATCAATGAGAAACCAGATAGGATCTTCATTACCAGCTCGTGCACGGGCAAAACCACCGCTGCCAGCTCGACGAAGCTGCACCTTGATAACAAACTTAGTGCGGCCCGGCAATACAATCGATTGCTGCGCCAAATTGCCAACCTGAGCAGCTTTTAAAAGCTTCTGCAGGTCATCTGATCTCGGAGCTCTCGCCAGCGGCTCCAATAGGTTCGATTTCTTTCCTTGCATTGCACCTAATTTATTAGTTAGCAAAACGATTTTACTAGATGCATTAAACCCAATAAAAAAGCTATCTACTCACGCTCTCCAATTTCTAAAAATTTTTCTTTCATCAAACCAAAAGCCGTTGGCTGTAAACCGTCCTCCAACGCACTACGGAGAAGCTCCGCGCACTCTTCTGGACAATGTGCTCCAGTATCTAAAGACAAGTCGTAAAGAGCGTCCATTGCCGCATACCGGGCTGAACAGCGGTTCCAACCAGCATGCCGATCTCCCCTGCTCTTCTCTCGCGCCTCACCAACAGAATCGGCGCAATAAACATTAACGAAATAGGCATCAAAATCTATCAAGTCTCTGATTGCTTCTTCCAGCCACGAGCGCTTCCAGACTACCTCATCAGCGATAATATTAAACCCCTGACGCAGGTAAACCGACATGGCCTTGTATCGCCCCAGCATGAGCTTATCTAACTGAGGCCCAGGAACTATGCGAAATTCTTCTTTGCCGTCATGCAGTGAAGAAGTATGCGTATAAAATTCAGGATCAACGCGCTCTAAGTCTAGTTGCTTAGGTGGCAGAGAAAACCAGAACATGTCTATGCCCTGGAGTAAGTAAATCTCCGGTAGCATCAAGTCTTGAAAAGCCTTAGCCAACGAAGTCTTTCCTGCGCTAGAGCCGCCATTTAAAATTATTATCTTACCGAAAGCCGGATTGATACTTGGCCTGTCTCTTATACACATCTCCGAGCCC
>CAJXZK010000330.1 GCA_913063055.1 uncultured bacterium
TTTTCAAGCAGAAGACGGCATACGAGATCTAGTACGGTCTCGTGGGCTCGGAGATGTGTATAAGAGACAGATCCAAACCTGAGCCTGAACACCGCGGCGACAAAGCTGCCCCTTGGCTTACCGCCTTCATACTGGTTAGATTTGCGCGACTACAAACCAGCCGAAGCCGCAAAAGAAATCAAAAAACCACTTTTAGTTTTACAGGGTGGTAAAGACTATCAAATCACCATGGTCGATTTTCAAAACTGGTGGAATGCCCTAAACGACAAAGGCAACACTACTTTTAAAGTCTACAACTCTCTTAACCATGGCTTCGTCAAAGCCGGAAATTATTCAACAGCTCACGACTATGACCAGCCCCAAAACGTTGCAGTCGAAGTAATCAACGACATCAGTAAATGGATTAAGAGCCAAGACTGAGACAAATCAAAATCAGATTTGCCTATGCTACTAGTGGCAAGCGGACAAAGAATTTGGAGCCTACGCCCAATTCGCTTTCGCACCAGAGCGAACCCTTATGGGCTTCGACTACTTGCTTACAAACAAATAGTCCGAGTCCTGAACCGATGGGCTGGGTGCTACCAGAGCGAGCGCGCCAGTAGCGCTGAAAGAGATAGGCAATATCGTCTTTAGCCACTCCAATACCCGAATCTTCAACACAAATTAGAGCTTCGCTGCCAGTTGAGGTAAGAGAAACCTTGACCTTGCTTGGCTCAGTAGAATATTTGATGGCGTTAGACAACAAATTTTCAACCACCCGCGCCAGACAATCGAAGTTACCATTGACAAAACATGGCCGACAATAATCTTCGACAATGGCTGTTTCAGCAGCCAGGGCAGCCGGTCTAGAATTATTGACAGCAGCGCCAATCAGGCCGACCAATTCAGTTCTTTCAGTATTGACGGCTCCTGATGGTTCGCTAAATTGATAACCAATCAAGATTGACTTTATTCTCTCTAGCAATTGTTTATGCGAATCAATCAATAGAGCCAAAGTATCAGAAAACTGCGGCAGCGACTGGCCAAGGCGACCAGAGTGAATAAACTCAAGCATGCGCAAGGCACCACCAACAGGTAACCTTAAGTCGTGAGCAAGAGCAGTTACGAAATCGTCACGCTCTTTCTGCACTGCTTCGCTTCGGACCTTTAGCAAATGAAGACCTGACCTGGTTAAATCAATAATTTGAGCACGCAAATATGCAGCCATAGTAATTTGGGCATCAGTCCATGGCAATGACTGATCTTTTACCTCTTCGCGCCAAAGGGCAAAAGAGCGACGCGGTTGCAACAACATCTGCCCCGGAGCTGATGCGGAAGAATCTATGAAAGCATTTTTGACCGGATTACCAGCCCAAGTTATTGCCTGTATTTTCTTATGGCGGAACAACAACAACAACCACTGATTATCCACAAGCCCAGTGCGCACAGCCAGCAAACCAGCAAAGTCTCCACCAAGATCAAAAAATCTGGCATTCCCCTCAAGATCAGCAATCAAATGGTTACTGGAAAGCAGACTTAATTCCTGACACGAAAGCCACACGGCGCAGGTTAATAGCTGGCTGTCACCAGGCGTAGCACCAAAGCAAATTAGCTCTGAATCTGTAACTAAGGCAACGCCAATACAGTCAAACTGCGACATTAGCGTTTGACCGTGCATTTGGAAAGCGCCTTTGACATCGCCATTGTCAACAGCTATTGCCTTAAATAAATCAGCAAAAGCAGACATGCAATAATCTTTTACTCTGTTTTTTTCACTCTCAGTATCTTCCAAGATTCGCAGTGCAACGAGTTTGCCAAATATCTCACAGACAGAGCGAATCTTTAACGATAAATATTTAGGCTGGTAATTATGACAAGCAATTAGCCCCCAAAGCTCACCATTGACTTTGAGTGAAATAGTAAGAGTGGCATGCACACCCATATTTTGCAAATATTCCACGTGCATTGGTGAGACACTGCGCAGCAAACAGTCAGACATATCGAGAGGTTTGTCTGTAGCGGGATTAATACGGGGCTCAAGAGCAACTGAATTATAGGCAACATCAGCGATCATACGAGTAACGTTACGCTTATAAAGCTCCCGGGCCTGGGCCGGAATATCAGAGGCTGGATAGTGCAAACCAAGATATGACTCGCGCGCTTCTGACAAAGACTCCGCCATGACTTCACCATGCCAGTCTTGGTCGAACTTATAAACCATAACCCGATCAAAACCAGTGATTTTCTCAATTTCTTTGACACAAACATTGAGTACCTCAGGCAATGATTCAACCACCTGTAACTCTGCTAAAGCCGACTGCAGCACAGTCGAAAGCTCAAGAGCATGTGCCATGGCTGCAATTAAATCTTCTTGTTCATAGTCTGGTTCAAACTCTAGAATGAGAAAATCACCAGCCGGATGCGCCAGACACGAGACCGATATGGGCTCACCATGGGCCCGGCGCAAAGACAAAGGCAATGGTACAAGCGGCTTATGGCTCTCAATAGCGAGGAAAGCTTGGAGCAAAGGCATCATTCCTGCGGCCAAAACGGAATCAATACTCTTGCCCAGATGTTGATTGAGAGAAAAGCCCAATGCACTCTCAAAGTTTTGACTGAGCTGCAAGATTCTCAAATCAGGCAGCGTGGCTACCACCATAAAACCATGGGGTTGAATGGCCCCAGGGGTGGCAATGGGCTCGCGAGAACAGCTATCTAGATCGACCGAACGGGCTTTGCTTCTAGGATTAGAAATACCGTCATTTGCACTCGGCATAAGAGAACATCACTCGCTGATTATCTATGGTTGCGGGATGCCTGTACTTATTTAAGTTCGAGGGTCAATTGCACATAGTTGCCGTCTTCACTCTCTCTTTCACAATCGAGATTAGATAAAGACAAGCCCAGCAGACGTGCATTTTTTTCAACGACTTCCGTTGTATCCAAAAGTTCCATAGCAATTTTGATTATTGGCGAAAAGTCTCGTACATCAATAGATTCGGCAAAAGTTCTACTGCGTGTCACCTGCTGGTAGTCGCCATATTTCACTTTCAATGTCAAGGTGCGCCCGCTGGTTTCGCTCTTCTCAACTCGACGCTGGAGCGTAGCAGCAATCTCTTCGATAGCTGTAAGAAATGAATGACGATCACTGAGGTCATGGGCAAAACTTTCTTCAGCCCCGATTGATTTGCGAATACGATTAGGCACAACCGGCCTATCATCACAACCTCGAGCGATATTGAAATAGAAGTGACCAACCTTGCCAAATTTACGCACGAGGTCAACTTCTGACCAAGTCTTCAAATCGGCGCCGTTAAAAACCCCAGCCTGCCTCATTTTTCCAGCAGTAACTTGACCAATGCCATAAAATTTTTCAATAGGCAATTTTTCAATAAAAGCCACGGCTTGATCTGGTGGAATTAAATGCAAACCATCAGGTTTATTCACAGCTGATGCGGTCTTTGCCAAAAACTTATTAATCGATACCCCTGCTGATGCCGTCAAATTTAATTCTTCACGAATAGCTTTTTTGATCTCGCGAGCAATTAACGTGGCTGAGGGCATCTCCCGTTTATTCATGGTTACATCGAGATAAGCTTCATCCAGTGAAAGTGGCTCAACCAGGTCGGTATAGCGATAGAAGATCTCACGAATCTGCTCAGAGACGTGACGGTAAACTTCAAATCTCGGCTTAGCAAAAATTAGTTGAGGACAGCGCTGAATAGCAGTACGAGCAGGCATGGCAGAAAATATGCCAAACTTGCGCGCTTCGTAACTGGCAGCCGCTACTACTCCCCGCTGATCAGGCGATCCACCTACAACCAGGGGTTTACCCCGATAGTCAGGATTATCCCGTTGCTCCACTGAGGCAAAAAAAGCATCCATATCAATATGAATGATTTTTCTTATGCTCGGCATTTTTTCGCTAGTCATTTTTCGCTAGTCATTTTTCGCTAGTCATAGTCAGTGAAGAGGAGCAAACAATTCAGTGGGCATACGCGGGCGATCTAGGTCAAATTCTATACCAGCTTGAGGAAATGCTTGTTGCAACTTCGCCTGGGTACGAGGGGTCTTATGTCGCGAGCTCAGTCGTATCGATCTTAAATCAATACCTTTAAGGGCCAAAATTCCATCTGCGGTCACCGATGTATTGGCGACATCTAGTCGTTGCAAATATTTCAAGCCGGCCAGTTTTTTAATACCAGCATCGGTGACATGCACATTGTCAGCAATGGATAGCGCTTCTAAATGCGAGAGCTTGGCAATCTGATTTAGGGCAGAATCACTAGCTGCAGAGCGGTTTAAGTTGAGACACTTTAATTCCTTGAATTTAGCTAACCGCGCAAAGGCCGTTACATCAAGACCGACACTGTCAATTTGCAGATTTTTCAGATGTGAGCAGGGCAAACTATCTAAACTCAGCCCTTTAACGAGCGTACAAGTAAGGCGCAAATACTCTAACTTACTGAGCTTGGTAAGCTGGGCCAGGCCAGCATCACCAATATCGGTATCTTCTAATTCAAGCCGTCGAAGACCAGTGAGATGATTGACATAAATTAGGTCTTTGTCGGCAATAGAGCTACCACTGAGCACCAGACAAACCAGGGCATCAGGAGGAAGTGAAGCCAGGAAAGGCATACGATCGCTAATACAATCGTTGGCAAGCAACATAATTTTCTGCCCAGCCAAAGTCGAAACCGCTCCTCTAGCAGCTGCTAAGGGCTTACCTGAGGCCGATACCTGGTCAGCCTGCCAACTGGGCTTAAGCAGAATTACCCGGCCTACTGCTATGTCGCGCGGAAACAACAGACTCAAATTGGTCGACGCCTGACCCCAAGATTTAGCCAGCCCGGCAGAATAGCAACAAAGCAAAAGTAAGCCAATCTGAAATAATTTGCCTTTTCCCTTTTTCTTCAATCTGATTGTCAGTCCTTAAAAATTGGCTCCGACCGGGGCAAAAAAAACCGGGGAATAATTTTCAGCACAAATTCTGCCAATGTTGCGTCCCCGTCTAGTATTCATATCATTTCGCCCAGGCTAAACGCCCGATTTTTTCATTGCCAAATGATTTAGGCATATAGCCACATGAAATTATTCAGGTACCATAATAGTCAAAAGCGGACCGCAATCCAAAACTTACAGGCGACATGGCAAAAATATTGCTGGTAGAAGACGACATTGAGCTGGCTGAAAGGTTAGAAGACTGGTTTACGCTGGAAAATCATACCCTTGAAGTGGTCAATTCGGGCGAAGACGCCATACAGATGCTGGAAAGCTTCGAATTTGACGTGATTGTGCTTGATTGGGGCTTGCCAGGAGTTACTGGGGTAGATGTTTGCCGCCAT
>CAJXZK010000331.1 GCA_913063055.1 uncultured bacterium
GATCAATTGTATCTGCATCCCAAAGAAGCGCAGCGTGCCCAAATGACGGTGCGGAATTTGCGTGTTGAGGTAAGTCCCAGTGGCCTTCCTTCAGGCGAGATTCGGTGGGCAATGCATTAGTCTATTGTCAGGGTTTATTTTGATTTAGGACGGTGTCGGATTCGACTCTGTAAGTGGGCTACTTCCCGACGAGATCGTCCATCAGCTTGTCTGAATAGCTTTTCAATTCAAGTTTGTCTCGCTCTGATTCGTTTATTTTTCCCATTTTCTTGTAGCAGGCTGCTCTCTTTTCTAAAGCGCGAATGAGAAAAAATGTTGACTCGGCTTTTGTTGCAACAGTTTTCTTGGCAAGGTTTCGAGTAATGGTCAGCACTTCTACTGCCTCGCTGTAGCGTCCCAGTTGCTCTAGGCAAGCACCTTTAACCATCTGCGCCCCGCTGTCAGTAGGATCTGCCTTGACCGCACGTTCTGCGACAACTAAAGCTTCATTGGGCTTGTTCATCCTGCTAAGGATATTGGCTTCTTTCGCCAAATAATCAGAGGCCCAGAGAGGTTTTGTTCTAGCTAGAGTCTCATAGTCTTGTACGGCGTCGCTCAAGCGCGCCAGAGTCGAATAACAGCTAGCCCGGATTTCAAGGCACTTTTGGTCATTGCTGCGCTCAATTGCGATGGTGGCAAGTTCAATGGCTTTGGGATAGTTTTGCGCTAAGGCGAATGCTTTGGCTGCCAGGAAAAGCTCGCAGTCGACGGCTTCTTCCGGGTGTTTGACTTTCGCAAATAGCGGCATAGCTGCGTCAAAATTGCTATCTGTTGCCAGGATGGCACCAAGTATCATGTTCCTTCTGTCTTCATCGCCCTTGCAGCGTGGCACTTTCGCTAGTGCTGCGCTGGCTCCTTTGGTGTCTCTTGCCTCAAGTAGCTGTTCAATTTGAGCGATGGGAAGGCCGTATTTGTCTTTCTTAGGGCTGTGGAATGGCACCGTTTTAGCTATGGGCTTCTTCGTGTCTGTAATTGCTGGTGCCGCGAACACTGGTAGGAGCAGACTGGATACTGCAACGATAGTAGCTACCGAGGCGCTCAATTTGAGGAAAGTAGATAGTGGCATGGGGGCTCTGGGATTCCTTTTCCCTTATTCTATAAGGTTTTAGGAACTTCGCCATCTGCGTTTGATGGATGGCAATTTTAAAGGACTTAGCGATCGATCGCGAATAATCTACTCACGCACGAATTCTCCTAGCTCGTACACATCGGTAAAACCGATTCGACGATAAACAGAGAGCCCCATCTCGGAGGAATACAGAGCAATGGGATAGGAAGAGTACTGCCAGGCGTGGTTGATGGCTGCTTCTACCAGGAGACGACCAAATCCACGGTTGCGGAAGTCTGAGAGTGTGGAAACGTTGTAGATCACTGTTATTTCACTAGTCGTGAGGTAATAAGCACAGCAGACTGGCTGGCTCTCAACGTAGCCAACAAACCACGCTTCTGTGTGCGATGAGTTTAGTCTGCCTGTTATGAATTGCTTGAAGTGCTCTCGGATGGTGTCATTGAGCGAAAAACCTGTGCAGTATGGCTCTAGCCAGTCTATTACTTCGGCTGGTGTGCTTACTACTCTGACAGTCAATTCGGAGCACTTCTGCGAAGCAACGAGCTGCCCAGGCATGAGTGCTAATGCTGGTACTTTCCCTGCGTCTCTCAGGCCGCGAGCTAGCAATGCTTCACCAACGCGCTCTGGTTCATTGGTGAGTACGCCCACCCGCCAAAGCATGGGCACTGCGGGGTTCTTTCTAAGGGTGCGAGCAATAATTTCGTCCAGGTTCTTGGCACTGCCATTGGTTCTGAACACACCATTGATCCAAGCAGCGCTATAGCCAGACCAGAATTCTGCAGTGTCTTCATCTTCACTAAATATGGTGCCGTTGATGCCACTGAGCAGGCGAAAGCCATTTATATAGTTGCGCTCCATTCGGCGCGCTATATCGAGATTGCTAATGTCTTGTGGCGCTATCAAAGCGTTACTTCGACTGGCGAATTAGCTCGGCCAGCGGCACATCTAGCTGGTCGGCCACATACCTTTGACCGCTTGGTGTGAGGTGAGCCGTATAGAAGAGTGAGTTCAGTTTGTCGTCACTATAGGTAGTGGCAACCTGTTGTGAGTCAATGAAAGGAATATCGTTCTCTTTGCATTGCTTTTTCACAATTACTACTTCAGAGCCGTGGTTCACTCCCAACATTGGTTGGTCCATACCGGCTATCGGTGCCAGTGTAGCTCTCGATGGCAGAGCGTAAACAACAAATTTGCAATTGTGGCTGGCTGTTTCTTTTTTGAATTCTTGCAGCAGTGCTTCCATGGTGTTTGTAATTACACCAATGAAGGTTTTGTTGCTAGCTTCGACTTTGGCTTGCTCTTCTAAGGCCGCCTTGCGCTTAGCAAATGCTGCTTTCTTTTCTGCCAGTTCTTGTTGCTCTTGAGCTTCTTCGGCTGCTTTTGAAAGATCTTGTTTGACCGCGACTTTTACAGCCGCAACTGGTTTAGTCGATTGCCAGTTTGGCATTTGAATTGAACCAATTGTGGCCTTGTAGATTTTGGCACCGACATTGGGCCAGTAATCTTTCTTCGCGACATTTTCGCGGAATTGTTTAGTCACTTTGACAGGTGAGATGAAGAAACCAATTACAGCCTTATACACTTCGTTGTGGCTGCTTGCTTCAGCTTCGTATGCCGAGATTAGTCCCCAGATACGCGAATTTGCTCTGAGCCAGGCGATGCTGTTGAGGAATTTACCGCGCGGCGATTTCATGAAAGCTTTGACTGGTCCAGAATCGATAAGCACTGGTTGTTTGGGCAGTTTGAGAGCATAGGGGCGCAGATTAGCGATTGCTGTATCGGGTGCTGACCAGTTTTCAAACATATCTCTACTGTCATAACCCATCAGCACCATATCTGGTGAATATTTAAATACTTCACGCTTCATCAGCAGAAATTCTTGTACTGTTGAATAGCCTGATACGCCAAAGTTAAGCACTTGTACGGGGCGACCAAGCATCTTGGTCAGGCGCTTCTCTAATAGCTGTCCGGCTGTGTCTTCAAGAGCTACTTGAATGCCTTCTACTTGCGAGTCACCCAGTAAAACTATGCGATATACGCCAGCTGGTTTGGCTACTGTTACTCCGCTTTCGCGCAAGCCATTGCCGTGCAAATATGAGCGGGCATAGCCTTCTTTGCGCCAGGTAATGCTCTTGTTGGTCATGTGTACTGTGCCAATTTCAGGGTCGAGCTTGAAGAGCTCTTCTTCGCCCAGACCGGCAAATGCCAAAGTCGCTTCAACCGCTAAGAGTGCCACCAATTGCCAGGCAACGTAGGGTAGCAGTCTCTTAACCAAAGGCTGCTTATATTCTTGTGGAACCTTCAGTTCCACTTCTTTTTCTACTTTTGTTGCTGCTAGATTGGTGGTCATTGGCTACTCTAGAATTGGAAGTATACAAAAGGAACTGCTTCAAGCGGTTTCGAGGCTACCATCAGTATGGCTGCTGCGGTGTAGGTAGCTAGCCTAAGCGGGTTCAAGAAAGTCACCTGACCGGGGCCCTGATTTGTACTTTGATCCGGAGACTTGATGAACTTATCGATGGCAGTTTGATGGTGCCGCAGATATTCCGTTAGTTGCCAGAAAATAAAGTAGGCTGCGCCAATCACGAGCACGCCAGATTTGCAGAGCGGTTCAATTAGAGTGGCTGCGCCCTGGAAGCTGAAAGCTCCAGCCCAGAGGTTAAGACCGTGAGGAATATCTGGTGAGCGGAAAATCGAGTAGGTCAGAACTACAAATACTGTATTGAACATGATAGCTAGGACAGTGCCAATTTGGCTGGCGCAGGCTTGCTTCAGTTTAGGAGTGCCTTCTAAGACTCTGCACCATTCGCGGTGCACAATCAGGCCAATACCTTGAGTGGCACCAAATAGCATGTAGTGCCAGGTGGCGCCGTGCCAGATGCCGCAGACCACCATGGTGATAAAGAGGTTGCGGTGCTGGTTCCAGATGCCAGCCCGCGAGCCGCCTAAAGGAATGTAGACATAGTCTCTTAGCCAGCTGCCCAGTGACATGTGCCATTTGCGCCAGAATACAGAGATATCGGTGGAGAGCAAAGGTAGGTCGAAGTTTATTGGCAGTCTGATACCAAGCAATAGTGCTGAGCCCCGGCCCATGTCGGTGTAGCCCGAGAAATCGCAGTAGACCTGGATAACGAAGCCGAAGGCGGCTATCCACGCGTCTGGGCACGATAGAGGGTCGAGAGTGGCATAGGGTTTAGCGATGATGGCGGCAATGGGGTCGGCCAAGGCTGCTTTTTTAAAGAGCCCTTGCATAAATAAGCTGGTGCCTTCAATCATAAGAGGATTGGTTAGGGGCAGCGGGTTGCGCAGTTTAGGAATGAAATCTTGGTAGCGCTTGATTGGTCCAGCAATTTGCGAAGGGAAGAAGACTGCGAAGGCAGCAAATTCAAAGAATGAGCGCACGGCCTTGTCGCCTTTGTAGACATCGCTTAAATAGTGCACGAATTCAAAGACAAAGAAGCTGATGCCCAGGGGCAAGAGCGCTTCTACCAGAGGTAATTGCAGGCCGGAGAGCTGAGCTTTATATTGAGGAATGAGCGGGGCTGCAGCGTGGACGACTGCGCTGACGTTCTCGATGACGAAGTTGATGTACTTGTAGTAGCAAAGGGCGCCGACATTTAAAAGCAAGCCGAAAAGTAGCATTGCTTTGGCAAGTCTAGGATGGTCGTATTTGGCAACCAGTTTCGCTTTAGACTTCGGTTTGCCTGGCTCAGTTGTTGAATTAGTTGAGTCTGTCGCATTGGTTGCATCTGCTGCCGTTTTCTCTGCCACGGCTGGCTCTGCAGTGCGGCAGTTTTCTATGCCTATAGATAGGGCCCAGTTGATGGCGGTCATCAAAGCAAGCAAGACGCCATAAATAGGTAGCCAGCTCATATAGAAGACGTAGCTTGCCACCACGGTCAAAATCAGACGAGGTAGCCCATTCAGGCGCCAGTAGAGGAAGACCACTATGGGCAGGAAGATCAGGTATTGAACGCTGCTGAAGATCATTCGGTTCCTATTTGCTGGCATGCCAGACAAGTAACAGCAAGAACCTGTGAGTATACAAGAGGATGGCCCAGGCTTACAGGTGCCTGTAAATAATCTCTTTTCAATCGCCTTCCATTAACTAGCATTAATTACGAGATGTTGACTATACAAAAGATACATTCTGTCTCTTATACACATCTCCGAGCCCACGAGACCGTACTAGATCTCGTATGCCG
>CAJXZK010000332.1 GCA_913063055.1 uncultured bacterium
TGCTAAAGAACTTGGTCTAGACCAGGATGCCATCAATACTATTTGGCAGGCGGCCTTGGTTCACGATTTGGGTAAACTTGGAGCTGCGGCGCAAATTCTGCAGAAGGCGGAAGACGATCTCTCTGATACTGAACTTCTCTTGGTAATGAATCACCCTATGGATGGCGCTGAGTTGCTTGAGTCATTCCCTGACTTGCAGCACCTGGCACCGATTGTTAGGGCCCATCATGAAGAGTTCGATGGTAATGGTTTCCCTCATGGCCTCAAGGGGGACGAAATTCCGCTGGCCGCTCGCATTATTGGTCTAGCTAATCGCTATCACGAACAAGCCTCTCCTAAGCGCAGCGGTCCGGGCAAAGATCCTTCTTCTGTGCAGAGTGAATTTGTTGAGAATGCTGGCAAGGGTTGGGATCCAAACGTTGTTCAAGCCTTTATCCAAGCGGTTTTGACTGGCAAAATTCCATCGAAGTTCTAGCGTTCAAATTTGCTCTTGTAACATTTCAGCGATAATGGAACCAATCTGGAATCCCCTCCGTCGAGGACGAGGTCACCTCAGGAGGACAGATTAAAATGAAAGCCACAAAGACATTGGGCCCAGTGTTGGCAGCCCTTGCCGCAATTACATCATTCTTGCCAGCCATGGCTGATACATCCGTATCAACGACTACTATTACGTCTACTTCTAGACCAGTGGTAATCCTTCAAGGTTCGGCTATGACCGCTCCAACTATGCAAGTAACTGGTTATTCAGGGAAGTCAGTAACAACTCCTTCTCGCTTCCCCATCGTATTGGCTAAGTTCACCGCCACTAATGGCATCACCATCTTCTATCCAGCCGCTCGTGAAGATTTAAGCATGCGTCGCGATGACCTTTTCGCCCGCATATTAATTGAACAAGCAGATGGTCAGCTATCTTCTAGCGCTTCTAGCGATTTCATCAATCGGCTTGCTAGCATTGACGCTGAGAAGTCAAAAACACCTACCGATACTGAAAGCAGAGCTTATTACAAGCATGTGAAAGACACCTATGCTGACTATGATGAATTGGCCCAAGACATTCAAACTAGCTCAGGTCAAGGCAACAAACAGTTGGCTGGTAGCTATAGCTACAAAGTATTCTAAGAATAGTTTCTTGGACTAGTTTCTTAGAGAACCGTTGCCTTAATTTAAAAGAGAAAGCCAGTAGCATTGATTACTGGCTTTCTCTTTTAGTTTCTTTCGGAATTTGGCTCTGCTGGCTCTGTCTTCTCTGATTGTTCCGGTTGCCCAGTCTGCTCTTCTTTCGCTACTGGAGCTGGCTCCGGCTCGGGAGCTAGAGACTTCTTGTCTTTTGCTTTGGCATCTTTAGTTGTTGGAGATTTTAGTTGACCCGGGCGACCAAACATCAAGTGCATTATTGGTGCTCGCTTATCAAGAATTTGATTTAGCTGTCTGGCCACAGTATCCAAATGACCAATGGCTTCGCGGGTGGTAGCCAGTGTTTCCTTTATGTCAGAGCCAAAGCCGGGGCGGCTTAGGAGCGAATCAACTTTGTCGAGAGTTTTTCGTGCTTGTACAAGCATTTCTTTGACATCGGTTCGTAGTTTTAGATCTTTAGACATCTTCTCTACGGCAGTGACTGAATACTGTACATGTTCGGTGGCGTCGTTAAGGTTCTTCAGGGCGGTAAGAAGATCTTCTCTCAGGGTTTTATCTTTCAGTGTGGTGTTGATGTCGCGCACTGTGATTTGTACTGAGTCCGCTGTTTCTTTGAGCTTGGTTGTGGTTATTTTGAGATCGTTTGTGAATTGTGGATTGTCTAGCAGAGCAGCTACTTTCTTGCTGACGCGCCGTAGATCGTGAGCTATTTGGGTGAGGTCACGTTCGAGTGGCAGGGCATTGTCTACCACTGGCATAGTTTTGATTGCCAGAATTGATAGTTGATCGGCTGCTCGTACTAATCGTGTGCGATCTTCTTCGTAGTTTTTTACTAGTTTTTGCGGATCCACATTACTGAGGGCAATTACCAGTTTGTTGATAGCGAGTTCTGGTCTCGCAGGGTCAGTACCGAGTACCTCGGCGTTATCTTCCAGGGGCGGAAGACCGGCTCTGATGTCTGGTGCATGGGGAATATCGATTTCAATATATTTGGCGCCAACAATGCCGTTTGTGAGAATTCTAAAGTTAGAGCCCTGTGGAATGATGATTTTCTTTGTGGTTATGCGCACTCGTACTAAGACTTTTCGCTCATTCAACCAGACGATTTGGTCGACCATTCCTACTCTGATACCGTTTAAATAAACATCAGCGTTATCATTCAGCTGTGCCACTTCGTGAAAGAGAACATTGATTGTTTGGTTGGCACCTAGAATTCCAGTGCCCTTGAACCAGAGGTAGCCCCACAGTAGAAAAATTATTGACAGCACTGAGAAAATTCCCAGTGAGCCATCGCTGATCATGCGTGAGTTGTCTTTCTCGTCCATAAATTCTTTTCTGTTATCTCGCTAGATAGGCAGCGTAAGTGATTATCAGGTTGGCAAAGAAACCAACTATAAAGGTTGCAGTAACAGCATTTGATGGTGCGGCGTTGTTGCTGTGGTTAGACGTGGCACCAGCAGCGCAACCAGCAAAAAATCCAATGGTTGGATTGACCAAAATCAGTTTTATAAAATAGACAATGATGTCTCTCATCTGAATTCCGTCTCGGGCTGAATGGAAAAAAATTGATGTCGACGAGACGCCTAACATCGGAGCCACCAGCGCGCCGGTAATGAAGCCAATGACAAGACCATAGGTGCCCAGTGGAATTGACATAGCCACAGTGGCAAGGTAGTTCGGTAGAACAAAGGTCTGGGCAAATTCTTCGATTTTATGACCGTCGTAATAGGCTTGCGTCTCAGCGGCGATGCGGGCAGCAACTCGGGCGCACCAGGCCAAGCTGACGGTGAGAGGGCCGATTTCGCGCAACAAGCCAATTGAAATCACGGCACCTGAGAGATCTTGAGCCTGGTATTTTTGTAATTCAATGCAGCACTGAATAGTGAGAGCTATGGCTACGGTGACGGCGGCCAGGGCAACAAGGTGGAAAGATTCTGGCCCCATCCATAGACAAGCTACTTTGAACTTTCTATAGGAAAATTTGCGTAGCGAAGACGGTTGGAAGGCGCCCAAGAACAGACGGATAGCGCGACCAAGTGGTGCAATCCAGAAAAATAGTTCTATAGGTGGTATGAGTCCAGCGAGTTTTGAGATGGCCATATTTGACTGCTTTGGTGAAACCACAGACTGCCACTTGGCGAGCTGGTTCCTGATTCTGTTATATATTGAAACAAAATTATCGCTTTTGCAGACTGTTTTACTTAGTTAACAAAAATTGCTTAGTTAACAAAAGACCCGAGCTGGGCTCGGGTCTTTTTTGTAGTTTCTGCTTTTCAGCGGCTATTAGTTGAGCAAGTCGCTGACGTCCATACCTTTCAAGCTCAAGGAAATCTTGTGCTCTTTAGGAGAGAACTTCTTGATGATTGCTTTTACTTGTTGGCCGACTTGAACAATTTCTTCTGGTTTAGCAGTAGGTTGTTCAGACATTTCAACTGTAGGCAACAAAGCGTCTACACCAGGATAGATTTGAACAAAGGCGCCGAAGCTCTGAATCTTGCGAACGGTTCCGTTCACAACTTGACCTTCGCCGAACTTGTCTTCAATTTCTTTCCATGGATCAGGCTGCATTTGCTTGAGGCTCAAGCTGATATGGCCTTTCTCTTGATCGACTTTGAGAACTTTTGTAGTGACCATTTGGCCAACTTTCAACACATCTGATGGATGGCTGACACGTTCCCATGAAATTTCTGAGATAGGGAGCAAGCCGTCGAGGCCGCCTAGATCGATGAAAGCACCGAAATCTGCGATACGAACAACTTCGCCAGTGACCACTTGACCAGATTCGAGGGTAGATAGAATCTTCTCTCTTTGAGCGGCTTTCTCTTCTTGCACAGCAAGACGTTGGCTCAAGATCAGTTTGTTGCGCTTGGTGTCTGTTTCCAGAATCTTCATTGGTATTTCCATACCGATCAATTCTTCTGGAGTTGTACCTTTAACACGCAATTGGCTGGCTGGTACGAAACCACGTAGACCGTATACGTCTACAACTACGCCGCCTTTGACAACGTTTGAAATCTTGGCGCGAATGGTTTCGTCGTTCTTCTTCTGGTTTTCCAGTAAGACCCATCCTCTCGCCTGAGCAACACGCTTCAGTGAGAGAGTTAGCTGACCGTTCTCGTTCTCTTCTCTAAGAATGTAGAACTCATACTTTTCGCCGACTTTAACGACATCATCAATTTTGTCGATAGGCATGTTGGAAACTTCTTTCTGCGGCACGAAGCCTTCAGATTTTCCGCCTACGTCTACGAGTATCCCGTCTCTTTCGATACGGACTACGCCGCCTGAGACAATGTCCCCTTGCTCAAACTTGAAACTTAAAGATTGTTCGAGAAGTCGCTCGAATTCTGATTTCGAGTTGGGTTCTAGCTGCTGTTCAGTCACTGAAATAGTCACTCCCTTGTCCTTTTAATTGTGTGGCTTGCGAATCTATTGAATATGAAGGATTCGAAGACCACCGGCGCCAGTGCTTTGTGGTTGTCTCTGAGCGGGGTACGCTCGAGGTGCAAAGCTATGGTGATTGGTTGTAAATCTACTGCCCTCAGGCGCTCTTGCCCTGCAACTCCAGAAATTGGCTAAAGGCCAACTTGGAGCTTTCGGTCAAAAGCCCAATCGCGCACAGGCGAAGTAGAGAATATAGAACAATAGATATGTAGCTTTCAAGAGAACTGCATCAGTATTGAATGAACATTTATACTTATTGCGGTTTCTTTGCAGAAATTCACCATTTAGAAGGCTTTGACGGCTCTAAATGCTGGCATTATTTTCGCCTCATAATTGCCTGTTTGATCCGCGTGTCGACATATCCGCTGGCGATACCTTGGCGGCCTGGAGCGATCTCTTGTCTATCTTATGGGGCGCAATTGTATTGCTAATAGTGCCCTATTCGACTCATCGCCGTCTCTGCGGAAACGCGCACCGGGGGCCAATCTTGAGCTATCTGGTTGGCAAGTTATTCCTTATAATAATTACTTGTTGATTATCGGTCTGAGATCAAAGTATTTATGAGGATTCTTCATGACAAGGAAAGCACTTACAGTTTTGGCATTCGGGTTGAGTG
>CAJXZK010000333.1 GCA_913063055.1 uncultured bacterium
TTGCAAGGAGCTAAAGAGCAATTTTCGGCCGCCAAATTTTTTGCTGAACAATCGCACAATAAGCTCGAGATGGCTCAACGGGGCGGTCGTCGAGAAGACATCATAGTCTCAGAGGCTAGTGCTGATGAAACTGCTGCCAGTGTGCAACAGCTTCGTGCTCAAATTGAGCAAACGATTATTCGCGCTCCTGATGAGGGTTTGGTCACCAAGCGCTATGCCCACATTGGCGATGTTGCTTCTACAGGCAAAGCATTGTTCGAAATGATCCGTAAAGGACAATTAGAGTTACGCGCGCAGGTGACTCAGAGTGATTTATCTAGGCTGCGGCCGGGCATAACCGCAGCCCTCTCTGATTCTGTGCGCTCTGTGCAGGGTACGATTTTTCAGATTTCACCGACCGTAGATAGTGCCACAAGATTAGGTACGGTGCGCATCAGCATTCCAAGCGATTCTGGATTCAGGCCTGGCATGTTTGTACAAGGCAGTGTGCAGGTTGGCCAGGCCGATGCTCTACTTGTGCCAAATAGCTCTGTTCTGGCGGACGGTGAGCAGAACTATGTTTTCCTCTACCAAAATGGCAAGGCAAAGAAACAGCAGGTGACAGTGGGCTCGCGCACAAGCGAATCGGCTGAAATCAAAAGTGGCGTCAGTGTTGGTGATGCCGTAATAGTTGCTGGCGCTGGCTTTTTAGAAGACAACGATGTTGTTGCTTTGAGTAAGTAATAAGACACCGGTAAGTAGCTAGACGCACGTAAGTAACTAATCCTGAGTAAGTAGCAAGATAAATGAGTAACTTTTATCTCTTGAAGATGAAGCAATAGGCGAGACAATGAATTGGAATATTTCAGCCTGGTCAATTAAGCAACCGATTCCATCGATTCTGATGTTCCTGATTTTCAGTGTTGTTGGCGTGATGTCTTACTTAAGTCTGGGTATCGATGAAAACCCAAATATAGACATGCCGACTGTGACTGTCTCAATCACCGAATCTGGTGCTGCTCCTGCTGAATTAGAGACCCAGGTGACCAGGCGAGTCGAAGACGCTATTGCTGGCATTGGCAATATCAAGCATATTTCGTCAACCATCAACGAAGGTAGCTCCGCTACCACCATTGAGTTTGAGCTGGGCACTGATGTGGACCGCGCCGTCAACGATGTGCGCGATGCTGTTACTCGCATCCGCAATCAGTTGCCCCTGACTATTGATGAGCCGCAAATTAAGCGTCTCGATTTCTCTGGCGCTCCCTTTGCTACTTACACTGTTTCGTCAGATAAGCATTCACTCAATGACTTGAGTTGGTTGATCGATGATCAGATTTCCCGGATCTTACTTGCTGTTCCAGGAGTGGGCCAGGTGCAAAGGTCCGGTGGTAGCGACCGCCAGGTAAGAATTGACCTAGACCCAACCAAACTTGAAGCTCTCGGTGTTACCGCTGATACGGTTAACTCGCAAATTAGATTGATGAATACTAACTTGCCGGGGGGGCGCGGCTATATCGGTGCCCAGGAGCAGTCTATCCGCACTCTCGGTAGCATGAAAAGCATAGATGACTTGCGCAACATGCGTATTTATTTGCTCAATGGTAATTGGTCGACTCTGGGTAATTTGGGCACCGTAAGTGATGGCATTGGCGAGACCAGGCAATCGGCCATGCTTAATGGCAAGCCTGTGGTGGCCTTTCAGGTAGTGCGCTCGACTGGTAGCAGCTTAGCCACTGCTGGTAAGGGCGTTGATAAAGCTATCGCCGAATTACAGAAGACTTTGTCGGCCGATATTCATATCACTAAAATTCGCTCAACTCTTGGTTATGCGATGGATTCTTATCACGCCACGGTCGATTCACTAGTAATTGGCGCTATTTTAGCGGTGATTGTTATTTGGGCCTTTCTTAAAGACTGGCGGGCTGCGGCTATTTCGGCTGTGGCAATGCCCCTCTCGATGCTGCCAACATTTGCCGTGATGAAGCTTCTGGGCTTCAGTCTAAACAATATGTCGCTGCTTGGACTGGCACTAGTTATCGGTATTTTGGTCGATGATGCCATTGTTGAAATCGAAAATATTGTCCGCCACATTCGTATGGGTAAATCACCCTATCAGGCTGCTTTAGAGGCGGCTGATGAAATCGGTTTGGCCGTGATGGCCACCACCATGAGTATTATTGTGGTGTTCTTGCCAGTGGCCTTTATGGGTGGAATTCCTGGACAGTTCTTCAAGCAGTTTGGTGTCACCGTTGCCGTAGCGGTTTTCTTTTCGCTGCTGGTTGCTCGATTAATTACTCCGATGATGTCAGCTTTCTGGCTCAATAAGCCTGCTGAAGAGGAAGACCACAGTAAGTCGAAAACTGTTAGTGTCTATCGCCACATGCTGCTCTGGGCTCTCGGTAATCGGGGCAAAACCGTGCTGGGTGCTTCAGTGTTCTTCGTTGTTAGTATGGCCCTAATGGCGTCACTGCCTACTTCTCTTGTGCCTTCAGCCGATCGCGGGGAGACTTTGCTCAGCATCACTTTACCGCCTGGTACTCAGTTATCCGGCACCAATGCCGTGAGCAAGCGCATGACCGATATTTTGCTCACCCACCCTGAAGTGGCTCAGGTCTTTGGTTCGATTGGTACGCCATCTACTGGCCGCGCTGGTCAAGGAGGAGCTGCTGGCGAAGTGAACAAAGCTAGTTTGTATGTAATGCTCAAGCCAAAGTCTGAGCGAAAACTCTCGCAGCAGCAGTTTGAAGATTTGGTGCGTCCCGAGCTGGTGCAGGTACCTGGAGTGCGTGCTACTTTTTCAGCAACCATGGGGCTGGGCGGCAAAGTACAGGTTACTTTAGTGAGCAATGATGAGAAAGAGCTACGTCAAACCTCTGAGCGCTTAACCACGGAGATGCGTACTGTCCCTGGTTTGTTTGATGTTTCCTCATCGGCTGCTTTGCGCCGGCCTGAAATTCAAGTTACTCCTGATTCGGCTGCTGCTGCCGATCAAGGTGTTTCTGTGCAACAAATAGCCCGCACTGCCACGATGGCAACTGTTGGTGATAACAGTGCCAGTTTGGCTAAATTTGACCTTCCTGACCGGCAGATTGGTATTCTCGTTCAGATTAACCCTAGCTATCGCCAGGACTTAGATTCGATTGGCAATTTGCGCGTCATGGCCATGAACAAGTCGATTCCCTTGCGCGAAGTAGCGAAGGTTGAATTTGGCAGCGGAGCCGCCGAGATTAGTCGCTATGACCGTAGCCGTAAAGTTACAATCACCGCTAGCTTGGCTGGCGGAGGTACTCTTGGTCAGGCTCTGGCTCTTGTGCACAAGCTGCCAAGCTTTAGGAACATGCCGGCTTCTGTGCATGAGATGGCTAGCGGAGATGTCGAGATTCAGCGCGATATTTTCAGCGGCTTCGCTATGGCCATAGCGGTGGCGGTGATGCTCATTTACGCTGTCTTGGTGCTGCTTTTTAATGACTTCTTGCAGCCTCTAACGATCATGGTTTCGCTGCCTATGGCCGTTGGCGGTGCTGCTCTTGGTCTTGTGGCTTCTCACGCACCGATTGGTTTGTACGCTCTCATTGGTATCGTCATGCTCATGGGTCTCGTCACCAAAAACGCCATTTTATTGGTGGAGTATGCCCTGGTGAGCATTAAGCTGGGAATGCCGCGAAACAAAGCTCTGGTAACTGCCGGAGAGGCCAGATTGCGCCCGATTTTGATGACAACGGTAGCCATGGTGGCGGGTATGGTACCAATTGCCCTTGGAATTGGTGCTGGTTCCGAAGTCAGGGCCTCCATGGCCGCCGCCGTTATTGGTGGCTTAATTACTTCCACTCTGCTCACTTTGGTGGTTGTGCCGGTGGTGTTTACTTTCATTGACGATTTCGAACATCGTTTTCTCAAAAGTAAGTATCCTAGCCGACGCGAACTCTATGAAAGCAAGGCCGATTCTAGCTCTAATGATGAGACACTAGAGCTGGAAGTGAGAAATCGTGGGTAATATTACGTATTCACGAATATTTTACGTAGTCGGATGTAACCTAGCCTAGTATCATCTAGTCACTAGGAGTTCATCATGGCAATCCCAAACGGCTTAGCTTCAAGAATGCCTGTATCGACAGAGGGTCAAACCCGAAGTGTTGATCCTAAAGTCGCCTATACACGCAAGAAGGTAGGCGGGGTGGCTGCCGAGATTGATCGTCGTGTTAATCCTGTTGTGCTCTTGATTCGCCCCCGCGACATTGCCGCCATTCGCAAAATTCAAGTTGCCTTTCTTGAGCGCAAAAAAGAAGCTTCGACTTATGTTTGGTCCGCTGTAGCCATGGTTTTGGCTGTGCGTTTACTATTACCTATTGCTGTTATGCCAATGGTTGGAATTATTGCCGTTGCTGCGTTTCTTGCCTGGATTAAATACCGCTCTTTGTGTCAGTGCCCAGTCTGCTCAGTTTCATTGATACCGGGAAGCAACACCTGGCGCACTCCAGTGCTAGGCTTTTCTACTGAAGTCTGTCCGCGCTGCTCGGCTCAACTGGCTATTCCGGAAAGCGAAAAGAAGATGCGTATCCAATAACGCTTCAGGGTTTATTCGGTGGCTCATGATCGGCTAATCAAAGGCTAGTCTAGGACTAATCAGCGACTAATCAGAGACTAATGAATGCCCCACTGGAATGAAGGGTCGTCTTGATGGGATGAGTGCGAGAAGTCGTAGTCAATTTGCTTTGGAACATTGCAGCCCTGGGGCAGGTGGGCAAAAGGCGCAGCGCGCAAAATCGCCTGGCGAGCCGCTTCATCGGCACTGGGGGAACCGTGCTTGGTTATTCTCAAATTGCCAATGGCGCCATCGGGCATAAGAATGAAATTTACGCTGACCTCTGTTTTCTCTTGCCGAGCTGGCGGAGACCAGTTTTGTTTGATTTTTTTGCTTAGTGCCGCCATATAGGGTTTGAAGTCTACTGCTGCTGTTGCTGGCGCATTTTCGCTATGCATGCGTTTGGCAACAAATTGATCTGATCCTGCTGCTGGAAGCGCACCGGGCTTTTCTGTTTCAAGTTTGATGTCGGTGCGCAGCTCCACTCGATTGTCTGTGGCTTGGCTTCCGTTCGCTTGATCGGCTGGTCTAAGCGGCTTCTTATACAGCTCTAGCTCTGGCGAATATTCTTCAGGTGTTGCTACATGGTCGTTGCGACCAGTTTCGAT
>CAJXZK010000334.1 GCA_913063055.1 uncultured bacterium
TTATTCAAAAGTCCTCGTGTTTGTCTCAAAATCAAAATCATAATAAAGAAAGTCTAAATTATAGCCTTCCTCAATCATGCCTTCGATATATTCAAGCATAATATTTCCATATTTCTCTAGGGAATAATCTAATTCCTCTAATGCTAAAGACATATCCACTTCATGAACGTATGACGTAAGTTCTAAACCCGTCTCAGTTTTTTTTATGTTACTTTTCCATTTCATTGTTCAAACTCATATCCGTTATCTTTGGCTAGACCTACGTATTCTAATTCAATCTCATAGAATTTCACACCCCATTCTTTTTGGCTTAATATCTGACCGCCTTCCTTATCCCAAAATAATTGGGTTTGAGGTGTCATTATTCTAGATCCTCACATGATTCTAAATGAGAAATCATGTTATCAACGTCACACCCAATTAATTCACCGCATTGGTTACATTGCCAAGCGTCAGAGGGTGAAAATTTAGACTCCAAATCAGAATATTCTTCATTTGTCAGATTCATTTTAAAGACCTCATGAGCATTATGTTTACTCTTGAATGTGTGCCTATTGGACGAATCGGATAAAATGAGAATATTTTAATCCCATTCTTTCTTAATGTCTCAAGATTTGTGTGAGACATTCCAAGACTAGAAGCCTTTACGTTATACATTAAGACCTTATCAGAGTCGTTGAATAGCTCAACCTCGAAAAACTTGGAGATCAACGCCAAATCCTCGTTCACTTGGTCTTGTGCGTTCATTGTTCACAAGCTCCATGATCGTGTGATTCTTGCGACAAACAATCGCATTGAGGAGAATGTAGGCCCGATTTCTCAGATAGTGGGTCTATCGGCCGGGAGCCATTTGGCGACCAAAGGCTTGCAACGAAAAAGCGATACTATCCTGCAGGAACTGACCGAGAAGCTTGGTAGTCATGCCTTTGTGCAGAAACTTCGGGCCGGTAGTAAAGATGCTCTAGCCTTGTCAGCAGCTCTGCAGCTCTTGATTGACGATGATTATGAGCCGGATGCCATCATTGATTCGCTTGTTGCTCTTGAGCTGAAAGCCATTGGAGCCGCTAAACTGAGTCAGTCGCGCAGTAGTTCTTACCTGACCAAGCTGCTTAAATTAAGTGAGGATGCAAAGCGTCAAATTGATCAATATGTGTCAAAGAAGGGTGTTTGTGAATCTTTTGTTTTAACTTGGCTCGATTTGAGGCAAAATTTTAATAGCCATTAGTATTGAGAAGCGATCTGTTAAAGACCACAGGAAGTTCGAGGCTTATGTTTAAGAAGAAGAGTGACGCTGTTAAACCTGGAAAAGGCAGTGGCCCAAAGCCCGCAGATAGCAATCCCGCTAACAATTTAGGGGCTGCCGAGCCCAGCCCTCAGGCTCCTGCCGAAGCTAGTATTCCGCCTGAAAACAGTGAACCTGGGCGGTCGCATAACAACCTCAAGGCTTCTTTCTCTAGTATGCCAGCGGCAGGCTCTGAGGCAGAACAGGCGGCCAAAGCAGCCAGCGGGAAAGTCAGCAGCAAGATTAGTATCGTTTTTGATGTGCTCTTGCCTATTGTCGTAGCTACTGTGTGCTGCGGTGCTTTTGTCAGCACCGGCAAGCTAGCTAAAGATAAAACCGGAATTTATGGCCTGTCCGCTGAACAACAAGACTTAGAAGTGAAGGATAAGTCTATTGCTGCTGAGTCTGTCATAGCTGAAATCAATAAGCTTGAACCACTAAAATTGCTTTCCCGTGGTGAAGTCGGCCCGGCTATAGAAGCGGCTAAGGCTCTGGTGGCCAAGAAACCCAATGATACAAGGGCCTTGATGGCCGCTGGGATGGTTCTGGTTGAGGCGGGCAGCAAGGCTGATAAAGAACTGGGCATTGGTTATTGCAATAAGGCTTTTGAGCAAGCTAAGTACAGTGCCTATATTCGTTTACTCTATGGGCGACAGTTGGCCATTATGCATCGCGACGAAGATGCCATAGCCGTATACGAGAAAATAATTGAACTTTTCCCTTCTACTTGGTCTACGCCTCATAAAGAACTGGCAAACCTGTATATGCGTACAAACAGTTCAGCAAAGGCCGTTACAGAGCTTACTGCCTTGCTTAAGTCTGATAACTCAGATCCTGGTGTGCAGAGAGAGTTGGGTCTTGCCTTGGCCCAAGACGGCAAGCAGCAAGAGGGCTTCGAAGAATTTCAAAAAGGCTTTACTCGCGAAAAAGACATACTTGGTTATCCCTATGCCGTTAAGGACATAGTTGAATCGCATGCTGGTATCGTATCTAGTGCTTTGAAAGATACGGAAAAACGCTACCAGAAAAACCCTGAGGATGTCAAAACGCTGCTTACCTTAGCGCGTTTGTACATTGCTAGCAATCGCTTTAAAGATGCTCGCGACATTGCCAATCAGGCTATTAAGTTAAGAGAAGTAGATCCAGAAGTGCATGAAGTCATGTCTGAAATCATGTGCAACCAAAACCAGTCTCAGTCAGGCTATGATGAGTTCAGAGCGGCTGCCTCATATATCCATATGAAGCAGTAGGCTTTTGTTTCTTCTTGCCTGAAGGTTTTATTTGCGACCGTTCGCTGCAGTTTCTCTTTCGAGTTTTGCTAACTGCTCATAGAGTTCTTTCTCTTTTTCGCTAATTTCTGTTGGAATGGCAATCTTGGTTCGTACCAGCTGATCTCCGCGGGTACTGGCTCCCAGAGTTGGTAGGCCTTTTCCTTTCAGGCGCAATAGTCTGCCGTTCTGACTACCTGCCGGTACTCGTATTTTTACAGCGCCTTCGATAGTAGTCACAACCGCCTCAGAACCAATCACTGCCTGCGCTGGAGTGATTTCTAGTTCGCAAATCAAGTTGTCGCCGTCTATGGTGTAGTAATTGTGAGGCTTAGCTTTGACGCGCAGGTACAAGTCACCTTTTTGCGTGCCACCAGCCATGGTGGCGCCTTCGCCAGCGACTCTGACTTTTTTCCCTGGTCTTACACCGGCGGGGATTTTTACTTCAATGGTTTTTGGTTTGCCACCAGGAGTGCTAACCTGTAGAGTCCGTCTGGCTCCTTGAGCTAGTTCTTCTACAGTCAACTCGATCTCGGCTTCTTGATCTAAGCTGCGCTTGCGACCAGCTTGGGCTTGCTGCTGCTGTTGTTGTTGTCTAACTGGTCCGCCAGCGGCAGCACCACTACCGAAAGTTTGGCCAAAAAGGCTATCGAAAAAGTCGGAGAAGGCACTGTTGCCACGCAAATCGCCAAAATTGCCAAAGTCAAAACTAAAGCTACCGTCGTTGGCACCAGACGGTTGGGGCGGCGGCCTGAAATTGTCTCCGGCTTTCCAATCGGCACCAAGCATGTCATAGCGTTTGCGCTTCTCTGGGTCTTTCAAGACCTCGTAAGCTTCGATTAGTTCTTTGAATTTCTCTTCTGCAGAAGGGTCATTCTTATTGGCATCAGGGTGCGTTTTTCTTGCCAGCTTGCGATAAGCTGCTTTGATATCAGCATCAGAGGCCTTACGGTCGACGCCCAGAACTTGATAATAGTCTTTGTACTTGACCAACTTAGTGTCTCGATGCCTTAGAAATAACTTGCTTAGGCAACTATTATAGCCACGTCAACGGCAATGATAATGGAGAAGTCGCCAATAAACTTGTGTATGGTATTTGCAGTAGCGATATTGCTTCCGAGTGCTCCACAGCTCGGTGTGCCGCTGTGCTCACCGGCGTGGGAACGCCAATCATGGGAATTCCGCCGATCCAGGGAATAGCACCCAGGCTCATGAATGGTCCAATATTGAAATTAGTCCGGATGACATACTCGTAGATCTTGTTGGTCGGATCGTAGGCGGCAGTCATTTTAGTATTCGGGCCGTATTCCTTTACGACATTGGTGTTGATATCAGTCTCAACGATGAAGACATTAACGCCGCAGCCAAGGTAGCCTCCGATTGGTGCCATTTTTGCAAAGCGGCCCATGGGAGAAGTGACAATTGAGTTGGCACGGCTCTGCACTTTGCTCAGGGCATCAGGGTAGGAACTGGCATTGGCTGCATCGACAGCACATTGGGTGCCAAGTAGCGAAACGTTGGCGTAGCCCATGGTAAAGGTGAGAAGGTTGATTAAGGGCAGCGCAATGATGAAAAGGAAAACAAAGAGAGCCGGTATGAACTCGGCAATTCCTGACCCATGTTTTGACCTTGATTTATAAAATAGTGACATCTTTAACTCCCGTCATACTAAGCATAGTACCCCATGAGTGGCAGTTCTAAGCATTGATTCATCAGCTAGTCAGAGGCTGGGTTGAGATTAGCTTTTAGATGACTGGGAATAACATCATTGGGGCTTTGAGCGGTTTTGGTGATTGTGAAATGGTTTGCGATATGTCTATGACTTTGTCACGGCCAAGAAAACGTCTTGGTCAATCAATAGTTGAACTATGTGCTGGCATTATGGTCTTAGTGCCGATTGTTTTAGTACTGTTTGATTTAACTGTAATTGTCTTAGCGGTGCAGCTCAACGATTCTACCTGTCGCGAAGCTGCACGGGTCGGTGCTATTGGCGATCCGGATGCAACTGCTTGCAAGAACAGAGTATTGGCAGTTATCAATAGAGCCAACAAGGGCGGAAGCTCTATGCTGAGCAAGTTTATGATGGTTAGTTGCACAAACACGGTTACGCCAGCGCAGATCGCTGCTTTATCTCCTTACGGTGGACCGGTGACCGGTACGGTCAGTGTGGTCACCCAGGTGGATGTCAAACCCTTTGTGGTGCATCTGATTTATGCCGGCGGGCCGGCTTTGCAGTTCCGCTCGTCTCAGTCCTATCCATTTACCTATGTAGTACCAAACACTGCCAATTAGGTCGCCATTTTCGCAGTGAGCAAAAAAAGAGCACCGCTTAGCGATGCTCTCTTTAATTATTACTGTTTGAACTAGCTTAGGCTTTGACAGCTGGAGCTTTGGCAAGATCTTGCAAAGCGCTGATGTCCATTCTTACGCTTGGGCCCATAGTGGTGCTCAAGTAAACGGACTTCATGTAAGCACCTTTGACTGATGGTGGTTTGATTTTTTGGATTTGATCAACCACTGCAGCAAGGTTTTGTAGAAGACGGCTGCTGTCTCTTATACACATCTGACGCTGCCGACGAATAGAGAGGTGTAGATCTCGGTGGTCGCCGTATCATTAAA
>CAJXZK010000335.1 GCA_913063055.1 uncultured bacterium
AATTTATGATGGGTCAGGTGCTCTCTCATTTTGGCAAGAATGAAGAAGCAATAGTTCACTATCGCAAGGCTTCTATTGGCAACGAATTTAGTTCGCTGCATAGTTTTAAGTTGGCCGAGGCCTACCGCAAGGTTGGCAGAGATGCTGAAGCCGTGCCACTTTATCGTAAATTGCTCAAGTCGGCTCCTGATTTCATTGAAGTCAAATTGGGCCTGGCTCAGTCGCTGCTGAAGAGTGATAAGGCCAGCAAAGAAGAGGCGCAAAAGTTAGTAGCTGAAGTTCTAGCGGCAAAGCCCGACAATGCCGAAGCGCTGAGACTGACTGCTGAACTGTCCGGCGCTGCGGCAAAAGCCAAGCAGTAGCTTTCAAAGTGGCATGGTAATTGGGCCTTTCTCAATGCAAGCCAATATTTTCTTAGGTGGCTGCACCGAAGGGATGATACTGTGCTTGTAATTACTGTCGTACAATCTCCTATGTCCTATTATGGATATATTGGATTCTCTGAGAATACTTGAGAGGGGATAACCTCATGGTTAAAGAAGCAACAGCGTTAGAAACTGGCAGCAAAACTGGCGTCGAAGAAATTTCGGTTGACGGTTTTGATTACATTGAGTTCTTCGTCGGCAATGCCTTGCAGGCTTGTTACTATTACAACCGTGGCTTTGGCTTCGATGTAATTGGTTACCGCGGTCTTGAGACCGGTAATCGCGATGCTGTTTCTTATGTGCTGCGCCAAGAGAAAGTTACTATTGTTCTCACCGCTGCACTTCATCCTGATCATGCGGTCTCTACTCACGTGATGCAACATGGCGACGGTGTTAAGAACGTAGCGATGCGTACTCGTGATGTCCGTAAGGCCTACGAAACTGCCATTGCCCGTGGTGCGCGTTCTATTCAAGAGCCAACTGAAGTTACTGACGAGCATGGTACTTAT
This sequence comes from uncultured bacterium, assembly GCA_913063055.1. Taxonomy (GTDB): domain Bacteria; phylum Cyanobacteriota; class Vampirovibrionia; order Obscuribacterales; family Obscuribacteraceae. The sequence goes on from CAJXZK010000335.1 coordinate 935, forward strand.
ATCTCGGCTTCAATCGCTACTTATGGCGACACCGTGCATACCTTCCTCGATCGCACTAACTACAAAGGCTTTGCTCCTGGCTTTACTGAAGTCAAAAATAAGAAAGGCGATTCAGTCGGTCTTGTTTCTGTTGACCACGTTGTTGGCAACGTTGAAAGCACCAAGCTTGACCAGTGGGTAGAGTTCTACAGCAAGATCTTTGGCTTCCATATCTATCAGTATTTCGATGCTAGCGATATCAGCACCAAATATTCCGCCCTTGTCTCTAAAGTAATGGCTAACCGCAGTGGCTCTATTAAGATGCCTATCAACGAGCCATTTGAGCAAGGCTTGCGCAAGTCGCAAATTACAGAGTATCTTGATTTCTACCATGCGCCAGGTGTGCAGCACATTGCCATCACCACTCGCGACATCGTCAAGACTGTAAAAGAATTGCGCGCACGTGGCGTTGAGTTTCTCAATGCTCCAGCTACCTATTACGAAACTCTCAAAGAGCGTGTTGGCGAAATCGATGAAGATATCACTGAACTAGCCAAATGGGGCATTCTTGTTGACCGTGAATCTGAAGGCTATTTGCTGCAGATCTTCACCAAGCCAGTACAAGATCGCCCAACTTTGTTCTTCGAAGTAATTCAACGCAAAGGTGCTAAAGGTTTCGGCAAAGGAAACTTCCAAGCCTTGTTTGAGTCAATTGAAGCTGAACAACAAAACAGAGGCAATCTATAGAGCTAATGCCGACTGACAAAGGTAAAGATGTTTCGCGTTACCTCGACGATATTCCGTCGGTTCGTCAGTCTGTATCTGATCTAAGCGCTCGCTATGAGCCTCTTGAAGAAAACGGCGATCATATAAGTAGTGAAGCAGAATCTTCGTCAGGAGATTCTGCTTCTGCTCATATTCAGGCCAGTATCGATTTTCTCGCCAGTGAAGAGGCGAAGAATTTGGTGCTGCGCGAGCCCTATTGGCCCAAGTGGAACAGCCCCTGGTGGCACGCTCTATTGCTTGAAGAGATGGGCTTAGCCAGTGCCATTCCCAATGAATTTGTCGAGCACTATGCCGCAGTCGTAGACCAGCACTATTTACACTTCTTCCCTTTTACTGAAGAAGAAATTCCTGCTGGTGCAAGTCCTATTTTCAATATTGCTTGCCATTGTTATTTAGGCTCGCTCTATCGCATGCTAAGCGCCGGTGAAATTTTTGACCACGATTTGAAATTAGTCGACGGCCGCGTTCTTGCCGGAAAGTCTGCTGTGGCTAGAACTATTCCAAGCGATTGCTTTGATGCTACCCCTGAGCACGAAAGGGCTCTCAATTGGGTCCGGCCCTGGTTTCTTAAGTATCAAATTAGTGGTGGCGGCCTCAATTGCGATGAGTCTAACTATCTAAAAGAAACACCTAGTTGTTCCGTACTTTCTACTATTCCGGCGCTAGAAGCCCTGGTTGCGATTGACTCTAATTTGTTGAGTGAAGAGGAACTAGCATTTCTTGATAACGGTGTTACTTATTTGATAGAGCGCAATCTTTTTCGCTCCAAGAGAACTGGTGAAGTGGTTGACCCAACCTGGTTAGAGCCAGCCTTCCCGCGCTTTTACTTCTATGATGTTTTGCGCGGCCTCACTCTTGTTACTCGTTGGGCCTTGAAGCGTTCGCGCAAATTGCCTCAGGCTGCCATTGCTGAAGCTATGCATGCTCTCAATGATCAAATTACGCGAGATGGCTTTGTGCCAAGGCGTTCTAATGTGCAAGAGCGCAAAACTATCATTCGAACCGATGCCGGCCATGAAAAAGATCATCCTGTCACTAGCTTCCCTTTGCTTGAAGCCGTAGATCAAGTTGGACAGCCCAGCTTGCATTTAACCCAAGAGTACTTGGGCTTATTGCTACGCTTGAAATATATGTCGGATGCAAGATTGCTGCGGTAATTTGTTAGTCGAGGTTCCTTAGGCTCGGTAAAGGAGACTTATGTTTTTCTGGAGTGTTGGTCGGCAGCTAAAGCGCGTTCCCAAAGGGAAGAAGCAAACGCTAAAGTGCGGTAGTTGCAAGCAAGAGGCTTCTTTCTATGAGTCTACTGTTGATGACAGCTTCAAGGCTTTCATGGTTTTGGATTTGTGGAAGCGCTCGAAACGTGTGATGCAGTGTGGCGAATGTCTTGGTGTTTGCGATTACTATTCAGTCTATCCAGAAGAGAAGCTAGCGGAAGAAGAAGCCGCCAGGCAAGCCGAGCTTGAGCGCAAGAAGCGTGAACAAGAAGAAGCTCAGAAACGCCAGGAAGCCGAGGCCAAAGAACATGCTCGGCAGCAAGAAGAGGCACGACAGAAATATGAATCTGAGAAAGCCCGCAAAGATCAAGAAGTAGACGATGAGCTGGCGCAGATGAAGAAGAAGCTCGGTAAGTAGCTGCAAATTGGTGGGCTATGAGCGATTTAGACTTTCGAATGCTGGCACGAATTGCCACAAATCTGATTGAGATTTGTGGCGCCGTTAACGGTTTCTCCGCTCTATTAGGCGCCGTTATAACGTCCATCAATCACTACCAAAGCTATACCACCAAGCTTCTATTCTTAGGCGTGGCCTCTTCTATCTGTGCTGTAGTTGTGCCGGCATTGATTAGTCTGCTACTTCCGACAAATGCGCTCGCGGCAGCAGTTATGGGTGCATTGGTCTGCGTGCCCCTTGTTCTCGGCGGATTTTGGGGCTTCTTTCTACCTATGCGCATTGCCTTTCAACTAAAGCACGTTGATACTATACGAGTTTTCGCAGCCAATCTTTTTCTTTTCGTGCCGTTCAGTTGGCATTTGGCACTCTGGTGGGCAACTAAGCCTCAACCGACGTTACGATTGAGTCAACTCGTTCTTGAAGATAATTGTTCGGCTGAAGTTCTTGCGGTTCACGAACATACTAGGCGCGTGCTGGTAATGCTTCAGGACGTTGGCGCGCACAAGGCTAGTAAGCGAATTGAAGGCGCGCTGAATAAGCCCGCCGCCGCCGATCTACTGCTGCGAAATCTTGAGCAAGTGCTAGATCGAATCATGTTTGATTTTGAGTTGCCTGATGATATTGGTGATGAGATTCGCGGCTTGACGGCGGAAATTCGATCTATTCAGCATGAGCAGCCCTAAACCACAACAATCGACCCGCCAGCCTTCTTGCAGGCCTTTAGTCTTTTGGTATCAATAGCGGTATCGGTAATAATTGAGGCTACTTCATTGAGCCAGGCAATGCGATACGGCGCTACTTTCCCGAACTTGTCGCTGCCAGCTAAGATAGCTGTTTCTGCTGACTGCTTGATGAATGCACTTTTGACTAAAGCGTCATCAGGGTGCGAAACAGTAGCGCCGAATTCTTCGTGAATACACTCTACGCTCACCAGGGTTAAATCGGCCTGTATCGCTTCAATTTCTTTTAGTAGGCCTGGACCCATGGTCAGTAATAGTTCTTTCACTACACGGCCGCCTAGAAGGCGCACATGGCAATTGCTTTGTTCCGTCAAGGCTATGGCTGTGGGCAAACTATAGGTTATGAATGTGGCTTTTAAGTCTTTTGGCAAGAAACTTGCTACTAAAGCAGTTGTCGTACCGCCGTCAATAAATACTACCTGGCCTGGGCTAATCAGTGCTGCTGCTTTTTTAGCGATGGCAGATTTCTCGCCGATCGATTCCTTTTGCCTCTTCTCGTAACTAAACGGCACTTGCCCTACCGGCAAAGCTCCGCCATGCACCCTTTTGATTGAACCAGCCAGGGCCAAGTCTTTAAGGTCTCTTCTAATTGTGTCTTCTGAAACATTGAGTTCAGCAACGAGCTCAGAAGAGAGCACCCGGCCGCGAAGGCTTAGTGCTTCTAAAATTTTGAATTTTCGCTCTTCATTAAGCATTTTATGGTTTTGCTGGTTTGTGCTGGATTTAGGGTTGTCAGTTGCGCGGTTTTGCGTGTATCATGTCGATATAGTGAAAATTATAGTCGAATTTGCGGGTTTGTGCGGGTGTTGAGATTTGGATACTAATAAATTGGATGCTAATAAAAGCGATTTGAAAGCTAGTGCAGCTAAAGGTCAGTCTTTCCCTTTTAAAGTTGCTGCAGTCGATTTGGATGGTACTTTGCTTTGCCCCCAAAGAACTGTTAGTGCAGCTAATC
>CAJXZK010000336.1 GCA_913063055.1 uncultured bacterium
GGTGCGAGAAGCGAAAATGCTATTTGGTCTGCGGCACCCTAACATCGCTCGGGTACTCGATCATTTTGTTGAAGAAGAGCGGCACTATCTCTTGATGGAGTATATACACGGTCAAGACTTGCGGCAATATGTAAAGCAAAATGGTGCTTGTGCCGAAAGACCAGTATTAAACTGGGCCATGCGAATTGCTGAAATACTTCAGTTTCTGCACAGTCAAGAACCACCAGTAGTGCACCGCGACCTCACGCCTGACAATTTAGTTTTGAAAAACGATGGCACAGTCGTTCTAATCGATTTCGGCGCCTCAAACGAATTTGTTGGCACAGCAACTGGCACGCTAGTAGGGAAACAGGCCTACATTGCCCCCGAGCAACTACGCGGCAAGACAGTGCCCCAAAGCGATCTCTACGCTCTCGGTGGCACCTTACATTATCTTTTAACAGGTCGAGACCCAGTGCCCCTATCCCAAGCTGATATCCGCGCCATCCTGCCTGACATATCTGCAGAGATGGAAAATCTAGTAACCCTTCTAACAGCCTTCGAGAAGCAAGATCGAATGGCCAGCGCGGAACAACTCATAGAACATTTGCGAGCACTAGAAGCTAAGCACAACGTTCCCGAACTAGCGGCTGCTGCAGCCGGTCCCACAGCATCAAGTGAGCACAAGGCAACCGCTAAATCAGCAAGTGACGAGGCAGAGGCATGAGCGGCAATTCGGACCATGAACTGACAAGAAAAAAGAGAAAAGCGCAAAAGCACAAACTAGCGGAAGCCGAACGCGAAACAATCGAGCTAAAAATTAGCGATGAGATTGTCGAGGATAATTCAGGATCGACTGTCAGTAGCGAAAGCAGCATTCTTGTGACAGAGACACAATCCGAGGAACAAGCAGCCGAACAAGCAGAGGAAAATTCGGCGGATCATTCAGAGGAAAAATTAGAGGAACAACTAGAGAAACAATCAGGGGCACAACTAGAAGCACCGCCTCAAGAAACACTAGTAGCGGCCGAACCTGCTGGTGAAAGCAAAAGCACCCCCCAGCCGCTACCGCCTTTACCCAAGCTAAAGATGGGTATGCTGACAGCGATAATATCAATCTGTGCCTTTCTTCTAGTTCCGTCAGAAATCGTCTCAAGGCATGGCGACTTCAATCCGCTGACATCGGCAAGCTTCATAACGGCCATAGTTTTCTATGTGTTGCACCTAGTCTGGTTTTACATCAGCCAAAAGCAACTAATCAAACATACTGTGCCGCACTTGCCAGAATGTGCCAGCGCTGCTGGCAGCCGAACAGTGCTACTCAGCCTGCTGCCCTTAGCCTGGATATCACTAATCGGCTACTTCTTCAGCCAATTGCTCTATTTGAGCGCCTATCCAGTAATACAGATGCTGCCCTGGCTACTTCTAATTTCAGCGATCTATTTCACTGAAGCCCTTAATTACTGGCCATCAAAACTGAAAAAGCTCTGCACCGACCAGCAAAAGAAAAGTTTCCCCAATAAGTTCGTCGGCGTCTTCTATGGCGGGTTCATGACAGTGCCCTTTATTTGGTACTGGCTCAAAGCACTAAAAGCAGTTAACAAAACTGACACAGCCACCGCGTTCAAACTACAAACAAGAGTTGTCGACCGCGACAAAATGGTAATTCGCTACAGACCCTTTATCGCCATTGAGCGTTGGTTTAAGCACCGCCACAAAACAACGAGCAAGAAAGAGCGATACATCAACGCTGCCATTGCTATTACAATAAACCTGGCTCTGCTGCAGCTCTTTTGCATGTACTTTCCCGAACTTTCCGCAGCGTTGGGCAAGCTACTTGACCCTAATCAGTTGAACCACAACAATGGGTCGGGCCAACTGACTGGAAATATCTTCACCATCTCTAACCAAACCTTTCTCGCTCTTATTGGAGCGCTGTCAGCCGCAATCGTTGCAATGGTTGTCCGCTTTGTCCTCAAACAACCGACTAACTATGAATTCACCCCTCTGGGCTTTAGATCGTTTCGCTGGCTAGGCGAAAAGAAAAAAGAAGGCGAGATCATCCCCTGGAGTTCACTGACATCTATTGAGCTCAATAGCAAGAACCAGAAGGGCCAGATCACTGCATCAGAACTGCAATTTAACCGCGACAACGGCGAACCTATAAAACTAAGTATGGGTGCAGTGGAATCGGTGGAAGACCGCGAGATCATCTTAGATGCCATAGAGCGTTGGGCCCCCGGCGTAAGCCGTTCGGCAGCCTTAGTGCAAGCCCTGCAGCCACCGGTTGACCATAGTTACACAGAGATGTGGCTACAGGCACTATCGGCGCCACCACAAAGAGACCGCCTCAAGCCATTGACTGAAGACATTGTTCTCAATGACGGTCGTTACAGAGTCAAGCGTTCGCTCGGTGTGGGCGGGCAGGGTGCAGCCTATTCGGCTTACGATCAGGCCAGTGGCGATACGGTAGTGCTGAAAGAATTTCTCTTGCCCATATATGTCGATATCAGTATTCGCAAAGATGTTTTAGAAAGTTTTGAAAGTGAAGCAAGAATTTTAAAGCACCTCAATCACGATCAAGTAGTTAAGCTAAAAGACTTCTTCGTCGAAGATCACAGAGCCTACCTGGTCTTAGAGCATATTGATGGCAAATCATTGCGCGAAGTCGTAGCCAAAGAAGGACCACTATCAGAAGAGCGAGTGCGCGACCTAACTAGACAGATGTGCACAATCTTGAACTATCTCCATAGCCAGGAACCACAAGTTGTACACCGCGACTTCACTCCCGAAAACTTGATCTTGCGCAATGACGGCGTTCTCAAGTTGATTGACTTCAATGTAGCTAGGCAAGTGGAGTCGAACGCTACCGGCTCAGTAGTGGGCAAGCCAGCTTATCTTCCACCGGAACAATTCCGCGGTCAACCAGTAAGCCAGAGCGATATTTACGGTATGGGCGCCACTCTATCGTTTCTACTAACAGGAAAAGAGCCTGAGCCTATCAGTGTTTCTCATCCCAGAGAAGAGAACTCGCAGGTTTCTCTTGCAATGGACAAAATAGTGGCCAAAGCCACTGCCATAAACCTAAAAGATCGCTACGCCAATTGCCATCAGATAATTCAAGACTTAGATGAGCCATCCCTGCCTGACGATGATGACGAGAATGGCGACAAGAACAACGACAATAATTCCGGAGATAACAATAACGGAGCCAACGAAAAGGCCGCAGCCCCTCAAAAAGAGCCTGATAGAGAACCTAAAAGAGAGGCGCACAAAGAGCCACCATATGCAACTTTCTCAACGGCAGCTCAATTCAAAATAAAAGAAGGCACGGCCGACAACATCACTCTCAAAGTTGTAGACAGCGCCAACCTTGTCAGCAGCGGGCAGCTAACGCTGCCAGAAGAGGATGAACCAAACTTCGGAGATTTTGCGACGGCACAAAATTCGTTAGCTTATCCTGGGGCTAACAGCACCAATCACTCCAATTGGCAAAGAAATAACCCCAATCAAGTCTCACTTCAATTCAATTCAGCAGGCAAAACTACGTCAATAGCTAGCATAGTGGCCGCCATTGGTGCCTTTGTCTCCTGGCTGACCATAACAATTGTCGTAGCCTGGATGCTCATACCGGGCTCACCGGCATGGTTTGACAGTAAGGCCGCCTTGCATACCCATGGTCATGCCGCCGCTACAGCGCTATTTCACTCTGAGGCAAACAAGGCTTTAGAAGAATGCAACAAGTGTATCGCCATAGACCCCAACTGCGCCCTAGCCTATTTCGGCCGTGCCATTAGCTACACCATAAACTTAAAAGATGGCGATGCAAATAATAAACTAGCTTACGAAAAAGCCCTTGCAGACCTGCGAAAAGCAGTTGAGTTAAGCCCCCTCGACTACAGCATCCAAACGGCCTACGGTGCGGCTCTCTCTCACACTGAACACTACGCAGAAGCCGAGGCTGCGTTCAAAAAAGCTCTAGTACTAGAACACTCAGCAGTAGTTCCAGACTTAATTGAAACTGTCTTTAATCCCAAAAGACTGAGCCAATCATGCCGTCACTATGAACTAGCCAAAGCGCAGCTCTACCAGATGAACTACCAAGATGCCATAAAATTTTATGACACCCTAAAAACCCACGGCAACTATGGCTATGGTTGCCAAACAACAGACCAAATCATGGCCTATGAACTGGCGCATCAACCCCAAGAAGCTCTCGACAGAAGCACAGCTCCGCTTAGCTATTCTGACGAAAAAAAGAGCGATAGAACCTCGCTGTTTCCCATAATGATGCACCGAGCAGCACTAGAAAGAGCGATTGCCGCGACTGCAATCGCCAGCCCCTGTAAACCGGTAATGAATCTCTTCTACGATGGCCTTGCCCTTCACGGTATGGGCCGTTATGAGCAAGCGGTGGATAAGCTAAGCCAAGCAATAAAAATCATGCCAAACTACACGGACTTCTATCTGTTTAGGGGCTCATGCTATCGCTACTTGCATAAGTACGATTTAGCCCTGATTGATTTTCAAACAGCGCTTCAGCAGCAACCAACAAACGAATATGCTCAATACATGAAACAACAGGTTCTAGACAATCTTAGCGGCAAGAGCAGCCCCAAAGAAATGAACTGGAGAGGCCTAGAGTAAGCAGCCTAAGATCAGAGAAAATCGCCCTATCAGTGAATTCTCACACCAGGCAGAGCCGTGCGAAGGGCGGCAAAATTAGGATCAGAGGCACCACCTGACAAAATTTCCAAGTGAACCAATGACTTGAATTTCTTAAAAACAGCAATGCAGTCAGGACCAATATGGCAACCTTGAACCCTGAGGGTGGTCAGTTTGTCGAGAGCAGTCAAAGCCTGCAGGTCTTCTTTGTCAATTTTATTGTTTGCAATATCAAGCTGTCTCAGACTAGCTAACTTTGCAATCAACAAATAGTCTTCATGACTGAGGTTAGAACCAGACAGCTTCAAAAACCACAGCTCGGGGGCGGATTGGAGTTTCTTGAGAAAAGGAGCCGGAGCTTTGGCGCAATTCCAATACAACCTCTGTAACTTAGCCCAACAATTGGCGCTAGCGA
>CAJXZK010000337.1 GCA_913063055.1 uncultured bacterium
TTTTTCAAGCAGAAGACGGCATACGAGATCTAGTACGGTCTCGTGGGCTCGGAGATGTGTATAAGAGACAGGGTAATGCGCAGCAAAAAGTTTCGGCCATAGAGTTAGCTGATGGCAGCCAACGCCAATTTGATCTAGTTGTAGTGAACGCCGATTCCTACGTACTATTCGAGCAACTGCTTGAAGGCACAGACACAACCGCAGAAGTTCGCCAGTATCTGCAGGACAATCGCCCCAAAGTCTCAGCAGCTAAATTGCACTTCCTTCTCAAAGAGCTGCCCTCATTTAAGACCCTCCAAAAGATTGGTCACAACCACAAGGGAGTGATTGTCATGGCACCGCCACTGGCTGCTGTCAAAGCGGCTTCTAGTGCAGTGCCAAATGGCATTTTGCCAGAGCGCTTGATGTTAACGATGGCCTTTCCTACCCTGGAAGATGCATCAATGGCTGATAGCGCTAGGCCCAATGAACAGGTGCTATCAGTTGATGTTCACTATGTGCCAGCACAAATTGCTGGCATGGCCTGGAGTGAAGCTGACGACCTCCAGCTGCTCGAAAATACTATTAAGGCTATTGAAGCGCAGTGCCCAGAGTTTCGTTCGCTGATTTTAAGCAGCTATGTCGTATCACCAAGAGCCCTGGCCCGCGACTTCAATTTAGCCTCACTCTCCTGTTGGCACTTGCCCATGACGCCACAATATCTCTTTGAAAAGCGCACCTTGCCGGGCTGTGCCCCGTACGAAACTCCTTTGCAAAATCTCTATGTTTGTGGTGCCGGCACCTATCCTGGTGGCAACGTCACAGCAGCCAACGGTCACAATCTAGCCAAACACCTTATCAATATTTTTTGCCCAAACGCTGAAAAGGAGGTAAAAGATGACGCTGAGCGCACCTGCGTACATAGCTAGTGAAACTCCAAAAGTGGCTGTCTTTGCCGCCAGCCAAGAGCAAGCCGATAAGCTCAGCAAGGATATTGCCCAAATGTATGTTGCCGCTCTCGGCCCTGGTGGAGTTGGCAAAGAAGGGTGTGAAGCTTACCCCGACCCAGATCTTTTTAGTGAAGCGGGAGTAAAGGAAACTCTTCTGGCTGGAGAGCGCATCATTGCTGTTGCTCAATACAACGAGCAGATATGCGGAGCAATGGTGGCTGACAAACTTAGCCCCTACCATGTGGAATTTAACAGCATGGCTGTGGCCCTCAATAGACGAGGCCTGGGCATTGGCTCAGCCATAGTAACTGGTCTAAGAGAGATGATGGATGCAAGCGAGTTGACCATCAATACAACTGAGCTGGTAACCCATAGTTTAGCCAGTCAAGCAGCTCACTTTCATGCTGGCTACAATTCAATTGTTGGCTTTGCTTTTTGCCACTATCCGCGGGTCTTCTTCGCCAATCATCCAGAATCTGTTTTATGGGTAACTAAGTTTCAAGGCAAGTTACTGAGCACGGTCAAACAATTAAGAAGCGCTCTAGGACGCCAACTCGGTACAAAGGCCATCGATTTGGTGCAAACAATAGTAGAGGCCCAAGCCCAGACCCAGACAAAAGCCCAGACAAATATAAGTCTGGCAATCAGTAGCCGCCTGAGCGAGCAACAATTACCACTAGTAGCAGAACTGCTTTTAGAGCGAACGGCCTATGTGCCGCAGCTGTATGCCAACCTGGTGCAGTCGATACTATTTCAATTTGAAGAAATTCTCGACCGCTCAGTGCAATCAGTCACTGATCAAGTTCAGTTAACTCAGTCAAAAGAAGAAGAAGAAGAAGAAGAAGAAGAAACAAAAGCGCAGGATCCTGGCGAAAGCCTGAGCATCGAATATAAAGAAGGCTTCGGTCACGCTTACATTATCTACAAGCCTGGCTTTAAGTTTAACTCTAGCCTTGACCAGGCAGCACTAAATAGTGCCCTTGAGGCCCTGGCAAAATTAGAGAAACGCTACATCTTAGTGCGCATTCCGGCCAATCAACCAGAAGCTATTGCCCTGGCAGACTATTTGCGCCAGAAAAAGAACTTTGTCTTCCACAGCTATTTGCCGCTCTATGGGTACAATCAAGAGCCTGAGCACGAGAGTTTCCACGACATTCTGACTTTGCAGTGGATAGCACCAGATATTCTCGCCAGCAATTCTCTACCCGGAGAAACGGATAGCGTAGTCAAGCTCTATGGTTATCCAGAAAACTTATCAGGCTCAATAGTCAGACTAATTGCTTCAGAGCTAAAAGAGCAGGAGCAAAATAAATGATTAGAAGCAAGCTCGAAAGCAGACTAGTTGGTGCCCGCAAGAACCTTCCCAAAGGTGCCAAGGCCGTTCTGGAAGCTCTGCAAAAAGCGCCAGGAATGCTCAGTGCGCGCGACCTTAGCTTCCGCATGAAGCTCTCGCACCAAACGAAAGATGAGCAAAGCAAGAGCCCCGGTCTCACTACAATTTATCGCTCCCTTGAACTCTTAACCAGACAAGGACTAGTTCAAGCGGTGAGCTTTGGTGATCAAGAAAAACGCTACGAAGTAGTGGAACCAGGTCACCACAATCACCACCTGGTCTGCAAGAGCTGCGATAAAAGCATCAAACTACGAGAGTGCCTTCTGGCCAGCCTCGAAGAAACAATCAAAAAAGACTACGGATTTTCAGTATCAGAACACCTGCTTGAACTATTTGGCATCTGCCAGAGCTGTGAGCTAGGTACAACTTTAGACAATACAGATAGGAGATAGAAGATGAGGATTGCATTTCTTGGTAAAGGCGGAGCAGGTAAAACCACCACTTCTTCTGGTTTCATTCAATATTTAGCCAAGCGCTTTCCCTTTGTAGTGGCTGTAGACGCCGATCTCAATGCCCACTTACAGAGTGCTCTCAATTTAAAAGGTGAAACCAAACAATTGGGCTTGCACTTTGATGAAGTCACCGACTACCTCAAAGGCTCAAGAAGCGATGTTGGTGACAGACCAATGATTGGCACCACTCCACCAGCAGTGGGATCTAATTTCATCACAGCCAAAGCTAACGACCCCTTCATAGAAAAGTATGCTCTAAAAGATGGCAACATCGCCCTGCTTACTGTTGGTACCTATCAACAAGAAGATGTCGGTGGCTCCTGCTATCACGAAAAGCTCAAAAGTCTTGCTGGCATATTCCACCACATGCTAGATACACAATCTGACTTAGTTGTAGCTGACACAACAGCAGGCACCGATAACGTTGCTACATCGCTTTCGTTTGCTTACGACATCAATGTCTTTGTCTTAGAACCCACTGAAAAATCTACTCAAGTGTTTCTAGACTTCGAAGAAATTGCACCACAATTTGCTGATCGCACCTATGTTGTTGGCAACAAAGTAGACGGTGATGAAGACGCTGAATATATCAAAGAGAGAGTTGGCGCCGACAAATATCTCGGCTCAATACCTTTCTCGCGCAATCTCAAGCGCTTTGAGCAAGGTGAAGAAGAAGCCATCCTCGATTTCCAAAAAGAACAAGAGGCGACCTTTGACAATATTCTCGCCCTCTGGCAAGAAAAAGCTAGCCAGCGCGATTGGACAACCTACCTTGAGCGTTTGAGAAAAGCATTCAAATGGGATTGCGAGCGTTGGTACTCAGACTACTACAAAGCCGACTTACTGAGCGGCATGGACCAAGCTTTCACTTATGAGCAAGCTCTAAAAGACAAGGGCCTGACTGTCAAGGAAAAAGCCCTGGTCTAATTTATGACGCAAATCTCGAAGATATCACGCCGGAGAAGCTCAGATTATCTGCAGTCAATGCGACTGTGGAGTAATTTCTTTGCTGTCTCTGGCGCTGAGATTGCCGCGATAGAAAAGCAAACCAGCTTGACTGACAAGAACATACTTGAGCTGGGCTGCGGCAACGGCCGACTTTGCTACCAACTGGCACCGCTGGCAAAAAGAGTGACCGGAGTAGACCCCGACGACCGCCTGGTGCAGTTTGCCGCAGAGTACGCCAGCCGCAATAGCATCAAGAATCTGACCTTCATGGAAATGGCGGCTGAAACTCTCGCCTTTGATGATCACTGCTTTGATGTAGTAATAATGCCGTGGATGCTCCATCTCGTCAAAGATAGAGAAGCAGCCCTTACAGAAGCGAAGCGTGTTCTCAAGCCCAACGGCCATCTCTTTATTTTCGGCCTCTACGGTGACTGCGACTACGATCGCATCGCCAGACGCTTTGTGCCATCAAGAGAACGAGAGCTGGATGCCACTGAAATTTATGAAGGCCCCCTGGAGCGCATTTTTACAGAGTATCGAAAAGACGAGATACCCTACGAAGAAACCGACTACTCTTTTGTTTTTCCTGACTGTGGCGTCACTGCTGAAGCCTTTACCTTTGCCTTTAGCAACTGGTACGAAACTAACCTCACTGAAAAAGACCAAGCCCGGCTTAGACATGTTATTCAGCACTACAGAAAAGGCAATCACATTCAACTGCGCACCCGTGGCGCTCTTTATTCAACCCAAAACCACAGTAACTAGAGAAAAAGAATGTCAATTGATTTTGAGCGCGCCCGTCAAGAAACCCTGCAGTATCACAAGGCTTACTACAGCCGCTTCAAATTATTTGAGAAAGACTCATGGCTAGAAAACCCAGACCAGCCGCTGATGCGCTTGCTCGATTATCTTGAGGGCAAAATTGAAATTTTAGACCTGGGCTGCGGCGTTGGTCGCAATGCCATTCCTATGGCACAAGCCCTGCAAAAGAGCAATAAAACCGCAAACATAACAGCTGTTGATGTACTGGCTGAATCTATTGATTTACTGAAAGAGTATGCCAGCACCTACAAAGTCGATAATATCATTGAAGCGGTACTGGCTGACAACGATGTGTTTATGATCGAGCCAAACAAGTACGATTTAATTGCAGCAATCTCTACTTTAGAGCATTGCCAGGGCAAGAACAAAGTGGCGAAACTAATGGCTGCCATTGCTCGCGGCACCAAAAGCGGTGGCTTTGTGCGCATCGAAATGACGACAAACCGCAGAGTAACAGACACTAGCACAAATGAGCCAGT
>CAJXZK010000338.1 GCA_913063055.1 uncultured bacterium
TTTCAAGCAGAAGACGGCATACGAGATCTAGTACGGTCTCGTGGGCTCGGAGATGTGTATAAGAGACAGGTTTAATGGCAGATAAGAAAAATGTAGACGTATTTAGAGAAGAAGCCCGGCTCGCGGCCCAACTCGACCATCCTAATATCGTCACGGTTTTTGATATTGGAGCCGAAGTTCGCAATAGCCGAGAGCACCATTTCGTGGCCATGGAGTATCTGCCTGGCGGCAACCTGGCAGCCCGGGTGGCCCAGGGCCCTCTACCTTTAGAGCATTGCCTCAACTGGATGAAGCAATTGGCTTCAGGTTTATCTTTCGCCCATAAAAGAGGGGTGGTTCACCAGGACGTCAAAGCCGACAACATATTTATTACCAATGAAGGCGATTTGAAGATTGGAGACTTTGGTCTAGCCCGCTTGCTGGTTGGTCGAGTTTATCTCAACTCAGCCACTAAGGGCATGGGTACACCCGCTTATATGTCTCCGGAACTTTGTCGCGGCGAACAACAAGACCACCGCTCTGATATTTATTCGATGGGCATCTTGTTCTTTGAAATGTGCACAGGGCAATTACCTTTCCGCGCCCAGGGAATGATTGAGATGGCAATGAAGCATACTAATGCACCGGTGCCATCAGCCAAACGTCTCAACCCTGAAATTCCCGAAGTGCTTGATCGCGTGGTCAAGCGCATGATGGCTAAGCAGCCTGATGACCGCTATAAGTCGATGACCGACGTGCTTGGCATTGTCGATGATTTGATTTTTGAAATGCGTGTAGCTCGCATGGGACTTTCTCCGCGAGCAACAGCCAAGCGTGATACGGCTGTAGCTGAGCCTACCGAAGCAGAACTAGAGCAAAACCTGGCGCAAGAAAAGGCGCGCCTGACGGCTCAGAAGAATTCGTCCAATACAGTTCAAGTAGAGCCCCAGGTACTACCTGGCGGAAATCCAACAGGCAAGGCCATTCATGAGGCACAAGAACCGCAAGTAGCCAAACCGTCAAACAAAATTGCCGACCAACAAGCGGTAAAGAATCGCGATCAGCCTTTAATAAAGAAAGGTGAGCGCGGCGAAGAAGTATTTATTACCGGTGTCCCTTCGTTTGTTAGGGATAACAATATCTCCACTCCGATAGTTGATACTGAAACAAATACTCCGCCAGCACCAACAGCTAAAACTCCCGAGCAAAAGGAAAATCTAAGCCCGGCAAAAACTTCGCAAGACGAGCCAGCTGTTTGGACTTTCCCTACTCATGGACCGATTGGTTGGGCTGCTCATCCAGTAATTAGTCGCGATGAAAAGACTGTTTATGTTGGTTCTACCGATGGCCGACTCTACGCACTACAAGCAGAAAGTGGTGCTCAGTCATTCAATTTTGATGCGGATGCACCTATTCTCACATCGCCAATTTTTCTTGATGGACGCCTAGTTGTAAGCGACAGTGCTGGAAAGACCCAAGCTATTGATTCAACCACAGGCAAGATAATTTGGAGCTGGGAAGGTTCAGCGCCTGTGCTTGCAAGCCCAATTATGGCTGGCAATCAGGTTATTGTTTGCGATCGCACCGGGCAAGTCACTGCTTTAGACATACGCATGGGCAGACGTTTGTGGCACTTCAGTGCTCTTGATGCCATTGTTGCGGCCCCGCGTGCCCATGGCGACTCGCTTTACTTCGGTACCCGTGGCGGTCATGTTTATTCCATTGCCGCTCACAGTGGCAAACTAAATTGGAAGTATGTCGCTGATGGTCGCATCGTCAGCACGCCAACTGCCTCTGTTGACACTGTCTATGTCGGTACCCAGGGCGGTGTCTGCTTCGCCCTAGAGGCCGAGACAGGAAGGCTCATATGGGAATATCCGACCTTTAGTCCAATTCTAAAGAGCGGCGTGATTGTTTTCACTTCAGTTATGTTTGCCAGTGAAAATAAATGGCTTTATTGCTGTGAGAAGTATTCCGGCACCTTAAAGTGGAAAGCACCGCTCAAAGGTTCGCCTGGAGCTGCTTTAGAGACAATTGGTGCTAGTGTAATTTGTGTCAGCAAAGAAGGCTGGATGCAAGGCTTTGACACAGCGACCGGCAGTTTGCGCTTTCAAAGGTTCTTGCACAAACAAGTTGAAGCACCACCACTAATCAATAAAGACAAAGTCTATCTTGGCACCGTAGATGGTGAAGTCTCGTGCTTTAATTTGGTGGTATAGGGGTTCTTTCCTGGTAAATGGGCCCACCGAGCTCGATTGTGCTAGTTTCCATAAAAATTTTTGGCAAGGGTATCCTCGTAGTCAGAGGGTTTTTCTTAATAACAGCAGCCTGAGCCAACAATTTTTGCGTTTCATCTAAGCGATTTGTCTTTCTCAGAAGCGCTGCGTAGGCTTCAATGGTCTCAAGCCTATCGCCGTCTCCTGGTTTATTCACACCTTTCCAGCTAGACAAAGCTTGCCTATAGAGCGACTCTGCCTCGTTGAACTTGCCTAGGGCTGAGAGATTATTTCCGTGCTTGGTGAGGATGATGGCCTGGTAAGCTGGATGTGGTTTCTTTGGCAAGTGAATGAGATGCGACGCTTGCACAAACAGTGGCTCTGCTCGCAGGCATTGGCCGCCTTCACTATAGCAAGTGGCCATAGTGAGAAGAGCTGAAGGTAGTGAAATCGGTTCCTTACAGGTCACTGCGTCATTTTGGTAGATAAACAATAACTGCTCGCTCAATGGTATTGCTATATCCCATTTCTTCTGGCGCATATAGCAGTCAGTCAGATCTGTAAGCTGTCCGGCGTAGAGAAGTTCATCCCGATTGCGATGACCACAAGCCGTGCGGTAACTGTGTTCTTTGGCCGTCTGGAAAAGCTCTTGAAAGAGTATTTCAGCGCCAGCAAATTTCTTTTGCTCGAGATAGCAGACGGCTAACTTTCTCTTTGTCTTTTGAATTTCAGGATTGTCTTTTCCAAGAAGCTTTGCCTGGGTCGTATATGCAGCCAATAGCAGAGGCTCAGATTCTTCATAACGGTGATCCAGGGTGAGGCAATCGGCCAATTTCGTTTCAGTGACAGCGATATATGAAGCTGCCGGCTTGGCTGCTTTTTCTCGCACGGCCAGTGCCTCTTTGTATTTTGAAATGGCATCGTCATTGCGTCCATTTTCGCTGTAGAGAGCAGCTAAACTTTCTAGGGCAACCGCAATGTAATCAGAATTTTCGCCTGGAGAAGCTGTCCACGCTGCGACTCTTTCGCGGTACACGGCTTCGGCCGCGGCAATGGTTGACGAACTTTCATTTGCTGAAGCTGCTTGCTGAAATAGATCTTGCTGAAGTAGCAAGAGAGCGATGAATAAAAATGCAAATCGTTTTCTAGTCAAAGATAGAACCATCCGGCCTGTTGCTGTAATGCTACACGATCCCCGTGGCGAGCCCAAGAACGATTAGTTTAATAGTCAGAAGGATGATGTGAAGTTCTGAACATACCGCTATGGTATAAGGCATCAGCGCTACATAGTTCGAGGCCAGTTATCGTGAATATGTTTGACAGATTTAGATATCGAGATAATTCAAGTGATGAGCGCTTGAGACAGCCACTGCACCAGCGCTCAGCTACTACAGTTTCAGAATCCAATTGCTCCTGCGATGATCTTATTGATGGTCTCAGTACTGATCTCGGCAGCCGCTGGGGCACTAAAACAGTTTCTAGAGCTAGAAAAACCAGACTCGTAGCCTATGTACGAAATTGTGGAGATCTCTGTAGCTGTGAGGCACAAAGAGCAGTTGTCAAAGACTATTGCCTGCATCACGGCTATAGCATAACGAGGGTATTTGAAGATAAGTACGCCGAGAGCCTTGGCCTCTCTGATGCGTTGAAAGCACTCTCTGACGCCGAAGGCTTAATTACCTTTGATCTAGCTCGTTTTTGCCACAAAGACGGCGAAGAACAATTAGAGCTAAGACCTATATTCCGTCATTTTATGGGCAGTGATAAACATTTGATTGCAGTCAAAGAGGGCCTTGATACTAAAACTGCTGCAGGGCAATCAATTATGTTGAACTTGATGTACGGTAGCAAAGAGAATTATTGATTGTGCCAGACACTAATCATCTAGCTTGTTATCTTCAGTTTTCCAGCTTGCAGTAGCAATAGAGAAATTGCTGAGTGGTACCAAACGGTGTGTTGTGTAACTCCGTAGCACTTTCAACCAGGCGAAATCTTATGCCGAACTGCTCGTGTAGAGAATCTGCATCGTAGCGCATGGTTGAGAGACCACTGCATTTCTCCGGGCCTTGCGGTCCGAAAGTTGCCACTATCACGTGCCCACCGGCTTTTACGGCCTGCGCGACTTGGCTTACATATTTGCGGCGTTGCTCTTCAGAAGTAAGAAAGTGAAAGACAGCGCGATCGTGCCAGATATCATAAAACTTTTGAGGAAGTGCAGCCTTCAGAATATCTGTAGTAAACCAAGTAATAGAAGTAGATTGCTCACCAAGCCTGGCTTTGCAGACATCGATTGCTCTCTGTGAAATATCTAGTACGCTAACATTTCTATAGCCAGTGGCCAGAAGATCATCGACTAGTGTTGCTTCACCGCCACCGACGTCAATAACTTGAGCCGCTCTATTGCTGTCAGCGTTAATAATCAGCTGTAGCGATTTTTCTAAATGCGGCTGATACCAGCTTACTGCATCTGGAGCCTTGGTTTCATAGACTGTTTCCCAATGCTGTTTATCATCAATCATTGTTGCTCCTATGACTAATGGCAGGGCTTGCTAGTCAACTTCGTCTTACTGATTTTAGCTGTATCGTGCAACAAAGAGATGAGGTTCTAGCTAATAAATGTACGCAGCTTGGTCGAGTAAAATTAACAATTCAACTATTCCACAGTTCGGTGTAATAGTATACCATGGGTACATGAAAGACCAGTTTAACCAGATAAAAGTCGCTCAAACCTGCTGTCCTGTGCATGTTACCTTGCCTGAGCAAATGCCTGTCTCTTATACACATCTCCGAGCCCACGAGACCGTACTAGATCTCGTATGCCGTCTTCT
>CAJXZK010000339.1 GCA_913063055.1 uncultured bacterium
CCACTACCTGTGGGGCGTTCGGCCCCTGCATCCGTTGTAGAACTTTGTTCTCGGTTGCTCTGGCTGTTGATTCGGCAAAGGCACGCAGCTTATAAAAGTCTTGTTCTGCTTTTTCTGGATTGGCCTTGCTCATTGGCTCAAGCAGCGAATAGAGTGGCTCCATTTGCTTGGCCAGGCGCAGGTGTGTCAGCTCATGGGCCAGTTTGGCGGCACTGTCTTGCTTTTGCAGCTCAACCACATTTTTAGCCACGTCTGCTTTTGTTTCCGCTCCAGGGGTTTTTACTTCCTTCACCCTGGCGAGGGGATTGAACCTGGCTGCTTCGGCAAGTTCTGGATGGTTTAGCCCTTCATATTTCAAGTAGCGTTCAATCGGTATGCCCTTGCCCCAGGGTTGGCTATTAATACCGGCATCATAGGCTCGGGTGAGACCGTGAGAGATTGCCGGTAGGGAGGTATTGATAAAGGCCCCGGAGGCCATGGCTTTAGCGCGGTCAGACCAGTTTGTTTGGGTCGTCTCTCCCATCATTCCAGCGACTATGTGCGAAGTGTCATAGCCCACCATTCCACCGCCGGCGCCAACCACAGCTCTGCCACTGGTTCGAGCCAGCAGGCCCATAGATTCTGCTTTGATTAGGCGATTGCCCCCTTCAAAAACGGTGAAGCTGGCCATGGTCGCAACTGAATTGCTAACTCTGGTTTCGCCCTGATTGGGCTTTTTGATAAAGTCGTACATGCCCGCACCGACAATTTGCGCTCCAGCTTCATGGCTGAGAATTCTTGCCGTTACTCCTTTAGCACCGATTGATTCGCCAAAGAGTCTGCCGCTGCCATGCAGCAATTTGCCTGCTATTGCATAGGGAACGATAGCGCCGGCGGTTTCGGAGAGAGTCTGTACGCCCCACTGGGCAACGTTATGTACTTCGGCCACTTTGGCTTCTTTCGCCTGTCGATCAGCCGGAGCAAAAGTGTTGTAGATGCGCACTGCTCCGGTGCCATTGGCCATCGGGTTGAGCACGTTCTCTTGCACCGGTGTCCAAATGTTTTCGCCTAGCCAGTTGGGCTGGCTGGAAGCTGAAAGAGTTGTTCCATCACCGGCGTCGCTGCCTTTGGGTGTGGTTTCAGCCTTGGTGGATGATTCTGGTTGTCGGTATTGCGGCACCTGAATCTTCCCTCGTTATGGCTGTTCCCAAGATAGTTCCCAAGGGGGAGCGGGTCAATCGTAATTCCACTATATGAATAGAGATTGGTTCTTAAAACTGAGCCAGAGTTATGGTTGCGACTACTGGCTATGTCTTTGCTAACTTCACGCCCTTTTCACGTTGGGCTCACGACTTATTCACGGTTCGCCATTAGAGTTGAGGCATCAAATAAGTGGAAGCCCAGGGTTGCCTTGGGCGGCAGCTGCTATGGAGAATAATTGTGAAAAGTATTTCTATCCCAAAATTTGCAACGCAGGCCATGCTTGGTTTGTCTGTGGCACTTACTGCCCATTTTGCCACCATTCAAGATGTCGCCGCTCGCAATCTTTATGTTTCTCCGACAGGTTCTGGTACTACTGGTGAGAACTGGAAAACAGCCTGGCAAGATCCTTCTAAAATTGATTGGACCAAGGTTGCTAGTGGTGATCATATCGTCATTGATGGTGGCACTGCTGGTGTCACCTATAATACTTCTGTAACAGTTCCTGTTAGCAATATAGTAATTAGACAAAGTAGTGCTGCTGGGCACTCTGGCCAGGTGATTTTCAGTGGGCTGAAACAGGGCAGTCCTCTTGCAACCGGGGTGAAGGTTACAGGTTCAAACGTTCACTTAGTTGCGGTGCGTCGCTCCGGCATTAAGCTCGAGTTCTATGGCGCTGAGGGAGTCAATATTCAGACTAACGGCAACTCTTTGAGAAACGTAGAAATTTCAAGAATTACTGGTTTTCCGCCTTACGCTCAAGGAAAGAAGGGTGGGGTGGTGTTTGGAGGTAGCAACAATCATTTTATCAACTGTGATTTCCGTGATTGTGGAATAAGTGCTCTTGAATTACCTGTGGCCGGTGCCAATAATCTTTCTGTTTTCAACAATTGTACATTTGGCTCTAATAGTTATGGCTTCTGGTCTAACAATGGCACTGCCATTCAAGGTGCACGAACCGCTGGTGCTCAATCGACGATTTATGCTCATAGCTGTGTTTTTGGCCCCTATGTTGACTATGGTATCGATATTGCCAACGGCAATGCCCGGGTGACAAATAGCTTGTTCTTGTCTGCTCGAGTCTCCAATGTCAAAGTAGCTCCGCCTGCCGGTAGTTCTGCTACCGTCACTGTGGCTAACAGTACTCTTTATGAGAAGAAGATTGATCCGATGGTGCATATTGCGACGGCTACTCCTGAATACACCGTTAGCACCAATGCTAATGCCAAGCTAAGGCTAACTAATTCAATCATCTGGGGTGGATTTGTGGATGTGCCGGCTGCTCAAAAAATTAATGGCGGTGGCAATGTGCAATTTGCTGTCTCTGGAAATACAGTAGCATTGGCTCCGAGCTTGGTTGATCCTCAGTTCGTTGACAGCAAAACGTTATCGGCGATGGTGTCTCCTATAGCCTTCATCCCTCGTCCGCTGACTTCATCAGACTTCTCTGTGGTTCCAGGATCACCAGCTGTAGGTAAGGGCTCCTCGATTGCCAATGTGGCAAATATTTGTGCACCCTATGGGCCAACCACTGGATTGCCTACGGCAGTCGGCGGACCATAGCTAATAGCAATTAAGTGTGAGTGCAACAGCGTCAGTAAAGATAGAGCAAAATTCAGTGAGCCATAGCAAATTAGCAAAGAGAATAAGGTCATTAAGAGGTGAACGGGCCTCGGCGATGCTTTGCCTTATGCTTATATTTGCTATGGCTCTCTTGATTTTTATTGCTACTTCTTGTGCCAGTTTAGTCAAATTCTTTACTGCCCATAGGCATGCTGAATGCGCTGTGGAGGCTGCTTCGTTAGCGGCGGCACGGGAGCTGTCTCAAGTAGTGGTGGAAGACCCCTACTATGGTTATGTCGGCTTAAGTGATGGCGCCCCTAGTGCCACATCTTCAATTGCCCAGGATGGCAAACCAATTCCAGTCGTTGGCATAAACACACTTGTGGCAACGGCACGCACTAGCATGTTGGTGGCTAAACATCTTAATAACGAAGAATATTTGCGCTTAGCTCGGCTTGATGCCGCTAATACCAAGGCCGCAGCCCGGCGCTTAGTAGAAGGTCTCAAGCTGGCTCTGCGAGAGGATGCCCGCGCGCCTTTAAGTATCAGTGGAAAAGTGGTAAAACCTTTGACTGTCGCGCGTCAGACTTTTATTAAGAGCCTGGCTCATTCGCGCACCATGGAAGCGGTTGATCTAAAGAATCTCACCTTAGAACTTGGCTATCTTTCACAGGGAGGAGCAACCACTACGGCATTGCCTGTTTCGGCAGAGCTGGCTGAAGTACCGGCTGCATCTATTGAGAACGGCTGTTACAAAGCCTTTAGAGATCTGGCTGTGGCTGGACAGTCATTTGTCTTTGCCGCAGTAGGCACCCAGCCTAGTCTGGTGGCAAAAGAGCAGTTTGTGGCTGATGTCGACAAGTGTGAAATGCCATCAAGCATAGTGCGCACCCGCGCTGAGCTAGAATTTGCTGATTCTCGTGACCGGGTCTTCGGCAATGTCTTGTGTTCTGCCTGTGCAGCACCCTTTTCTCTTTCTGATAAAGCGGCAGCTGGTGTGATGATCGTCGGTCTGCCTGACGGCTATCCGAGCGGCTATCTTTCTTTGGCCGACTATATTAATGACCCGCGTTCCAGCCGCACCAATATGGAGATGTTTCGAGCCAATGGCGGGGACTATCCTCTTGATGCTCAAGCAATATTGACTCGCGATCTTGATGATGGTCAAACTCGTACATTGTCAAATGTTTTTGTTCAAGGCCTTTATGACTGGATTCGCACAGCCCATGGCCGCGTCAAACTAGACTCTTTATTGGCTGTGATTGGCGGACGCATGCAACCTTCCATTGGTTCTATGGCTTACGGGCAGTCACTCATTTATCGCTTTGATAAGAGTGGGGCAGTGGTTGTCGATGGCTATTTCGTCTCTGATGTGCCCAATCAAATTGTCCATGATCGCCAGGTTTATACTCTCGGCCTCAATACATTGAGAGCAAACAATGCCTCGTGGACAGTGGCCTTTCGCGACCAGGTGCATAACCTTGGTGTTGCAAACGGTGGTAAGCACTGTGGTCAGTTGATGGAGTTGGATGGCTGCTTGCGTCCAGCTGGTAGCTTGTACGCTAAAACCCTGACCAGCAAACATGGCGATTTGGAACGTAAAAGCTACTTTGATGGTGGTCTTGCCGTGGAGTTTGTCATTTCCTCGCCGCAATACAACTGACAGTGTTAAAATCCCTCTAGCGCTTTAGTTGAGGGAACATTGCCGATTCAAATTGCACTTAGAAAACTACAGTTGGCAGCCTTGCTCAGTGGCGTTCAACTGGTTTTGCTTTTGGGCTTTTGCGCTCCGGTACAAGCTGGTGAATTTCCGACCAAGAAGGAAGTAAAAGAAGCAGCTCAGCTTTCCCTCGAGGACATGGCTTCCTTTCGCAGTGCGCAGCAGAGCTTTAGCATTAAGTATCCCAAGAATTGGGGTAAGCTGGAGCCGAGAGATGGTCCGATTGTTTGCAAGTTCATTATTATGGGTGGCCTAGCTAGTTATCGAGTGGCGGCCGAAAACTTGCCGGCTGGTACTACTCTGGCTGATTATTTCAAAGTGACAACTGAGCAGGTTAAGGCTGCCATGGCCGCTCAAAAAATGCCAATCACTGTAGTTAGTGAAAGCGATAGTAAATTAGCTGGCCAACCCGCCAAGAAATCTGTTTATACATTTACTTTCGAAGACTCGTCCCGTACTCCTAAAATTGAGCAATACTTGGTCTGTCTCTTATACACATCTGACGCTGCCGACGAATAGAGAGGTGTAGATCTCGGTGGTCGCCGTATCATT
>CAJXZK010000340.1 GCA_913063055.1 uncultured bacterium
GGCAACAAGCAATCCCGAAGTAGCGGAAGAATGGGAGCAAGATCCCCTTAACCGTAGTCGCTTTTCGGCCAAAGAGTTAAATCGTTTCCGCCACTTAATGAGTCAAAACCCACACAAAGCTCGACAAATCGCTGATATTCCCGTGCTCTTTCTGCAAGGAGCGAGCGACCGCTTGATCAAACCGTCCGGAACCCTAGAACTGTTTAGCAAGATTCAGTCAACGGACAAAAACCTGGTTATGGTTGGTTCAGCTGAACACCTTATCTTTGAGCAGGGCCAATTTGCTAACGACATGGTTGACCTAGTCTCAAACTGGATCGAAAAGCACGTAGTATCGGGCAAAAAAATATCTGGCGTGGCAGAAACTGAGTCGACCAAAAAGAGCGAACCAAGTCGAGAACAAGCCGATGAAGAGGCGAACAGCTACAAGCAGGGCCTTGGACACTTCAAGATTGCTGAAGGCGAAATTCTACTGGGCGACTACAAACAAGCAGAAGAGCACCTCAGTACAACTTTACAGATCGCACGAGGAACCGCTCTAGCAGCCAGAGCACACAAGCTACTATTAGAATTGCCGGAGAAATTTATCGCACCACCACTAGGGTCATCATCGCCAACCTCCCTGGCCAAAATTTCTCTGAACGAAGCAAAAGACAACACTAAGCCAACCCTGTTAGTCTTCTGCGCCCCCTGGATTGAAGCCTGCAAAACCCTAGCAGCAGATATAACAACCGCCCTCGGCAACGACGCCGACAAAATCAATGTGGTCTGGATTGACGCTGATGAAGAAAAGAATAAACCTCTCCTGGCAGAGTACGGTATTAAGCCACTACCAGCCATTCTCTACCTGAAGAAGAGCAATGAAGTGTTCCTATATAGCCTGGGTGATCCTGGACCAACGGCTATCCACACTCGTGTGCAACAACTCTTGAAAGCTGAATAATAATTTACTTAAGCCAAAGTCAAACCCTCACCGGTTCAGGCGATTTTTGCTAAGATGAAATTACCACTTGGCATCCCTTCCTAATTTAACTTGGCTTTGGGCAAAACATAAAATGGCTCAGTTCTTCGAACAGTCAGAAACGTTTGGATGCGACCACACTGATTCGCTCGCCTTTATCAATGGGCGAGAAGCTCTTGAACTGGCCAACTATGGCCTGGCAGTCAACAACTTTACTATTCTAATTGAGCGTCATCCTAGTCAGGCTCAGTACCTGTTTATGAGAGCTAAAGCCTTTCTTGGGCTTTGTGCTTTCGAACTTTGTCAAAAAGACTTAGAAAAAGCGATTTCGTTAGGATTAGCCCACCCTGAGGTAACAGACCTGCTCTCTTATGCTCTGAGCCAGAGGGAAAAGCGCGGCACTAATCAAGATTTTAAGCCTGACTTTCTTGCCCTGGTTGCCCTGAGACGCAATTACAGACTGCGATCTCTAATATTGAGTGTGGACGAAGCTTTAGCTGAAAGCAATTACAGCCTGGCACTGAAACTGTTAGACCTGGCCGAGCGACTGGTTGACCACAATGAGCTTTCTTCAGATCTCGGCTTCAGCCTTGGTAAGCTGCGAGCCCAGGCATGTATAGGCAACCACGCCAACCTCGACGCCCTCAAGGTTATCGACTTCCACCTCAACCATGCTTACGCTGTAGGCCGCGATGATCAAGTGCGCCTCTTCAAAATGCTGCGATCTCAAGCGTATTCCTGAACCTTAAACAATTTAGCTTACTAGGAAGCAACCACTTCTTATAAAGTAAAAGCGATTGTTCTGGAGATAGTAGAGTGCCTCGCATTGTTTTAACAGCCGCTTTAATTGTCGTTTTCTCAACATCTACCGCTAACTGTGCGACTTTCGCCAATACACAAGCAGTGGCACCAGCAGCCAAAACCACAAGCAAAAGTGTACCTGCGGCTAAGCCAGAGAAAGCCGACGACATTACCCGCGAGATTCGCGGCTATGAACACAAATATTTTGAGCGAAATTTCGAAAATGAAACTGATGATCAACGCCTAAACCGGCTTGAAAACTTCATTTTCGGCACCACCAATAGTGGTGATGCCGCCCACCGAACAGCCCAGATCGTCGCAGCAATTGGCTTGCCTGCCGAGCTACAACCGAAGGTGGCCGAACCAGCAACGAACCGCCCAGCGGCGGCCTATAGCCCTGGTTCCTATGGCAATCAAACTAGCGGGGACGCAGATCAATCACCTGGTCATTACCCCAGAGTAACAGCCCTAGAGAATGCCATTTTAGGACAGAGTTATCAGAACGAGCCAATCACAGCCCGACTCAATCGAATGGAGATCAAAGCCTTCGGCGCCCAATCTCATAGTAGCGATCTTTCAGCAAGAACTGATGCCCTTGACCAATACGCTGAGGTGAAGCTGCATATCAAACCAGAAAATGCCCTGGCGACTAATCCCCGCATGCAAATGGACGGCCAAACACCTGGGGTAGCAGCGGGCAACCTGGGAACATTTGAAGCCAATCCATTTGTTAGAGGATTGCGCAGCATCGCTTCTGATTTAAACCCGGTCAATTCTATTGCCGCTGCTAGCAGAAATTCGCCCCCTGCCAGCAGTTACTCGTCAATCGAAGACGCTGAAGACCCGGCCGCCGAAGCGCACCGAAAAATGATTGAACAACAGCTGATTGATGCAGCCAAACCAAATGCTCCCACAGCCCATGAGAGAACTTTGTCACGGGTGGCCTGGTGCGAAATGCAGTTATTTGGCAAGTCTTATCCTCAGCTCCATCTATTGCAACGCCTACACCAGCTCAATGCCGACCTCTTTCCTAATGACAAAGAAAAAGACATTCAGCTGATGGATCGCATCGACATAATCGTCCGCGAAGTAGTTTTGCGAAAACATCCACCAGCCTAGGAGCAAAAGCTATGCCACTACCAGCAATATCACAAAAAAAGCCAGCATTGCTAAACTAATGGAACGTTTACTCTCCATAGCGAAAGCTCTAATTTTGATCTTGATTGTTGCTTTTGTGCTGGTCTACCAAATCATAAGCAAGCAATAAACTACATGCCACCCGGTTGGATGTGAGGCGTGTCGGTAGGACTATTAGGTGGTGGTGGTGGCAAGCGATCGACAATCTCTTTCACCTCAGGCACCTTGAACATACCGGTCTGTTGCTGCCTTGCGCCTTGACCTTTGGGAACCACGCCCTTAACTATGGCCACAGAACAATAGCCATGCACAGCAACAGCGTGAGAAACACTACCGAGCAAAAGCTTTGTTAATCCCGTGCGACCATGGGAACCCATAACAATTAAATCAGCGGACCAATTAGCGGCCACATGCAAAATCACCTCGCGGGGATCGCCTTCTCCGACCTGGGTTGTGACACGACCAGGGCCCACATGGGCAATTAGATCTTGAGCCATTGCTTCCATTTCAGCCCGGGCCATAGCATGAAGCGAATCATGCTGCCTGGTGAGACTGGTGGCACGAACCGCACTTTCTTCTGAAGCGAAGGAATCGGTTAAGGCCTGCACTACAGTAACAAGCTTGAAGCGTGTGCCTGCCGACCAATTAAGAGTCTTAACCCATGCCAGAGCAGCTCGAGAGTACGGCGAATTATCTACTGTCAGGAGAACGTTTTTGAAACCTTCCTGAAGATTGGGCGCATCACTGCTCGGCTCACTTTTGACAATCACTACCGGACATTGAGCCTGCATCAAGACACCCTGGGAGACACTACCGAGTAGTATTAGCTCCATGCCTTTGTGACCGCGAGAGCCCATGATAATCATATCTACAGCATTTTCTTTGGCCGCATCTAAGATTTCACCCTTGGCGTCGCCTTGGGCAATTTTAAAAGTTACTCTGCTGCCAGGTAGGCTCTTCTCCAACTCGACTGCCATTCCTTTAAGAGTGTCAGTGGTAGCAGCGATCATTTCGGCCATGAGCGAAGACTGGTCAGCACTTTTACGGCCGAACGCCAGACCAGTGTCAGGCCCTTTGAGCACAGTAAACAAAACGATTTCGGTACCAGCGGACCACTTAAAGCTACCAAGAGCATCGATGGCAGCTTCTGACTGAAATGAACCATCTATTGCGGCAAGAATTTTCATGGCACTCCTGAACTATAAAATCTATCTGCCTAATTATATCCGTAAGCTATAGCAGCAAATGGCATTGTGCACCTTTGTTGATAGTTATCAAAAAAACATCAAGAATCGCAATATCTCAGGGCGAGCTTCAACTACGAAAATATCATGTATATCAGCAGACTCGACTGACAGAGTTGTTATAGTACCTATTACTACCGCTGGAGGTCTTAAAGCATGAAACGCTGGCAATCACTCACTATCTTGTTGAGTCTGGCGCTCGTGATCGCCCCAGTAAGCCTGACGGGCTGCTCGTCTGGGGGAGTTAAAGAGCATTATGTCTCACCTGAAATTCAAGGTGTTTCGCAAAAAATCAATTTAGATGAAGTACAGAAAGCCTTCTTTGAGACCAAAGGAGACAAAGACTTCAACAGTAAGATGGCCGATTTTGAGAAACGGGTTAACGAAATATATGACGGCGAAGGGGTAGTTGCCCTTGACGCCACTCATGAAAACGACCGCTTAAGCATTATTGGTTATATCGACAAAGACAAAAAACCCGGATTTCAAAGCGGCGACGAGAAGCTCTTTGCAATTGAGCAAACCGGAGCTGTAGTCAATAACGAACTACCATATCGCGTGGCTGGCTACGACGGTAGGCCATACTACGAAGGCCATCGCAGCATTCTTGATAATCCATTCGTACAAATGATGGTAATGTCGCACCTGATGAACAGTTGGGGTGGTCGCTATTACACTCCCTACAGCAACTACGGCGGTCTCATGGGCTACCGCAATACCTGGCGGCAGTCGCCTCAGTACTGTCTCTTATACACATCTCCGAGCCCACGAGACCGTACTAGATCTCGTATGCCGTCTTCTGCTTGAAAAAA
>CAJXZK010000341.1 GCA_913063055.1 uncultured bacterium
TTCCAAGACAGTCGCACACCCTTTGCCATAGCGGTAATGGCCATTCTAGTTAAAATATTCCTAGACTGGTTGTTCGTCTCCATATTTAAATTAGGAATCGGTGGCATCGCTCTGGCAACTACCATAATTACCATATTCAATTTAAGCTGGCTTTACTATTTCTTGCGCAAGAGAACCGGCCGCTTAGGCACGGTGTCTATGATTAAGCCGCTAATAATTATGGTTGCTGGATCTGCCCTCTGCGGCCTAACAAGCTATCTTATTAGCAATAACATTCCTCAAACTACTGCTCAGTATCTAGCTTCAATTTTAGCCTCAATGGTTGGTTTGACATGGGCCAATAAAATAGTTTTGGCCCTAAATATTGGTATCGCCAGTAGTGCCGGGCTATTACTCTATACGGCCTTCTGCTATGTCCTCAAGCTAGAAGAACTGCGCTTAGTAGCTGATAAAGTGCAAGCTAAGCTAAAGATTTCGCGCGCTCGCCCTTAAGCTTTGCCTTAACTGGTATGGTGAACCAAAACTTCGAACCTTTACCGGGTTCACTCTCCACGCCTATTTCGCCACCATGCTGTTCTACTAGAGCTTTTGAAATCGCCAAGCCAAGACCTGTACCACCTTGTGAGCGAGAATCAGTTGAATCAAGTTGCTGGAATTTACCAAACAGCTTTGACAGGTCACGAGCCGCGATACCAGGGCCCTCGTCTACAACAGAGAAATAAATACAGTCAGTCTGGCGCTCAGCCTTGACGACAACAGTGGAATGCTCTTTAGAAAACTTGATGCTATTAGAAACCAAATTTGTCAGCACTTGAATAATGCGATCACGATCGAGCTGTATTTCATCATCACAGCTAGGGTCTGTCGCAAGTGTGACTTGTGATTCATGGGCCATTCCAGCAAGACTAGCCACAGTAGAGTTTAGCAAGTCAGAAATTTTTGTCTTTTGATATTTCAATTCCATTTTGCCGGCCTCGATTTTGCGCAAATCGAGAATGGAGTTGATCAGTCTAATTAAGCGGTCAGACTCAATGCGAGCAATGGTAGCAAAAGTAGATGCCTCTTCACTAACCTCGCCAACTAAACCGCTCTCAATCAAGCCCAGAGACCCTCGTATTGAAGTGAGCGGACTGCGCAATTCATGAGAGACAGTTGAATAAAACTCGCTAACGCGCTTCTCGGCTTCTTTGCGATCGCTAATGTCGTCAGCAACCCCACAGAGTTGAACAACTTGGCCCTGATCGTCGCTAATGGAAAAAGTCTTTGCTGAAATCCAGCGCACCTGGTCACAATCGCGCATAATGCGAAATTGCACTTCAATTCCATCTCGGTCGGTCAAAAGTTTCTTGGCAACAGCGAGATCATCGCGGTGCACTGAGGCAAAGAACGCTTCGCTATCAGCCAATACATCATCCACCGCTCCTCCGGTAATTTCAGAGAAAGCAGGGCTAACATAGAGAAAACGCTGCTCTAAAGAAGAAATCCAGAAAATGGCTTTGACATTCTCTGTCAGCCTTCTGAACATTGCCTCGCTTTCTCTAAGCTTCTCCTGAGCCGCTTTCAACTCAGTAATGTCACGGCCCTCGGGAATCAGTAAGACGACCTGGCCATCCTCATCAAAAACAGGCTGCAAGGAAAAATCAACAAATATTGTGCCATTACGGCCACTATGCTCCGTCTGGAAGCGCACAAACTGACCAGCCGCTGCCTGACTAATACCATCGCGAATCTGCTGCTGAGATTCGTCATCCTGGGTCCACCAGGGGCACTGCCAAAATGGCTTACCTTCGACCTCAGCCAGTGTCGCGCCAATAGCATTTAAGGCCGCAAAATTAGCATCGATCAAGTAGCCATCAACAGTCAACAAACCAATCAACTCAAATTGCTTATCAAAAATAGCCTTGAACTTGCGTTCGCTTTCAATCAGCTTCTGTTTGGCTTCTATTTCGCTGGTCACATCGCGACTAGCACCGGCCAAACGAATGGCCTCACCTGAGGCATTGCGAACAGCACAAGCACGAGATGAAAACCAAATATATTTTCCAGAGCGATGGCGAATACGAAATAGATGACTAAACACCGGCGTCTCACCATCAAGGTGAGCTTTCTCCACCCGTCGTAGCTCCTCTAAGTCATCGGGGTGAACCCAATCATAAAACTGCTCTCTATCGCTCTCAAACTCATCATCACTAAAACCAAGTAGCTCCTTCCAGCGACTCGAATAGAAGGCCTTTTTCTTAACGATGTCATAGTCCCAGATTCCGTCCATACTGCCAGCCAGCGCTAGGCTATAGCGCTCTTCACTCAAAGCAAGAAGCGTCTGGGTTTGGGCGTGCTCGATATACTGACCGACCTGCGAACAGACAGAACTAAACATTGCCAATTTAGAATCATCACTGGCTCTAACTTCAGGAGAATAGAAAAACAAAGCTCCAAAAAACTTTTGTCCAGAGAAAATTGGCACACCAACGGCCGTATGTAAACCAGCTTCCTGAGCCAATTGTTTACGAATGAAAAGTTCAGATGATAAAACGTCTTCGATCCACATGGGTTGTTCTTTTTGCCATAACCGACCAGGAATACCCTCGCCTTTGGCAAAGGTGTAGACAAGAGAGCCCTCGGCAAAATGTTTAAAGTTAGTCGCTTCGACTTCTTCACCGACACTGAAAAAAGTAGCCATAGATAGGCGTTCGCGGGCCTCATTGAGCAGCCATAACTCACCACCAATCCAATCAAACTGGCCGCAGATAGCTTCAATTATTCGCCGTCCGGTTTCTTCTAATGACAATTGCTGAGCCAATATGCGAGTAACATCAAACTGTGCTCGTATGTGTTTTTCATTCTCCTGCTGAGCAGTGGTATCAAAGAAAGTAAGAATTGCCCCTGTCACCTTGCTTTCGCTGGTAATTGGTATCACTGTTACATTAACGAATAGAGGCTGCAGTTGGGGACGAATTAGCCGCAGCTCAAGGTGACGCAAACTTACAGCTCGTTCAAAGACACTAGACAAATTGAGATAATCAGTAAGAGGTCGATTAGTAGAGCCGGCAAAGAGCTGATGAAAAGTCATTGCCAAAAGATCTGTTTGCTCAAGACCAAACATTGTCTGAGCGGACTGATTAGCAAAGGTAACCTGACTATTAGTGTCGAGTAACAGCAAACCTTCATCCATACTGGCAAAGACGTTACTGAGACGATCGCGGGCACTAGCTGCAGCCAGGGCATCAATCTTAGAGCGCTCGGTGATCTTGGAATTGCTAATAAACAGACCGATTACTACGGAGCCACATACAAGAAGAGCTAAAATAGCAAAAGCAAAGACCCCGGAAAGAGTCACTGTTGAGCTTTCAGTAAACTCACGCAACTGGTCTGTTAAAAGCTTTCTATGACTACTTTGCCCCGCCTTTATTTCATCAACGATAGAGCGAATCTGCTCCATCTTGTTCATAGGTTTCGGCTGCTCAAGCTTCAAAGGTTGCTTTTCTTGCTTATCGCTATCTAGCTGAGCCGTCGGCCCTGGGGCACTAGCCTGAGCACGATTCTCAATTGCAAGTTCATTCATCTTCTCTAGCGCCAACTGCTTCAAGCGCTGCACTTTCTTAGCATCGTCCGAATCAAGAGATGACGAACGCAAGATCTCGGCAATAGTTGGCTCCAGCTCCTGGTTGGCCCGATTGAAATAAACTAAATGCCTTTGTTCGCCACTGACTAAAAAATCACGCTGTCCGCTTTCGGCATCCTGCAATAAGGAACAAAACAGATCTAGGAGACCGCCCAGGTGATAACTATCGATCACCAGTTTGCGGTATGAAATCATCGAATTTTGCTGCTGAAAAGCAATCGCAGCAACCGCTACAAAAGTCATAACCATGAGCAAAAGAGCAACAACGAGGCCTTTACTATCTACACGCCAAGTCATGATGAAACTTTCGCTCGTAGACGCGCAATCAGATCTTTAGTGCAATGATCGCGAACTTGACTAAACTGAATACCATGCTCCGGTGCACTGGCAAATCCAGCTGTCAGAGACACCCTAAAGACCGTACCGGCATCATCATCAGCAGAAAATTCAATTTCTGAAAATTCTTGCTCTAGTAAAGTAACCAACTCACCAGCCTGCTCAATATTTAGGTCAGGGAAGGCCAAGACAAAAACCCGCTCAACCCACCGTGCCTTAATCACAGAAGGCTCGAAACGGCCTCTAATCAAAGCTCCGAGAGCACAGATTACCGACTCAGCCACAACAGAACCGAACTTTTCACTGAGTTCATCAAAGTCATCAATGCTAACTAGAGCCAAAGTGAAAGGTAGTTCAATCGAAATACATTCTTTCAATCGTGGTTCAACTTCAGCAACGAATCCTTCACGCGACAGCAACTGCGTCAAGCGATCACGATCGTGCTGATCGCGACGAAGCCGAGTACGCTCAGCATAAGAAGAAACACGAGCAATCAGCTCTTCTTTAAGCACAGGCTTAGCAATTAAGTCGTCCCCACCGGCGCGAAAAGCCAGCGCCCGACCTTCTTGATTGCTCTTAGCCGTAAGGAAAAGCACGGCCAAACTACGCCAACGCTCATGCTTGCGAATCTCACGACAGACATCGTAGCCACTCAAGCCCGGCATAATCACATCAAGTACCACTACTTCAGGCTGGCAGCGCTCAAGGGCCTGGATAATACCAATCGGCTCATTTAAGGTTTCAACGTTGTATCCCTCAAGGCTCAATATGCGAGAAACAAAGTCGGTCAAGGCACTATCATCATCAACCACCAGCACTTTAGGTTTGCTGCGGAAAGATAGATCAGTAACCTCGATTAGAGCATCATGTAATTCACCTTCAGAAGGCA
The DNA here is from genome assembly GCA_913063055.1 of uncultured bacterium. Classification (GTDB taxonomy): domain Bacteria; phylum Cyanobacteriota; class Vampirovibrionia; order Obscuribacterales; family Obscuribacteraceae. The sequence goes on from CAJXZK010000341.1 coordinate 4,848, forward strand.
CGAGCGGCAATACGTCAGAGAAGCCTGCATAACTAATTTTTGCTGGCACGAGATTGGCATTCCCCTGAGCCTGCACCTGTAAATCAGACACCATCAGCAGTGGCAA
>CAJXZK010000342.1 GCA_913063055.1 uncultured bacterium
AATTTTGGCAGACTTGCAAATCACTCAGGCACAAGAGGGCATTATTCGAGCCCTCGCCGCCACTGCAGACAATACCACTCCGGCCTTTTGCCACATCTCTAGAGCTCTGGCGTCCTTCCGCACAGAAGAAGCGAAGCAAGCACTAGCACTACACCTCAACAACGATGAGCCCTGGATCAAGGTCGATGCCGTCAGTGCCTTGGCTCGCTGGCCAATCGCCGAAGTCGGCAACGAAATTAGCGCCGCTTTCAGCCAGCATCATCCCTTTACCGACTATGCCGCAGTAGGCGTAGCGCGCCAACACAAGCCCCTAGAATTACTGGCACTTGAGGACGAAAAACTGGTTGACTTAGGCGCCGCTTTAATAGTGGGCCTGATTGAAGCCTCTAAACAAACATTCTCAGGAGCGCCAGAGTTGCTGAACGAAGCCGGCCTGCAACAATGCCTGCCTCTGCTCGTGAAAGCTCTAAAAGCTAAACCTAATGCTTTGCGAATGCGCGCACTGCATCAACTAACTGACTGGCTCGATAGCAACTATCCGGAGCAGTCAACCAGCGATGCCAAAGCACTGATTGCAAACAAAGAAATAAGAGAGAAAGTGGTTGCCGAAATCGAAAGCATGATTCTTGCACTAAGCACCGGCAATAATAAGTCCGCCAATACAGCTGATAGTGCATCTAATAGCGATGGAGCCAAGAACACCACCTCTAGCACTCTACGCCATGGCCTCAAGCTCACCGGTGAAATTGACCTCCAGGAAAATTGCCAACTGCTTGCCTCTATGGTTGAAAACCCACAAGCCGCGCCTTACCGCAATGAAATGATTGAAGCAATTGGTCGCTTAGGCAATGGTAAATCGGCACCACAACTGGTAAAGCTGGCAAAACAGCTGGTCAACGTTGGCGACCGCACCCAAATGCCCTTAAGCGCCAGCCCAGTGCTAGAAGCCGATTTAGAAGCAGCTAACTCTTATTGGTACATCCTCAAAGCCCTGGCAAATTTGCCCCATAGCGAATCTCTTGAATTTTTGCTTCTGGCAATTGGCGACTATGCTTCAGACAAACGAGAAGAGGCCTTGGCCTCAGCAGTAAAACTTTGTGCCGCTAGTGATTTTAGCGCTGACAAAACGGCAATAAAGAGCGCTGTAGGTAAGGCTCTAAACGATCCATCGACCCAGGTTAGACTGCAGGCTCTTCAGGGTGTAGCGAAACTCAATATTGAAGAGCTGATACAGCCCGTAGCCCGCATGATCAATGCTCAAGAAATATCGGTGTCGAAAGCAAGCTTCGACACTCTTAACTCACTGGTTGAGTCTGGCCACAAAACTTCGGTGGCAAACGCCTTAACCGATATCAAGAAGACCACTAGCAGCACAGTCAAAATCAAACGGATTGACGAATTTCTCAGTCAGAATTGCTAGATTGGCTATCTTTAGTGCTTCTATACTAAGATAGAATCCAATTAGCTTTTCCAATTAGGCAGCACAGATAGTGGACTCGGAAACTAGCGACACCAAAGAACACGTTTCAGCGATGGACAAGATCGCCGATTCTTTTTTGGCTGAAGTTGAAGCCAAAGAAAACGCCACAGCCGAACCAACCAATCAAAACGGTAAAACGCAGCAAAAAACTTATAAGCATCCAATGGCAGTGGATATTTTGCTCGCCCTTGGCCTGCTCTTTGCCATGGCCGGTCTGACAGTGAGCTTTGTCAAGGGACTAACCACCCACTCTGCCAAGACCAATATCATGCAAGGTAATTACAAAGCAGCCATCGGTATTTTGCGCAGCTCACCGATACCCGAATTCTTTGGCGGCACCAGTGCTGACAACAGCGAAGATTTGCTCAACCAGGCCCTTTATTTAGATGCCATGACCAAACTCGATGCCGACCGCAATGATCAAACAGCCGTGCAAGAGTTGGCAAAGATTTCGTCAGGTTCAAGATTCTACGACCTGGCCCAAGATCAGTTAAGGCAATTGGCTCAGCCTGAGGCTAGACCAGCCGAATCAAATCTGGATAATCCCAGCCTAGATAAATCAACTCAAGAGCCAACCAGCGAAAAAGAAGCGGCAAATCAGTAGATCTGCCGCTTCGCAATTTTCTTGTCGAACTTATCGCTCAGGCTTATTCGACGATGAACTTCTTGTAGTCTTCAGCGCTCATCAGGCTTGCTACTTCAGCAGCATTCTCAATTTTTACTTTGATCATCCAGCCGCCCTTGTAAGTATCAAGGTTGACAAGCTCTGGCTCGGAATTTAGATTCTCGTTTACCTCGGTGATCTCGCCAGCAATTGGCATGAACAGATCGGAAACAGACTTTACAGATTCAATTACACCGAACTTTTGCTCGGTCTTGAATTTTTCGCCTACTTTAGGCAGTTCTACGAATGTGACGTCGCCCAGCTGGTCGGCAGCAAAAGCCGTAATACCTATTGTAGCTACGTCGCCGTCGACACTCACGAACTCATGGCTTTTTACGTACTTAAGGTCATCTGGATGACTCAGCATGAAGGATCTCCCTTGTACTTCGAAACAAAATTACTCTCTAAAGAGTAATAGAGTTGGCATCCCATTTGCATAACTTTATGCATGAATGTAACTTAAAAGAGTGGTCTTGGAATCCCCGAACCAAAAGGTCTTTCAAAAGAAACTGGCACAATACCAGCAATGCAACCAAAAGAGCCGGCGAGTTCTCTATGACGTCAGAAAAAGAAGAAGAATCAGCAAACCTGAACTCCACCATCAGTACGCCGCAAAAAGATAAAGCTCAAAAAGAGAAAGAACGATTCTTAGCACGGGTCAAACAGGCAGAAGAATTAGCCCACCAATCTCCAACAGGCTACAAGTTACGCGTAATTTTGTGGGCTTTAGTTGGATACCTATACATGTTCATTGTTCCTGTCTGCCTGATCGCTATTTTGGCTTTAGTAATACTGCTAGCCGCAAAATTCAGCATTGCAGTAGTAGTCGGTCTAAAACCAGTAGTGGCGACTCTAGCTGTGGCTTTTGGTTGCTACATCAAAGCTCTCTGGGTGCGTTTTGAACCACCGAGTGGCAACGAACTCAACAGAAAGGATTACCCTCAACTATTTGCCGTTATCGACAAAATGAGCCAACAGACAGGGGTTAGCGTTGACCACGTCTTACTGCAACGCGACTTCAACGCTAGCGTTGTGCAGTATCCAAAATTTGGTTTGTTTGGCTTCTACGAAAATTATCTAAATATCGGCCTCAGCCTAATGCTGGCCCTGACAGAAAAAGAATTTCAATCAGTTATAGCTCACGAGTTAGGTCACCTAGCCAACCACCATTCTAAGCGCAGTGCCTGGATTTACAGCATGCGGATCCGCTGGGCCCAGATTATGATCGCCCTTCATGCCCAGTCATCAGTCTTATTGGTGCTAATGATGCGCTTTCTCGACTGGTATCAACCACGATTTCTCACCCTCACTCAGGTTATTGCCAGACAACAAGAAAGAGAAGCCGATACTTTAGCTATCGCCATTGCCGGTGCCGATGCACACGCTAGAAGCTTTCTAGCAATCACTGCCAGAGGCACCATAATGAGCAATAACGCGATGGAATCCATTTACCGTAGCTATCCCGTTGAAACTAAGCCACCAGACGATGTTTACAACAAGTTCGCAGAGCAGATATCTAGGGCAATAAGCGAAAAAGCGATATTAGTTGAAGCAATAGAAACTTTACTGACAGAAGAACCACAACCATTTGACACCCACCCCTCAAGCGCTGAAAGAATTCGCTCTAGCGCTCTTGTCACAGCTCTGGATGATCTTCCTGTTCAGCAGAAAGCAGAGCGACTGGTAGAAATCTTCGCACTAGATGAAGCAATCGAGAACAGTGCAGCTGCAACGTTATTTGGCGCCAACTACCAAAAAGCCCTTAATACAGCAAGCCAAGAATGGCAGCGCGAAGTTGCAGAGGCCTGGGCTATGCGGGCAGAAATGATGCAACAATCAATGACTAGGCAAAACGAACTGAACAAAAAAGTAACCGCAGGCACTGAGCTAAACCTTGAAGAAAGAATCGAATATGCCAATATCATTGAAACCCTCGAAGGCATAGAGAAAGCACTGTCTTACTTTGAAGCAATTCTCAAAGACCATCCAGAAGAACCACTTAGTGCCTTTATTGTCGGAGCGCACCGGCTTCTTACAAATAGAGACGAAGCTGGTATTCCCCTACTAGAAATTGCAGCCAACGCTGGCAGAGACTATTGTCGAGCTTGCGAAATTTTGCTGCACTACTTTACGAAAAAGGAGGAAATGCAGAAGGCAGCACAATATGAAAAGTTATTGATTGCTTACTATGAGGAGTTATATCAATCCAGCCAAGAGAAAAGCGTAATTCAACCAGTAGAAGAACTAGTCACACACACAGCCAATCAAGAAGAAATTGAAGAGTTAGTAGCTTCAATAAAGCACTTCGAAGAAATTCGTGCACTCTATATCCTTGAGAAAAATGGCGAAATACAAGAAGACCAGCGCGTCTTTCTGCTTTTAATCAGGATGCAAAAAGATCCAGGACTCATCCCTGACGAAAATCGCCAAATTAAAGCTCAAAAACTCTGCAACGAAGTGGCCGCAGTAGTTAAATGCCCCGGCCGTTTCTACGTTCGAGTAATATCCAACAAGGATGATAGTTTTTTACTAAGCGCCACAAGGCTCGGCAACGCTCTAATCTACAGCAAGAAATGAGGAGAGGCCTCAAAGGTCCTTATCAGGGGCACCGGCAGCGGCAACCGCAGCTAGGCTCTCACAAAAACACCTATTGCTTTCGTTTACGAGCAAGTCAGCATCCTCAGACTTACCGCTCATAACCACATAACTCCACTCTAGCTCGGTGGTATTAGCGTCAAGCTTGTGAAAAAGCATGTTGAGCAAAATATCTACTGGTTGCTTGCCAGTTGCC
>CAJXZK010000343.1 GCA_913063055.1 uncultured bacterium
AATCAACACTAATTATGTAACACCCCTAGATTCATCTGAATATAAAATGCTTGATGAATTACTTGCAACAATTGGTTCGTCAAAAAGCTTTATTCTTCAGCCTTGTGAAGGAGCAAAGAACGCTTATGCGACTACTATAGATAACAAACGATATATTTTATACAATAAAGACTTTTTTAATAGTATTATTAATGAAGAGGGTGCTTATTCATGGTCAAATGTGTCTATTCTAGCTCATGAAATTGGACACCACATAAATGGTCATGTTTTAGATTGTAACTCAATTGTTTCCTTGGATGAAAAAAGGCAAATGGAATTAGAAGCTGATCAATTCATGGGAACAGCTATGTATAGGCTAGGGGCTACTTTTGAGCAAGCTTCATTAGCAATTAATACATTAATCCCTTTTGAAAAAGATGATTCTTATTCTTCACACCCTTCAAAATCTAAACGACTTAACGCGATAAAAGTGGGATATAATGATAAAGGAACCAAAAGGTTTATTTCAAATCTAGCTGAATCTAATCTTTATAAAGCAATTGATTTTTATAACAATGGTGATTACAGAGAAGCGAATGAATATCTTTCTGCTGTAATAATTTTCGGATTAGAAAATGATTTGTAACCTAGCATGGTTGAGCTGAATCTTCCGAAGTTTACTGTGGCATTGATGACATAGAAGGTATTCTTGTACCACGTGAGTGCTCTCGAATGTGCGTTCCAGCGCTTGAATTCAAAGACGAGGCGATCTCGTTCGTATTTAAGTAGCTCTTCTTTTAGTTCTAGCAGTTCACGGCGCGATCCATCGATTTGACTTTGCTCCATCAGGGCATGTCGACTATTCAATAAGTGGTTTACTCGCTGAACTGTAGATTGTACGAAGGCTAATGATTGGCGTCCTGAGAAGCCTTTCTGCTTGGCGCGCAAGGCTTCAACACCGTTGGCTGTTAGTTCAACTAGTGAGCTGGTGCCACCGAGAAGTGCACCAACTGTAGCGGATGATAGTGCTCTTTTGCTGGCGCTTTCTGAGATCATTGCAGGATCATTCCATCCCTTACCTCTTATGCTTAGGTCGGCAAGGCTGAAGCCGAGAAAACAGGCGTAACCAGCTTCTTGGGCTAGAGGGTAGGCTATTTTTCGCCAGCGTGCATAGTGATTGACGGTCTGTTGATAGCGCACGTTGTATTCAGCTAGATTTACTAAATCGAGGAAGAGCTGGCGGTCGTAGGCTCTTATTCTCTGCTCTGTATCACTGAACGAAGGCGCCATAAGCTGATTTTCATTGGCTGTTTTGCTGGCTTCGTTCAAAGAAGTTTCTGCGCTTGCTGGCAGCGTTGAGGCTGCTAGCTGCAAGAGCAATATTAATGCTGTTCGAAGCTTAGCCATGTCGGTTCTTCGTGTCGATTTGTTTGCTGAATTTGACAGTACCATATTTGTTGCCTACTAGGCATCATTCCGCATAGAACTCTGGCAAGTGCACGGCGTTGGCTCTGCTGCAAGGTTCATAATCAGCTTAAAGGATGACGAAAGCAATTGATGTGACCAAGTAAAATTTTGGAAGTTGCTAAGTTGGCGCGTGGATACGTATACATGGAGAATCGCTATGGCCAAACAGTCGAGCAATCCGAAACAGCAGTCGGCCAGCGATGTTGCGGTTAGCTCCCATTTTGTGCCAGCCCGAGAGCGTCGAGAACAAGGTAAGGCTTTGCGAGACGCCGTGCCCCGTAAGAATCATGCTGACTGGATGCCGCCGGTTAACAGGCCCGATCCAATCAGTGTGTTGGCTCGGTCTAATCAAGGACGTATAGAGGAACTGATTCCCATTCGCTATGGGCGCATGATCAAATCGCCTTTTACCTTCTTTCGAGGCAGCGCTGCCTTGATGGCGATGGATTTGGCCGAGACTCCTGTAAGTGGTCTTAAGGTGCAGCTTTGTGGCGATTGCCATTTGCTTAACTTTGGAGCCTACGCAACGCCCGAGCGAAATATTATTGTTGATATCAATGACTTTGATGAAACTATTCCTGGGCCCTGGGAGTGGGATTTGAAAAGATTGGCTACCAGCTTTGTCTTGGCCTGTCGCGGCAATGACTATGACAGTGATGTTTGTCGCGATGCGGCGGAAAGCGCGGCACGCTCCTACCGTAAATCAATGCGTGAATTTTCTGAGATGTCAGTGCTCGACACCTGGTATTCGAAAATGGATCTTGATAGCTTCATTTCTGATATTCAAGATAAGGAGTTTCGCCAAGATGCCCTGGCCATGATTGATAAGGTCAAAAGTAAGTCGATAAAGGAGTATTATTTTCCTAAATTGACGATTGAAAAGGATGGAAGGCGCCTGTTTAAGGACAACCCGCCTCTTGTGTATCACACCGATGAGCAGCGAGAGCAGTCATTTCTAGACATGGCCGAGCGAGTATTTCAAGACTATAAAGAAACAGTCAATGACGCTAGGCGCACTTTGCTTGATCGCTACACCTTAATGGACGTTGCTATGAAGGTAGTTGGCATTGGCAGTGTCGGTACCTATTGCGCTGTTCTTTTGCTGATGGCTGATGAAGATGATCCTCTGATCTTGCAGATAAAGGAAGCTCGCCACTCAGTTCTAGAGCCCTTTGTCGAAAAGAGTCGCCACGAAATGCATGGACAGCGTGTGGTGGAGGGCCAACGCCTAATGCAAGCCCACAGTGATATTTTTCTTGGTTGGGCAAGAGGAGCCAGCGGTCGCGATATGTATTTTCGCCAGTTGAAAGACATGAAAATGTCTCCTATGCCTGAACTCTGGACCCCGGCGCGCGCTATTGAAGTTGCAAAGTCGTTGGGCTGGGTGTTAGCGCGGGCACATGCTCGTTCAGGTGATGCCGCCAAGATCAGTGGTTATCTTGGTTCAAAAGATGTATTCGATAATGCTGTTGCCGACTTTGCTGTTGCTTATGCAGATCAGACTGAGCGCGATCATCGCTCTCTTGTTGATGCTGTTCGGAAGGGTCAGGTGGAAGCTTATATCGAGCGGTAGATTGGTGCATCTGTTGACCAATGCTGCTAAGATTTTTGCTGGTTGCTGAGAGCGGAAAGTCAGATGACTGGCATTGACAATATGAGTTCATCAAAGAATGAATTGCGTGCGCGCGATGTCATTTTTATTTTCTGTCGTTCTTTTCTTGTGGCAGCGGCTATTTTCGTTTTATGCGTTATAGTTTTCCCTCCGTGCTATGGCGCCATCGACGATGTACACCTGACGATGATTGTCTCAGGGGTTGGAGTCTGCCCTCGTCCCGATTGTCACACTCTGTTTCCCCATATTTGGCTCGGCAAGTTGCTCTCGTGGCTCTATACTGTGCAAAGTTGCGTGCCCTGGTATGGTCTTTTACTTTCACTTGCAAATGTGTTTTCTTATAGCCTTGTGCTTTCTGTCTTTGCTTGGGAGCGTCCTTCGGCTTTGCGAAAGGCTCTGATTGGTCTTTTTACCTTTGTCTCTATGGTCGCTCTCTGGACCAGTTTGACGTTCACCAGCACTGCAATCTTCTTAGGCGCAGCTTCAACATTGGTTGCTATGTCAGCGCTTGAAAATAAGAATCTAGCGAGATCTGGCAAAGTATTAGTTTTGATTATTTCAGCAGTTGCGATGTGCTTTGCTGGTCTGATTAGAGTCGATTCAGCGCGACTGATGGTGCTTCTGCTTGTTGCCCTGTTATGCTGCCGTTTTGCTTTCTCGCGCAGTACAGCAAAGCTACTTATTGGTTTGGCATTTTCAGCATTGCTTGTTGCTGTTGTTCAAATAAACGATTATGTTGATCACAGCTTTTATGCCCGTGAGCCGGGCTGGTCTGACTTCTTTCGCTTCAATAAATCTATCAATGAGATCTGCGATTTCCACCGGCTGGCATACCGCTCTGACACCAAGAAATATTTTGATACTGTTGGTTGGAACGAGAACGATCTTAACGTAATGATGGCCTATGAGTTTGCCATTGATCCAAAATTCTATTCATACCAGAATGCTGAGCAATTGTTGTCTTTCTTTCCCATCTTTAGATCGGATCTGTCACTGCCAATGGTGCTTGAGCATGGCGGTAAGTATATCGCTACTAAACTTGTTCTCCCCAGTCTTTTGCTGGCAATTCTGCTATTTCCTTTCCTTGATAGCGGCCGTCTGGGCCGAATGCGCTACTCGTTTCTAAGTATGTGTGCTTTTGGGGTGCTTCTATATCTGCTATGTTGTATGAAGCTTGAGACGAGAATTACTCTGCCACTGTTAGCTTGGCTGGCCCTTATTGCTGTCTACTATTGTGATGATGTGAGACTATCGCAGCCATTTCGTTTTGTGGCAAAACAGGCTCCTCGTCAACTTGTTGTTTACGCTGGCGCAATAGCTGTGGCGCTTTTGACTGTCTGTACAGGCTATTGGCAGTATAGTGCCTCGGCCTCGAGTGCCAGGTTGCAGTTGAGGAGTAGTTGTATTGCCTTGCAGCGTTTGAATGGCTCTTTGTATGTTATTCCAAGTACGGTGCCACTCGGTTTGGTTTCTCCCTTCGAGAATACTCGCGATTATTTCTCATCAATGCGAATATTGATTCCTTATCTCGCTGCCACTCCACTGGTCGATTACTTAGTAGATAAAGAGACGCAGAAAGAGACCAGAATTCCCTTTCTCGAGCCCGGGGTGCTTCTTTGCACGACTGATACTAGCAGGCGATTTAAATCTTACTATTTGGATCATCGTAACAAGAATGTTGTCTTCAAGCCTTGCTTTACCGATGAGCTAATTCATGTTTACAGGGCGGAGATTGCTGAGCCTGAGCCGAAGAACTAGTTATTGATAGATTTTGCGGATAGTGTTGGCGTCTCTGTCGCTTAGTTTGAGCAAGGG
>CAJXZK010000344.1 GCA_913063055.1 uncultured bacterium
TTAAGTACCTAAAACGATATCAGGTACAGCCCACAGTCAGGTTCATCACTTATTTCAACTAATCTTTTGACATCCTCGACCATCAAAAAAACAAAAATGTTCAACTATATAAGTTAATAGTATGAGATTCAAAAAAATGGCCAGCTCTGGTTGCTAGAGTCAAGGTTGAAATTGCTTCCAGTAGCTTTGTAACTACTGGAAGCAAACTAAAGGCAGAGGGCTGAAGGGATAATTCGCACAGAGTCTTACTTGAAGTCTTACTTGAATCCGCGCTTGAACCCTCTGGAGTTAACTATGAGACAGCACCTGTTGCCACAATTTTCAGCTTGTAGGCGTAGTCGCCGCTCTTGTACTTGCTGAAAGTGACTTTGTCGCCAATGTCGGCTATAACTGCGTCTGGCGAGAGATCCAAGTCGCAGACCACTGCCATGAGTTCGCCTTCGGCGTCTTCTACGAGGAAGACCCGTTCGTTGTCTTCGAGCCCAGGCGAGCTCTTTGCTTGGCGCCACCTGACGACAGTTGCTTCGATGGTAATTTTCTTCGGAATGATCCAGTCGAGTATGGGCATTTCTGTATCGCTTTCTTCAGAGGTTGATTTATTGTGGGTTCTGCTCCACCATGTTTGGTGGCAGATGCAGTTCGTTGCGGCAGTCTTTGGGTTTAGCCAGAGCCCAATGATAGAGGCGTGAGGACCGGTCTGGAACCATTCTGGTCTTCTTCCAGATGCCCGTGTCGCTCAGGGTCTGATCTTGCACCACCACTGTGGTGTCATTTTCCCAAAGTGATTTCACCAGCCTGAGATTGTTATCACTGACCGAGTAGACATGGAAAGCTTCTTTGCCGCTAGCCAAGTCTGATTTGACGCAATAGAAATCGTCTGTCAGGCTGTCGCCGCGCGTGAAGGAGAGCGGAAAAGTCTCAATCACCTCGCTGACGAATGGTATAGCTTGCCCCAGTAGCTTGGCTATGGCGAAGCCAATCACCAGGCCCAAAATTGCTGCCACAAGAAACGGCACGAAGATAAGATCCCAGAGAATGAGAGTGTCCAGGATGCTTGAACCGGCTAAGCCGAAAATGCAGAAGAGATATAGGGCAAGGCAGGAAGCGAAGGTTGATACGGAGATTGTGTTCATGATGCCTCACTATTTGTCGGATTAGATTGGCCTGCTTTCAGTTTCTGACGCTTCACGGCCAGGTTGAGAAAGAGTATTGCTCGACGCAAAACCAGAGGTCTTGCAGGAGGGCTTTTGCGCTAGGTTTTCTTTCGTGATTGGCTCTTATTTGCTTTATTGTTTTTGTCTTTGTTAGTTCTGGTGGATAAACTAATCTCACCACACGAGAATGAACAGATCAAAACAGTTGCTCGATGGAAAGTGACGTATTAGTTATTATTATTGAGATTGAGCTAGCTTTGTTGGTATTGGTATGGTGCATACTGTATAAAATTGGTATGGCGTGGCTAAGCTCTGGTATGCCACAGTCGATAAATTATTGGTATGCCGTCAAGCTTGATTGAGAGCGCTGACAAAAGCAGAAACTATATTGCTTATTTCTTCTTCGTTTGGCAGTGAAAAATTGATCAAATATTCGTCAGCTTTGGCGTCTTGCAAATAGTATGTTGCTGTGGAGAGAAGCGGTAAATTGGCTTGCAGTGCCGCTGATTCAACTGTTGCCTTTGACCAGTGCTGCAAGTAAACAACAAAATAGTTACCGGCGCTATCATTGCGAATATCAATCTGTGAGCCTAGCTGCCGCTTTAACTCAAAAATCAGGGCTATTCGTTTTTTGGCAAAAGACTTTTGAATTTTACGTATGTGTTTTTCTAAGTGTCCTTCATCAAGCATTTTTGTCAGGGTCAACTGCACAGTAAAATCAGCAATTCCCTCAGTCTGTAGGTCTTTTGCTGCTGACAGTAAAGGGATTAAATTCTTCGGCACTACGGTATAGCCGATGGTGGCAAGAGGGTAGAGGATTTGCCAAAATGTAGAACTGTAGATCACATTGGCATCTGGTCTCATTGACCAGAGAGTTTGATGCGGCGCCGTGCCGTAGTAGAAAGTACTGTCGTAGTCGTCTTCAACAATCCACACATTGTTTTCGTCAGCCCAGGCCAGCAGCTCTTTTCTGCGAGCTGGTGACATTATGATTCCCGTTGGGTCATGGTGGCTAGGGGTAACGTAGACCATTTTAACTTGGCCCTTGTGTTGCTTCAGAGCCGAAACACTCAATCCTTGATCGTCAATTGGCACAGGCAGCAGTTTTATGCCAAGACTTTTGGCGATATTTTTAACTGCACCGTAGCCTGGGTCTTCCACTGCCACCACTGAACCTGGCTCTAGTAGTAGCTTAAAGAGCATGTTTATAATGCCAGCAGAGAGCGAAAAAATTGCCACTTGGCGCCAATCGCAGTCAATGCCTTTGCTGCGGAAAAGATAGGCTGCGATAGCCTTTCGCAACTCCGCTCGTCCTAAGACATTGGGCTCATACTCTAGTTTGCGAAAGGTCTCTGGTACACATATTTGCTGCATCAATTCGCGCCATCTCCTGATGGGAAGCGCGCTGCGCGGGATTGCACCATAATTTAGAGCGGCAAAGCTTGGTGTCGAAGGATGCTTAAAAGATTGGGTCAGTAGCTGCCTACCTAAGTTGGATAGCTTAGACTCGTCCATTTTAATTCCGGTTTTTGTGCTGCTTAGGTCGCTGGATAGTTGCTCCAGTAAGCTTTCACGCTCTTCTCTTTGTAAGACAAAAGTGCCTTTAGTCGTGGCACCACTGATATAAGCTAGCCTGTTTAATTCACGATAGGCATTAACTACAGTATCTCGGGAGAGGCCTAGGCTATTGGCCAGCTCTCTGCTGGACGGTAGTCTTGTCTTTGCCTTTAGTTTTCCACTTTCAATTAGAGCAGCTATTGTATTAGCCAATTGAATGAAAATCGGTTCGACCGAATTGTTGTTTACTGCAAACAAGATGTTCATTGGCTTTTTACACTTGACCTGGCAGTGGCAAAAATTGCTGTGCGAGTCGGCAGTATAACCTTTCTTTTTGATAAAATTGACCAATTGCTACTGCTTTCGTTTGCTTTTTAGTCAAGCAGCAACTGGGCATTTTCTCATTGGAGCTTAGATGAAGACGCGCATTCTTATTGGCTTTTTAGTGCTGGCGATTGCCGCTCTGGGCTATCAAGTCTTCCAGTATTCTCAAATTGCTCAACAGGCGCAAAATCCGCTGGGGCCAGCCCAGCGCTTTGCCAGTCATCCTGGTGCGCCGACCCCAGAAGAAATTGAGAGAGAAGAAAAGCGTTTGGAGCAGAAGGTGCAACAAGATCGCGCTGCTGCTGCCGCTGCCGCTGCCGCGGCAAAGCGAACCAAATAGTCAGTTAGCTGTAATTTTTAGTTCTTCGATTAGCAAGTTGGCGCTTATCGAAAGTGTAAGAAATTCTGGCAGTTTTTCTTATGGTTTTGGCCATGAAGGCTGGTTGACGCTAGCCACGCTAGGTTTGCTCCTGGCAAAAAGAAATTACGCTTAGTTCAGAAATGTCAAGCAGAGTCCGGTATTCCGCTGATTTGGTGGTGATCTTAGCTTGTCCTAAGTAATCAACCGATACAGTTGCTTGTATGGTCTCTTGATAACTTTTAGATTAAATCATCGCTTTTACATTCTCCTCTTGTTCCTGATTCAAAGACACCAAAACCTCAACACACTTTAGGTTCCTCTTTTATCTATACCAACGCAGCGCTGGTGGGATCACAACGCTCTTCTTTTTCACAGCCACTAAACATCAGTATCTGACCTTCGGGGGATGCTGCTGCATAAGGACACCCATCTATGAACCTAGCCAAACTCAAATTTTGGAACTGGTGGAAGACCAGCCAACCTCAGCGAGTCGGCATCTACGGCGGCAAGTTTGACCCTCCTCACATGGGACACTTGATGTGCGCCGAGATGACTCGAGAAGCCTTCCGCCTCGACAAGGTCTTGTTCGTCACCAGTGCCAACCCTCCTCACAAGAAGACCGGCGTCTCCGATGCCCGTGTTCGTCATGAGATGGTTGAAGCTGCTCTGTTTCGCAATTGCTTCTTCGAGGCCTGCGACATTGAGCTCAAGCGTGACGGCCCCTCTTACACCCTCGACACTGTTCGGGCACTGAGCAAGCAATATGGCCCGGGCACCGAACTGTTTCTGATGCTCAGCTCTGAATACCTGGAGCCGACTCACTCCTGGCACTTGCGCAAGTGGCATGACTCGGCCGAGTTGTTCCGGCTCACCCACTTCCTCATCTTCGCCAGACCGGGCCACACCACTGAGCAAATCGAAGAATGGGCCAAGCTCATTCCCGAAGCGCGCATTGAAGTGTTGGCTTTCTGCCCGGCGCCCCCTGTCTCCTCGACTATGATCCGTGACCGCATCGGTCGTGGTGAATCGGTCTGGTACATGATTCTGCCTGAAGTCTGGCAGCTCATTCGTAAACGCGGACTCTACACCGCTGGTGGTGACAAGACTCCGCGCCGTTGCACCACCTGTCAGAAGTACGGAAACTTGCTTGCTGGGCTGCTTCGCAGTCTGCGCAATCGCTTTTCTGTCTAGCTCACCAGCTAGTGCCTAGTCAGTTTTTGCCCGGCTAAATCATAGCTGGCAAGAGCAATGGTTGTGGACTAAAAAGCCACCTCTCTACTTTTAACCCGCCAGACCGCACGCAGCGGCCTGGCATCACCGCTTGTCGGAGATACAAACTATGAGTAATCAAACGTCCAATTCCAATGTCACCGCCCAACCGAAAAAG
>CAJXZK010000345.1 GCA_913063055.1 uncultured bacterium
TTTTTTAATGATACGGCCACCACCGAGATCTACACCTCTCTATTCGTCGGCAGCGTCAGATGTGTATAAGAGACAGGATGTCTTTGCCCTTAACTGTCTCGATGTTGTTCTGTGAAACTTTGATGCCGAGCTTTTTCCCTACTCGCTCTACTGATGTGGTTTTGCCCACCGAGCCGGTGATGTCTTCTGCTGCCAGAGAGCTGTTTTTAAGTAGTCCGGAAATTAGAGCTTCGCCTAGTTTGCCTACGCCAACTACGGCCAATGTTTTTTTCGCTAGCATTTGTATTACCTGATTATTTAGTTGTTGAAAGAACGATTTTGCCTGTAGATTTTCTGCTTTCTAACAGCTCATGGGCTTTGCTGGCTTCAGATAGACTGATGACTTCTTCAATATTTAGTTTGAGCCAACCGGCTTTAATAGCATGGAGAACATCGCTTGCTCTCATCAATAGCTCATCTCTGTCGTTCAAATGATTGAAGAGACTGCCACCAGATATGGTGATGGAGCGCTTCTGCAGAGAGTTGGGCGCAATCGGTTCAGCTGGTCCGCTGGCAGAACCAAAAAGCACCACATGGCCGTGGCTGGCCACTGCTTCAAGTGAGCCAGCAAAAGTTGATTTGCCGACACCGTCTATAACCATTTCGCAACCTTTGCCAGAAGTTATTTTGGCAACTTCTTCAACAAAGTCACTGCTGCTGTAGTCAATAACATAGTCGGCACCGCAAGCCTTAGCAATGTCAGCTTTGGCACTGGTAGAAACGGTGCCGATCACTGTGGCTTTTAGGTGTTTAAGCCATTGCACTAACAGTTGACCCATGCCGCCAGCTGCTGCGTGAACCAAGACTGTATCTGAGCCTTTAACCTTGCGAAAATCGTTGATCAAGTAATGGGCGGTCATGCCCTGCAGGGGAAAAGCCGCCCCTTGTTCAAAGGATAGTTCGTCTGGCAGCGGTATAAGTTCGCTGGCTGTTACTAAGGATGCTTCGGCGTAGGCGCCAAGAGTACTACTGTAAGCCACTCTATCGCCTACTTTGACACAGTCGACATTGTCACCAATTGCATCAACTACACCGGCTCCTTCCATGCCAGGGGTATATGGCAATGGCACGGCGTAGCGGCCGATACGTTGATAGATATCGATAAAATTTACGCCGCAGGCGGCAATTTTGACGAGAGCCTGACCTGGTCCCGGCGCCTTAATTTCAAGATCTCGATACTTGAGAACGTCGGGGCCGCCGTTTTCGCTAACTAAAATGCCCTTGACTTTGCTCGCTGACATAATCACCATTTGTGTTAATAAAGAGGACCATCTAAAGTAATAGTAAAAGCTATGCATTTATTTTACGGTCTCAACAGTAGCATAAGAAAATCAAACAAAATTGAAAAACTCATTCGATAAGTCTTTTGGCTTTGCTGCTGCCTTCTTAGCACTGTTAATTACCATTTCTTATGGCTATTCTTTAAGCGGTTATTTTTTAGCGGATGATACCTGGCAAGTGCAGTTTGCTTATCGGGTCATGAATGGCGAAGCCCATCTGCTTTTCGATAATTTTGCCAAGAGTTATTTGTCAGTGCCTTCACTCGATTTTTATAGACCGTTGCTTGGTTTTACATACTTAAGCGACTATCTAATTTTTGCTTTAAACCCGTGGGGTTATTACCTTACCAATTTGATACTGGCTTGGTTAGGTGCTGTTTTCTTCTTTATGTCGGTGCGAGCATTAACGAAAGACTTTGGCTCTAGTCGTTCGTTCTATTGCGCATTGTCGGCTGCTGCTTTGTTTGCCTCATCACCACTGCATTGCGAGGATATCTGTTGGATTTCTGGTCGCGCTGATTTACTTGCTGCAGTCTTCTACTTACCGTCTTTCTATCTGGCTATCAGAAGTTGGCAGGCGCTAGACAAGAATGATTCTCTTAAGTTTTACAGCTTATCTCTGGGTTTGTATGTGCTGTCGCTTTTGAGTAAGGAGTCGGCAGTAGGATTGCCTATAGTCATTGCTTCACTGCCGCTAGTTTGTCAACGCGGATTAGCTGAGCCTTTAACTCGAAAGCCTTGGAAGCCTTGGTTACTATTTACCTTGCCCTATTTCCTTTTGCTGGTGCCCTACTTTATTGTGCGAACGCTAGCCTTGGGTGACCCTATCGGTGGCTACTCTGGCGATATGGGCAAAGCCCTTACTCCGCTGTTGTTTTATCGCTGGGTAGATCCAGTTACTTTCTGTCGTTTAGTTTTTCCGCTGCCTTACTGCATTTTTCCTAAACCAGACGCTTTCCTTCTGATTATCGAATGTTTTTATGCTGTGATTTTTGGCCTATTTATTGTTCGTCTGGTTACTCAACGGATTAACTGGCGTGGACTCTTGTTCGTAGCCATCATGACGTTTCAGGCTTTGTTACCCCTCTATAAATTATGGGGCCTAGATCAGGACCTTCATAATCAGAGAATCTATTACTTTTTTACTCTGCCCATGGCTCTATTTCTACCGTTGTTAGTATTTGCGCCAAAGTTAGCTGATAGAAAGCAAGCTCAGTCTGCTTCTCTGGTATTACCGCAAGGGCTTGAGGCCGTCCTTGACGTTACCTTGGCCTCTATCTTTGCTGCAATGGCTCTTCTATTTGCTGCCATTAGCTTTGCTGTCACTGCTAGCTGGGTTGAGGGAGGCAGTCAGGTCAGAGAGCTGGCGGTGCAGTCGGCAAAGCTGGTGTCGTCGCAGGAGAAACCGGTAATTGTCTTGGGTATTCCGAAGAATCTGGCTGCTGCCCACATCTTATTGTTCGGCTTGTGTTATAGAGAGTTGCTCGAACCGCCGTTTATGCAACCGTCTATAGCTGATAAGGTTTTGACTTTTCACAGCAGTGTCGCTGGCCCTGAGGAACCAATTAACAGTACGCGTTTCAAGCAAGTTTTATTTAGCAACCAAGCTTGTGGTCCTTATGTCTGGTCAGTTAAAGACAAGCGTTTTAATCTGATTAGGTATCGGCCGCTACAAACTAGCAGTGATCAATCTTCTTCAATAGATTTTGATCTCGTCGAGCGCCTTAGGCTTGGAGCGGTAGCTCCCCTTTCAGGTCAGATGGCCCATTCGAAGCTCTCGCAGTACGGCAAGGAGACTGCTCTCACCCTTGACGAAATCGACAAGCGCGGAGGTGTATTAGTTGAGGGTCTGGAGGTTGATCCGCTTCAGTCTGATTACCTTAGTTTCGATGTGGCTTTGCAACCTGGTTTTAACGTCTATGCCGTGGCCGTTCAGTTTGACGATCTCATGCCTGGCTCGCCATTCGTTGGAGATTCCCAAGTCGTGCAGCTAATTTCCATACCGCCAGGAAAAGCTGCTCCTGATAAAGAAGACCGCACTCCCGATGGTCGGTTGAAATTGCGATGGGCCCATATAAATGTTCATCTTTCACACTATTGGCGTTGGTACGGCTTTGAGAAAATTCGACGAATTAAACTCGTATTCAGTGGGGCCAGCCGCTTAGCTTTGAAGAATTTGCGCTTAATCAATGATCTCTCCATGGTGCCGGCCTTGAGTTTGGAGTCTCTCAAGTCGCGTCCTTCTGGCGACTACCTTGTGGGCCGTGAGGCTATTCGCCTCAACTTCAATGCTTCTAAGATCCCTACGGCTAAAAGGATGCAGCTTGCCATCTCTCGTCTGAATGAATCGTTTGATAATTTTCTTGCCTTTGACCAACGCGCTGGTGATTCCGTAGTAGCTCAGATTTTTGAGAGTGACCACGCCCAGGGCTTGATTGAGCTACCAGCGAGCTATTATCAGGCTACAGGGTACTATGAAATAAAAGTCCGGGCTCTTGACGACCTCGGTCGACCGGTTGGTGATTGGTCTGATGTCATTACGCTCTACCGACCGTCTGATAAGGGGCCGGCTGCCTATTACGCTGGCAATTAAGGAGCGATCTTGATCCTAGCCTTCAATTCATTGATAATCTTGATTCACCATAAATAGATAAAGGTGCTCCATGTACCGTCCGAAGAAATATGTTCGCCTTGATCCCTTATCACGCACTCCTCGATTGGCTGATGTGCGCAATCTTTTAGATGCTGCTTCTAAGTCGCGTTCCTGCACTGTAGAGCAGCCTTGGCGTTCTGAAAACTTGAAGATGCCCTTCAGTTTGACTGTAAGAGTAGAGTTGGGAGGCAGCGGCGAGCCGATTTGGACTCTGTATGAAGGAGATGGTAGTAAGTCTAGAGTAATGTGGAGCACCGGTTTCGGTGATGTGGAGCTGCTTTACGACGTGCTCACCCTTTCACTGCCATCTGATGGTCCAAATATATTTGATCCTAACTCCCGGCCATCGACTTTCTCTTCTACTGGGCCAGCCCTTAGTTCTAACTCTTCTGCCAGCTCAAGTTCGGCTGCTGAGCAGAGGCCTGCTTCGTTTTATGAATCGACTGAATTTGGCTCTCCTGCTAGTGATATAGCGGCAGAGGATGCCCCTGTCACATCTTATCCCGCCCACCTGGCCGGTGATGATTTCTATACGTCTGAGCCCGTTTTTGAAAAGTCTAGCTCTGCTAGCAAGAGCCAGACTTCTGAATTTATGATTGAGCCCACTAATGTATCTATAAGTGCTGGAAGTGCTGGAAGTGCCGGCAGTGCAGGCGCTGCTGCTTTGGCGGGTTCTAGCGCTTCTGGTGATGCTGCCACAGTTCCGCCTTCGGCACCGCTTCAGAATCTTGCACCTGTCTCTTATACACATCTCCGAGCCC
>CAJXZK010000346.1 GCA_913063055.1 uncultured bacterium
TTTTTTCAAGCAGAAGACGGCATACGAGATCTAGTACGGTCTCGTGGGCTCGGAGATGTGTATAAGAGACAGAGCTGACACTTGGCGATCAGCGACCACAGGACACTGGGGCTTTTCTAATGCAATTGTTCTCTCAATAGCTAGTCTGTTGGTGTTCCTTGTTCCCTTCTCCCAAATTGGTAGCAGCGCTTTCAAGCTTCTTACCGACGCCTCGGTGCCAACTGTTTCGTAGGTAATCAGACCAGAGGCATCCTCCATCCGCAAAGCCGATAGCAGCGAATTGGAGCCAGATTCAATTTGCAAATCGTACAGACAAACCCGATGAACTAAATCTAGCACCGCTGACTCCGCCAGCTTTGGCTCAATCGGTTGCGGTCCATGAATCCAGAGCACAGCACTGCTAGGCTGTTCTGCCGCAGTCTCAATAGCTTCTCTCAAGGCTGTCCAATTGTCTTGGCCGCCCTCGAAAGCATCAGCATTGATGATAATCTGAGCGGGCTTGCCAGCGAATGAAACAATCGGCTTAAGTCGCTCAGGAATATTTGCCACAGCCTCTTTTATCTGCGCGGCATAATCTTTCAGTGAAGCTGATGAGTCGATAAGCACAAAGAGACGCTTAGGAGCAGGGGTGACTATCTCCTTTAAACGTTCCACAATAAATCTGGGCTTGCGCGAGTACCAATCAAGGGTGGCAGTTTCAGTGAACGGCGTGCTTCTCCGCACAATCAAGGTAGCGGCACCAGCAATGAGGTCAGGATTTTTGATTATGCCCTCGAGGCTATAGCCCGCAGTTTTCTTCTTGAGCACAAGACCAGAAACGCTTGATTGTGGCGGCACTACAGAAGTGATATTGACCCTGTGGCGCTTGGTTTGAATGAAATTACTGGCTACCATCTGCGGCAATTTCATTGAACAGACTTTGCCATCAGTGGTTTCAAGAGGCAACTTAAAACCAATTCTAATCTTCGACTCGCCTCCGCTGGCAGGCACGGGGAAACACTGCACGAGAAGGCGATCTGGTGCCGACATTGTCACCAATAGTTCGTCTCTCTGATTCTCAGCTACGGCTTGATAGGCTTGCTGAACTTTGGCGGTCGAAGCAAAGACGCCTTCACGCTGCTCACCATCAACCCACAAGGTCACCCGCGACACCACCGCTTGCTTCGGTATTGCTATTTCACAGCGGGCTTCTTGCGGCGAAGCAGAAGAGTTGTGGAATGTCAGTGTCCAATCAAACGAGCTCGACAGCATGGCAGCATCAAGATTCCCCAAAATTTGCGACTTGGCTAAAGAAAGCCCCGCAATTTTGGCACCAACAAGTGCATTTATTGGTTCTTGTCCTAATTCCTGAGCCTTCTTTGCTTTAGGTTCAGAGTCGAAATATGACTTGCCACTGACCTTAAAATATAACTCTTTATCGCTCTCCGTACCCGAGTCTAGTCCGCGACTAGGAATGAGAAGTTCGGCCAAGGCGAAGCCACCCAGCGGATATTTTGAAGGGCGCAAATCTTCATCAGTGGCTACGGCGCGTAGGGCAGAAATGGCCTTTCCCTGTTCTTCAAGAGGCGCTACACGAACGTCATTTACTCTAGCCTGAACAAAAAGAGCACGGGCCATGGGCGTGAAGACAAAGAGAAACGACAAAAGTACACCAAGCACCGAAAAGGTCGTTGTTACTCGACGGATGTTCGCTTCAGTTTTGTGCCAAAGATCAAGACCAAGACAAAATGAGGCGAACAGCAAAAATGGCGCTGTGCAAAGCAACAACATCCAACCAAATTTGCAAGCTGGATTGGTGTGCAGGAAAAAGACTGAGGTGACCCAGATGGCTGACCAAGCAGCCGAAAGACCCAAAGCGAAACCATTCATCAGCCCGATTAAACGCGGTCTGACCAAGTATCTCTTGCGCACTGCCGACCAAACGACAAAGTTGAAGAAGGGCACAACTAGCAGCAGTGCCATCTTTGCTAGCTCCTCCCCAAAATTCGGTTGCTTCACTGTGGAAAGAGCGAAAGTACCGTAAGCAAGAAGACTGAACCCTGGCAATATTGCACCCAAGGTTATGACAAAAACACCTTCAAGCGGGGCTGCGAATATCTGATGCTCTCTATTTGCTCTAAAGAGAAATCGCTCTGCCACGATGTGGAAGACAATGGCCAGTGCGGACATCACCACCAGTGATAAGCAAAACACTATTGGTGTCTTGCTAAAACAAACAGACGTAGCCACTAACACGATGGCGATTGACAGATAGAGCGATGGTTCTTTAAAAATGGGACGCGTGCCACCATCAAAGCCATTTATTCGCGAGGCAGCAAAGTCTGGGTCCATCAAACTTGGATCGTCAAGCAGAGAGCTCTCCTCAACTTCAGGGCCAGAAGCTTGGTCTTTAACCTGTTCTTTAGCTGATTCACTAGCAAGATCCGGCACAGGTTGTTCTATGGTGTTCATGGCAAATACCTCGGCAAAGAAAAGAAAGAACGGCAGCAAAATACTGCCGCAGCAAAAGATGCGAATCAAATTGAATAAGACAGCGCAAAGCTGCTCATTGAGATCTGCGCTGGTGGCAGATGAGCAAGAATCGGCAAATTTCGTTAACGCATTATCATACTCCCCGAAAACCTTTGCAATAGTGCATTTTGGCTGCGGGGAGGGAGTTCCCCCATGAAATTGCTTTGACAGCTAAGGAGTTGAGGGAGTATGAGCAGAAAGAGGATAGCCACTAAGGCCACGAGGAAATCCCGCTGTGACACCGGGAATGGCAACAGCACTGGCATCCCAGCCTTTGCTACTAAGCTCATGCGACATCCAGAAGCCAATTGTATTTGAAAGCAATTCGGTATTGTTTCCCAGAGAATATTTCATACGCATCATAAAATCGTCTATGGCAGAAGCTTTAGAGTAGCCACCATCCCCAGGCAACGGCGGCCGGCCGGGCACCACAATGTCAGGCACAGCACTGAAGCTACCACTGACAGCCACCCGGGGGCGGGCATACTGGTGATACCAGACCGCTCTGGTGTAATAGTCATAGTCTTCAACAGGTAGCTCTGACTGGCCCAACGCCGGGCGAATTTGAGCATAAGGAGTAAAGAAAATGCGGTCGGCCGACAACTGGCCTTTAGACATGAGACGAAGCAACGGATAGAGATGGTTGCTTTCTTTTGTTAGACCGCCACCATAGTTACTACCAGCATGAAACTGAATGAGAACTTTTGCCGAAGACCAATCGATGCCCTTATTAGACAGCGCACTATAGGCGGTGCAAGCATCGCTGAGAGCAACCATGGCGAAAGTACCGACCATGACATTCTTAAAGGGAATGGGGTAGTTCTTCGATTTGGCATTGAAGAAGTCACGGCTGACTGCATCGGCTGTAAACGCCTTGCCATCAGATGCCAGCACCGAGTGGATGTAGTTAGAGGCTGAAGAGCAAGCATAGTCGACCATGTTGACCACTGCGGTCTTGTGCAATTTAAGCGCCGCTGAACTCGACTGATCAATCCAGTGCTCATGCTCAGTTGCTACCGCATTGACCTGGGCAACAGCTTCGATATCACAGAGAAGCTTCTCTAAACCCTTGCGCCAGTATGGGTCACCAAGCTCCTTCAAATTAGCCAGGTAAGCAATTGCTGGGCCCACATGCGATATCGCCGTCAGTTCATAGAAGCCGCTTTTGGGGTCGTCAGAACGCAGGCTAGTGCTAGCAATCAGTTTTCTAGTCTTATGGTCGTAAACATAAATTCCCGATTCTATAACAAGAATTAGCGGGCCAGCGGCACCCATCTGTTCTTTCTTTTCGAGAGCATCAGCCAAATGCTGGGCAATGGTTTGCGAGCTGCCATCATGCACTCCAGTGAAGTCATGATAGAGGTCCATAAACGGCTGCGGTACGCAGTTTTGTTCTTGCGCATGGGAGCTCAAGTTGATCGTAAGCAAGGCCGCGACGACATTGCAAGTTGTCATTTTTACCAACAAATGTTTCATACAGTCCTTATATGAGCCAATCTTGTGTAGCTTAAAAAGTATAAGCCGCCAATCTACCTCGACCGATAATCTCGGTCAAAGCCAGTTTCAACAGATAAAACTTTAGTTGCCGGATGCTCTTTCACCCAGGCGCCCCAAGTAGTTGATACCACTGGCAATGCTTTCAGCTGAGCACCTTGGAGAGCTTGATCATAAACAATCGGTTTTCCGCTGCGGGCAGACCAGAGCGAATGGGTCTGCTCATCTGCAATTAGATGCTCTCCGCCATAGAGAAAAGCGCTGTTGAAGAAGCGGCGATTCGCCCCACTACCAACGCCTTCATAGGCCATCATCCCATTCTTCCCTTCGTCATAGGCGGAAGTGATAACCTGGCCCCCTAGCTCTGTTTCGACAACGTTGTGCCAGAAGACAATGCGCAAAGGCAAAGCAATGGCAGCACCATTTTTATCAACGATGCCAAAGACTGAGTCGTTAGGTGCGAGGTAAGAAGCTTGAGCAGCACTAAGTAACTGCGGATGGCGCAAAGGAGCAGAAAAATACTTAGGACCAGCCCAGTAAATTTCATGGGGAACAGCACTACTGAGCTTGCCTATGGCAAAATGATGAACCAAGCGGGGGTCAAGGCGATGATACAACAAAGCCTTAAAGGCAAGATAGCTAGCAGCATCAGCTTTGTTTGGAACAATTTTTTGCTGCTTAATCCAACTTTCCCAATCGTTTAAGT
>CAJXZK010000347.1 GCA_913063055.1 uncultured bacterium
CCGAGATCTACACCTCTCTATTCGTCGGCAGCGTCAGATGTGTATAAGAGACAGATGATTTAGCCTTCTGACAATCGACAGAAGTATAACCTATGACAAGCGATGAGACGTAGGGGCCGAAATCTGTTAAGGTATTAAGGACTAATATTAGGGGCTAAACCCCAGCCTGCCTTTACTACACCGATTTTCAAGAGCTGAAAATGGCGGTTGAACCAACCGAAACCAAGCTAACCAAGGACCGCTCTGGCTCACAGCAGAACATTATTGTTCTCAAATATGGGCCGGAACTCCTTAGCGAAATAGCCGCATTGAGCAAGTCTAAACGCTTGTACGATGCCATTCTCATTGATTCAACCCTGTGCGGTTATCTCTTCCCGGCCGAGACCTTGGTAGAAGCTGGCCGCTTAGCTGAAAATCTTCTTGAATTATCAGGCGCTCTAATCTTTCTCAAGACTGATAAAGCCATTGCCATAGTGCGTCAGTCATTAACCGGCCTAATGTCTTTTCACGTTTTCGACAACCACTCAGAGCTATTTGACTATTCACCAACCCTGACAAAGTTCATCCAAACAGCCTTGGGTGGAGCAACTTCATTTGTCGAAGAAAGCACCGACCTGTCCCATCAAGTACTGATGTCGACGGTACCCGTGCTGACAAGCCACGGCCTCGAACAAAAAATAAACATGAATAGCCATCACCGCCGCAATTTGCTGCTGGCGGCCATTGATAACTACTCTCCTGTGGTTACCCTGATCAATAAAGTTGTTTCCCAGGGCCGCCTGACCGAATCAGAATTTTTAGACCGCATCAAAGAACTAGAAGTCGAGCGCTCTATCTATCCGATCTTCCCTAAAATTCCGTTTTTGGTGAACTGCTTCAAAACCAAAACAGCCTTCACCATAAAAGAATATCTTTTGGCTTCAGGCCTGGTTTCTAAAGCACAGCTCGATGACATGCTTATGGAACTTAATTCAATGCCTGCCAAACAAAAAATGGCCCTGGGCAGCCTGGCAGTGAAAAAACAGATATTCACCAGCCGTCAGCTTGAGATTGCCCTGCAAGACCAGGCCTTCTATGGTCAAACCGACGAAAACGACAAGGTCAACCTTGGTGCTGTTGCTGGCGAAGACGACAAAGTGCAATCGCTGGTGGGCCACCTTGGTTCAACCGATCCATCAAACCTTTTGCAGAACCTCGCCACTAACCGCGAGACTGGCGTGCTCTCAGTTGAATACCGCGACATGCAATTCAGAGCACTATTTGAAATGGGTAAAATCACCCACGCCAAACTCGGCAAAATCATGGGAAATAAGGCTGTAACTGAATTTGCCTCAGCTTGGAAGCAAGGCATTTTCGTCTTTGTCCAACGCACGCCTCCAGCCGATCTGGCCAAAGACATCTGTAAAGTATCAAAAGCTCTAGACAAATTATTGTTAGATGCCGCTCTAGCAGCTGACAATACCGAAGTTACCTGGAAGAAGCTACCGAAAGCGGCTGACTCAATTCTAGAAAAACTTCCCGACCCTAAAAATTATTTGGCAGACGAGAAGCTCACTGATCCCAAAGAGAAATTTGTCCTCTCGGCCACAGAACGAGCCATGATGAGCCGGCTATGGAACGCCCTCGATGGCCTGCATTCCATTGCCTTAGTGATCCGCAACTTGGGTGACGTAACAACATCAGATGCTGCTGCTGCGATTGACCGCTTACTTTCGTACGAGCTTGTTACCGTCCCGACAGTTGATCTATTCGGCCCACTGACAAAATTCCAAACACTGGTCAAACGTATTACCGAAACTATTGGCATAGAAAGGTCAGAAGCCTTCCTGCGCCTGTCATTGCGCGATACTTTGGGCTATTCAGGACGAGCTAGAGTCTTCATTCTCTCTCGTCAGGCCGATGTTGGTGTCGATATGGCAGCGGCGCGCTCGGCCGGTACCTCACTATCGGTAGTGCTGCAAGACTTAGAAGACTGGCAAGTAAAGTACATTGAGTACGCCACCCAAGAATTAGACAGGAACGTGCTCTTGACGATTATTCGTGAGGTTCATAACGCTGGCTAGTGGCGACTACTCTTATAAGGGATTAGGGATGCTGAATAAGTGCCAAAAGTACCAAAAGCTTTGGATTGCCGGATTGGGACTTGTCCTTACGGCCCAAAGTCTACAACTAGTCGGCTATAGCGACAGCAATATGGCAATAGCCTCTGACGGCCAAGCAATTGCTCAAAATAGCGACGCCAATATAGTCATGCCAAGCCGCACAACTAATGCCTCGGCTAATAATAGTGGTATTGCTGGCTCGGTCACCGTTGACAGCTATCCCATCCAGGCAATCAAAGTGGCGGCCGCTGGCAACAGCAATACACCGGCGCAATCTTTGGCCAAGCTCGCCTCAGACCCAAGCAGTTTTGTGCGGCGAGCCCTGGCAAGTAATCCTAAGCTCAGCGAAGAAATCAAAGAAAAATTGGCAGTCGACAGCGACCAAACCGTTGTAGAGTCACTCTTAAAAGCCAGCAGTTTGCCCAACCTCGCCACCCTAGATAAACTTCTTGCAGCAGCTACTCCGCGAGTGCGCGAGACCCTAGCGGCCAACCCCAACACTCCCCAAGCAATTTTAGAAAAACTCTCACAGGGTCCGGTCTATACCGAATTTCTACTTTTATCTTTAGCGCGAAACCCTCACTCTGGGCCGCAAGTAACTAATCGTCTCAGTCGCATCGGTGACCGCCTCGTGCGCACTTTCTTAGCGCGCTTGCCTGTTCCTCCGGCAACCTTCACTACATTGGCCAATGACGGTGATCTCGGCGTGCGCTCAATGGTGGCAGGCAACTCAGCCTGTCCTGCGTCTTTGCTTGATTTACTGGCCAAAGATAGCAATACAATAGTGCGCGAAGCCGTGGCTCTAAATCAGAGCACAAGCAAAGAAACCCTAGCCAAACTTGCCACTGATAGCCATCAAGATGTGCGTCAAGCAGTAGCATCAAACTATGCCAGCAGTGCGGCAACTTTAGCCAAACTGGCTAAAGACACAAATGAGTCAGTGCGCTCACTCTGTGCTGCCAATCCTAACACCGATGTCGATGTTCTCACGGCCATGAGCAAAGACAACAGCACCGCAGTGCGTTGCGCTGTAGCTCTCAACGGCAATACCAAGCCCGAGACAATCAAAGCCATGGTTGGTGACAACACCATAGCCGTAGCGCAAATTTTAGCCGCTTTAGGCGAATCAAAACTAGGTCCAGCTGACTATGAGAAACTGGCCAGCGATCAAAGCGCTCTTGTTCGCATGAATCTTGCTGGAAATGGTGCCCTATCTAGCTCTCTAATAAAGACCCTGGCTCAAGACAAAGATGCCAGAGTAAGGGCATCTTTAGCGCACAATACTAAGGCAAAAATTAGTGACGAAATATTCGTCGCCTTAGCTAAAGACAATGACGCTCTTGTGCGAGAAGCCCTGGCTGTAAACAGCAAAGTGCCATCAAAATTACTCACCTCACTGCTACAAGATGACGCCATAACAGTGCAAACCGCACTGGCGACCAATCCTAATGTGGCAGGCGAAACCCTTATGGCCCTGGCTGATTACGATTGCAATGCCATTCGCCGCGCTCTTTTACAGAGAGGCGACTTACCAGAAGGGGCACTGACAAAACTAACTGCCGCAGAAGAAGTAAAATTTGTTCTGGCTACAAGAGCGCAAACAGCTCCAGCAGTGTTGGCAGCCTTAGCTAAAGACAGCGACCAGAGCCTGCGTTCGCAAGTAGCGGCACAGCCGAAGCTCGGCGCCGAAGCACTAAAAATGCTCGCTGCCGATAAGAGCCAATATGTGCGCGCAGCCTGCGCTGCCAACCGCAATGCTGGCGCTGATCTATTAAAGACTTTGGCCCAAGACCCAGAAGATCTAGTACGGGCCAGAGCGGCAAGCAATCCGGCCACACTGCCCGATACTCTTGCCGTACTGGCAAAAGATAAGAATCCAGAAGTAAGAAGAGCAGCAGCATCAAACAATGCCACACCAGAAGCGGCTCTAGCTCTTTTAGCCCAAGACGATGAGATCTGGTTGACCAAATAAACTTGATTCTAAGAAAAGGAAGCAAATGAGAGAAGTTGTAATAGTCGATGCAGTGCGCACCCCAATTGGCAAATATGGCGGTGCCCTGAAAGATGTACGACCTGACGATCTTGCTGCTCAAGTAATTATTGAGCTATTGATGCGCAATCCCCAGGTAGTTGCTGACGAAATTGAAGATGTGCTGCTAGGCTGCGCTAATCAATCCGGTGAAGACAATCGCAACGTGGCTCGAATGTCAGCACTCTTGGCCGGTCTTCCTATCTCAGTGGCCGGTGGCACAGTTAATCGCCTCTGCGGCTCGGGTCTAATGGCAGTAAATGACGCCGTCAATGCCATTAAAAACAACATGGGTGACATCTTCATTGCTGGCGGTGTCGAGTCAATGAGCCGAGCCCCCTTTGTCATGGCTAAACCTGAAGCGGCTTTTCCCCGCGGCGATATGAAGTTAATAGACACCACCCTTGGTTGGCGCTTCGTCAATAAAAAACTTTCAGCCCTGCATCATCCATATGCCTGTCTCTTATACACATCTGACGCTGCCGACGAATAGAGAGGTGTA
>CAJXZK010000348.1 GCA_913063055.1 uncultured bacterium
GTGGGGAAGTTGTAGTAAACGAAATGTCCCTTTTGTTTATCACGCATTGACTCTTCGAAAATGGCACCCTTAATTCTATCCAAATGTTCAAGCTGCTAGGATTGAGTTAGTTGAATGAGTCAATTGTCTCTATTGATTAAAACCAGGCGCGGGCTTTAGTCAAAGAAGGAATATTCTTGCGTTTAGTTACCGTAGTGCTTGTGATTCTCATCTGCCTGCTGTCGACACAGCTCGGCTGTGCGGCATTGCGTTCGAATTTTTACTATCAGACAACTCACCTAGTGTCCCCTACGTGCAGGCTAAAAACTTCGTTGTTTCAAAAAGCAGATGTGGTACTAAGATTCCATTTTGTGAATAAGATTGATGTGATTAGTAGTTGGCGTGCCAGTCGTCTTGGGTTGCCAATTGATGCTTCGCCCGAATCCATAAAGGAATTTTTGGCAACATACACCAGAAAAGATCTGATAGTAATTTGGTTGGCAAGAACTATGGCATGGGATTCTTTGTCGAACAGAAATGAGGTGGAGGAAATAAAGACCTATGCCACCAGTCTTGGTTTCAAGCGCACTGTAATTTTTGGTTTGGGGTTTTTCGAAGCAGACACTGCGTTACTTTATGACAGCTCTGCAACCCACGATAAGAGTAAGAATTCAGGCTTAAGGTCGCCTTTCATTCTTAGGCATGCAGATCGCTTGCATTGATTCAAGCAGGTCAGTGATACCTTCGTAAGCTTAGTAAGCAAAATACATAGTTTGTTTATGCCCGATGTTTTAATGCTCTTCCATGGAGAAAAACGATGCGCTTATTCAAAAATTCGATACTTGCTGCGGTCGGCCTATTATTGTCAATGCATCTAACGGGCTGCGGCCATATCGAAGCAAATGTACCTGAGCAATCGACATTCAAACCGTTTCTCGTTCGGGACCTTAACTCTTACTTTACTACTGCCCTAAAAAAGCCGGTCAAGGTCGACTATGAGTTGCTTAGAAAGGGTCCAACTCAAACTGGCATTGCATTCCCGAAGTTTTACGCTTGGGTGCGCGTTTTCGACGGGAACAAATTGGTCGAGGAGGGAGCTGTCAGGGTTGCTGCCTGCGACAAGGAAGTCTTCCAAATCACAGATTTTGTTAGCAAAGAGCAAGTCCAGAAGGATCCGGAAATGATTCGAGCTATTTTTCCGGGTATGCTGTGTCCAGCGATTGTGGCCAGAGCGAGTAAAACATAAAAGCTCTTATCAGTCGGTCGGTCCGTCCTTGTTTTTCGCCTCGTTTTTTAGCCAAAACCTGTGTGAATTCGCATGTGCTCAAGACATTGTTGTAGAGCGGTTCCATTCAATTCCCATATATGTACCGTGGAACCCGATTGCTCTTAAAGCGGGAGTTAAGACTGCTAGCCTTCCTTAAATCGCGAAGAGCGCTAGTGCTGTCACCGGTTTGAGCAAGAAGCCTGGAGCGGCTATAATAGAACCAGGCGTTGTTGGGATTTAGACTAATAGCTTTGTTGGCATCTTTGAGAGCGCCTGCGCTGTCACCTAGTTTAAGTCGAACATCACTGCGGCTTGTATACAGGTTACTATCTTGAGGACACAATCTTATAGCAGTATCAAGGTCTTGGAGCGCTCCTCGCCTGTCATTTAGAAAATCCTTGGCATAACCTCGACCCGAATAGCTTAAATAGTTGCTTTTGTCTATGGAAATGCTTTTGTCAAAATCGTTTATGGCCTGCTGATATCGGCGCTTAACGAACAGACTCGTTCCTCTGGCCTCATAAATGGATGAATTTAGCGGGTCTAGAACGAGCGCCTGGCTGTAGCAGGCAATGGAGCCGTCGATGTCGCATTCCCGCCCTAGCTTTTGTGCTTCTCTGAAATACTTGGCCGCTTGTTTATTCTTGGGACACCGGGCAAACTTAGAGGGAATAAGGCCCACTGGCGCTCCAATTAATTTTTCTGCGCGCGAGGGAGCAATGGTCAGAGTCGTGACCAGGCAAATCGAAAGTAGCAGATTAAACAGTTGCCTCATATGGCTAGAATAGCTGAATTTTGCGTCTCGGAGTATGGGAGCCGTCACAGCAATTGCACATGACTGACCCCTACTGTGCAATTGGTAGATGTTCGATCAATAGTTTTGCGATTGTCCAATTTGCGAAAGAGTAAGAAATGTGGACTATTTGACTTCGGAGACCAAAAGCTTCAATAACTTGTGATATCGATCTTTATCACAAGAAAAATGTGCTACGTCATCAGTGCTCAATCTTTGTCCGGCTCGGTTTGCCCTTATTTATCACCTGATTTTTCGTTTTGTTCAATCAAGCAATTCACTGTCGTTGCCTAATTTACTCAATCCTTTCGATACCTACCCAAGTTTAGACAGAGGGTAATGAGGAAAAGGTAAAACCCGAGTGATGGCAAGAACGGCGAGAGCGAAAATTGGTGAATCTGGATTGTGAGCCATAAGGCGACTGCTAATAGTGGCGCCCAAAGGTAATGAGCCGTCATTGAAGGCGTCGTCTGTTGCATGCATGCGTACTTTAGAATGCCGCTGCGCCACGCATAGATACCCAAGACCGTAAACAGTAGGTAGCCTGTTACGCTCAGCCAAACGACCCATTTTCGAAATGTATATTCTCTTGAAGTTCAGGCACTGTAGACGTCATTTCGTTCTCCAATCTGAGCCTTTCTGCTGCCTGACTGCCCAGCTTTTCTGGCAGCTCTGGATCTTCCCTCACTTCCCTTTTCGCTTAGCGGCAATGGCCAGCAGTATCATTGCTAGTGTCATGAGAATTGCTACTACTGCAAAGGCCTTCTCAATGCCATAGCGGTCTCCAATCGCTCCGAGTAAGAGCGGCGTGGTTAGCACGGCTGTTCCCGTGCTGAGCGACATTCTGGCGGCTCCCAGGCCGGCTTTCTCATCGGCAGCACCGAGGGCCTGCGAATAACTAAGTGGATAAATATTGGCAGTGCCGAGACCTGTGATTGCCAGTCCGACCAATGAAAGTACATGGTTTGGTGCCAGCCAGTAGAGTAGAAATCCGCTAAGAGCCACGATCGACACACTGAGAAGCAGTGGAGCGACTCTGAAGCTGTGGGCAAGCTTCAAGCCGATAATTCGCCCCAAGAGCATGGTCACTAGAAATATGCTAATTGCTTGAATTGCGTCTTCTCTAACAAGACCTTTTGCTTTTTCAAGAAACTCTGATGTCCAGTAAATAATTGACCACTCACTGGCGACGCTAAACCAGATGACAAACCAGTAAAACCAGTATCTCACTGGCAGTACTCCTGTGGCGAAGCCTTTTGTCGCTGCATTGAAGCTGTTAAAGACTTTGCCAGAGGATAGAAATAGACAGAGGAAGAATATCAGTGGTACCACTAAAGCTGCTCGCCAGGATAGCCCCATGCGAACACATTGACCAACCAAAAGCGGGGCGCAGAGGGCGAAGAGGCTGCCACCGATATTAGCTTCGGTAATACCAATTGTGCGCTTCATGCCGAAGCGCTTAGACATGATGCTGGTGAGCGAGTGGCCCATCATGCTGCCGCAAGTGCCACCAATGTAGCCAGATAGAATAGTGAAGAACGGCAGCTTTGCCGTGATTAGCATGAGCGTCGCCAGAGCCAGGCCGGTGGTGCATGTCCAGATTGCCCTCGAGCAACCGAGCTTGCTAATCACCAGGTTGCCGAATGTACCGGCTGTTATACCACCAAGTGCCCAGGCACTGAAGTGAAATGAGCTGATAGTGTAGTTGAGCCCTTGTTCATCGCGCAGATAAGGAACAACCGGCCCCATTGATGCCAGAACCAAACAATACGTGCCAATTAGCAGATATCCAACCCATGTTGCTTTATCGCGAATAAAAACGTGTTCTTCGGTAGGTGCTATCAATGTTGTCGCCAATTACTTTGTAAGTGTGCCGATTATATTCGATGTCATAGCTGCTATGTTGCCAGGCTTTGGTGTCCACTTGCTCTCTTTTGCCGCTATTATACTAAATGCCGTAGTTGCCATGGCGCCAAAAAATTAGCGGAGGAATCAAAGGAGGATACAATCCTGCAACTTCAATTCCTCCCACTGATTTTTTCACTCTTCTGCAGGCTAATTCAGGCTAATTGCTAGCCAGGGCTCGTGCTTTTGCACCAACTCGGTAATAAGGCCACCGATTATTCCCGCTGCAGTAGCTTGTGCTGTTTGCCACTCCTCTAAGTTTTCTTCCTTGACCCCTTCGAGCCATTGCAAGTGCTCAGTGGCCATATTGCCCAGAGCAACTAGTAACGACGCTGTGGTTAAATTGCAAGCGTTGGAGCTAATTGAGGCTATGGTGATGGCTTGCGAGCTTTCCTGCTCTTGTGCGTCTTTGTAGAAGACCTCGGCAAGGCTAAGGCCTAAGCGGCAGATTTCTTTTAGCCTTTTGTTTTGGCGGGCATTGGCTTCTTCCTCAATAGCGTGCAAATTGTCTGCCAGGCCGGGGCTATGTGCTGGAAGGGCCGATTTGCCGTTGGCAGTAAGCGCTAGCAAGGAGGCTTTGTGTAAGGCCGACTGGGTGTGCTCGCGCAGTTGATTTTGCAGAGTGCCAACCTTGTTTATTGCTTCCGCCACACCAAGAGTATGGGCTATGCGGTATTCCCATTGCAC
>CAJXZK010000349.1 GCA_913063055.1 uncultured bacterium
TTGACGATATTGTTGCAAGAGATAGTGCCGTCTACAAATAGCATGGGTTGCCAGTCGTCGTGATAATGGCTGAGAAAGTCTCCATCTATTTTTAGATCGCCAAAACAAGCAAGAATTGGCGCGTCTTCTTTTATTTGTCCCAGGTCTAGGGTGTCGCCTAAATGTTGATTGCCTTCCCAAATGAGAGCGAATTTGCTCTTGTTGAATTCGACGGCCGCGTCCAAGATTTTCGGCACATCTGCTAGGCCCGGCTTGTTCTTACAGCATTTCAATATGCGCTCTCGTACTTTCTTCAGTTCGAGCTTCTGGGCGCCTAAGTCGTGCATTGTTTTCCTTTCGTGGCGTGGTAATTGGCAAGGAGAATACTGTGCTTGTTCTAGCAGTCTCTTTATGGTTATACGGAGCTGCTGGAAAAATTAGAGAGCTGAATGTTCTGTGGCGTTTGCTAGTTTTGCTAGAGCAATATAATATGGCTATTTTGTGCCCGCGGACGGTCGATCATGCCTAGTGTTTCGAGAATACCGGCAATAGCGCTCATGGTTGCCCTGTTTATTGGCGGGCTACTGGTAATTCCATCGCCTTTAACTGGTTTTCTTTTTCTTGTCTTCGATTCAATCGAGAGGGCTAGTGAGCCCTTTGGTTTTATCGATCGCAATGGGCAGGTTGTGAATGATCTGAGCCGTTTCAATCAAAACTGGTACGACCACAGTACCTTTTCTCGATTTTCAGAAGGCCTGTGTACGGCTTCAATGCCATTTTGCGATGAAATGCCTGGTTTCATGAGAGATCGAAGTGTCTATTTACGGCCCGACGGATCATTTCTTGCAAATTACGGGACTTTCTATCATGCAAGCGATTTTTCTGAAGGGCTTGCTGCTGTTGACGTAAAGAAGAGAAGTTTTTTCCCTCGCGAACTACCGGATATGCGGCACGGATTTGATGGTGACTGGAGCTTTATCGATTTAAACGGTGACCGCAAGTTTGGTTCCTACGGATTAGTTCAGAACTTCTCCCAAGGTCTGGCTGCCGTGCGGCCGAAAGACAGCTTGTATTGGCAGTTTGTTGACAGGTGTGGTGTGACAAAAATTGAAGGGCCATACTCAGAAGTTTCATCATTCGCACAGAACCGAGCCGCGGTGTGCGTTGATGATAAATGGGGCTTGATTGATAAGAGTGGGAAGATGATTCTGGCGCCAGTCTATGACCAAGAAATTAGACAGTTTCATGAGGGCTTAGCGGCTGTTGCTGTTCCTGAAGACAATCGCATCGATTATTTGAATGCCGATGGGAAGATTCAATTTAGTCTTTCTAGACATTTTCCTGAGCCCATAAATTTCAGAAGCTTTGAGCGAGGGGCGAGTGAATATGTCGCAACTAAAGCAGATACGAACCCTCCTGGTCGTCCGCTTGATTTGAACTATGATGTTTCCGAAGGTCTGGTTGTGATTGAAAAGAATGGAAAATTCGGTTACGGAGATGTTTCTGGCCGAACAATAATTGCTCCGCGATTTGACTATTGCTGGCCCTTTGTTGAAGGAAGGGCTCGGATTTTTCAAAGGAGCTTTGGTAAAGGTCATTTTGGCTTTATTGATCGCTCCGGCAATGAAGTTGTTCCGTGCAAGTACGTTGCGGCTCACGATTTCTCTGAGGGTTTGGCTGTTGTAGCAGCCTATGACGCTGATCACAGCGAGTACATCGATTATTCTGGCCGCAATGTTTTTGGCAGAACTTTCCCCCAGGCCGAGTCATTCCATGAGGGGCGCGCTTTTGTCGGGCGGCCACCGTTAAGGCTTTAGAGCACCAATAGCTTGAATGTCATTTAGCTCTGAATCATCTATTAACTCGTGGTAATGCTCATTTTGACATTTCGCTCTTCCAGCTTTGCTAAACTAAGGCTCGCTAGAAACGCTTCTGTCTTGAGAGCGTCATTATCGCTGAAGGAGTTCAACATGAAACGCTATGCCGTCATTTCCCTCGCTGCCGCGCTGTCGCTTTTAGCAACTGGTTTTACGAGCGCCCCATGCCAAGCTCAATTCCTCAAGACTCTCCAAGATACCTTACTTGGTGGACAGAACGGCCAGCAACAAGGCACAGCTCTGAGTCAGCAGCCACCGGCCCTCGTTGGCACGGTTAACTTGCCACCAGCCCAATATCTCATGACCAATGTCCAAAGCGGCCAAGCGTTCTACGTTACAGTACAGAACGGCCAGATGTTCCTTGGTGGTCAGCAGGTTGCTCAACCTAACTTGATGCAGAATCAAACTGTTGCACCGCAACAGCCAACACAGCAAGGCAGTGGCGGTTTTGGTGGTATGGTCAAAAACGGCCTGGGTAGCTTCTTGCAGAACCAGATTGCTCCGCAACAAGGTCAGCAACTTGTACCCAATCAGTAGTTAGTTCTCTGTCAATCACTACTTCTTGGTCAGCCACTAGTTCTCAACAAACACAGGCTCTCAGCAACTACTGGCTGAGTTAATTGCAGTAGTGGCTCTCAAGAAGCCTGGTGGGCTTTGGCGTCTTTCTTTTTGCGAGATGCGGCAAGATTGAGAAATTCAACGAATACCGAAAATGCCATAGCTCCGTAGATGTAACCCTTGGCGATATGGTGACCAAGCGCGTCTCCGACCAGCACCACACCGATAAGTAATAGAAAGCTCAGTGCCAGCATTTTCACTGTCGGATGTTTGGATATGAAATTGCTGACTGATGTCGAAAATATCATCATGGTAATGACCGAAATAACGACAGCTGTAACCATTATCCAGAGTTCATCGACCATGCCTACTGCGGTGATTACCGAGTCTAGTGAGAACACTATATCTAGTATCATTATCTGAACAAGTGTGCCTATGAAGGTAGAATTGTTCTTCGTCGAAAGTTCGTCACCTTCACCTTCTATGCGCTCGTGAATCTCTCTTGTAGCCTTGGCGACGAGAAATAATCCACCGCCTAAAAGCAAGAGATCGCGGCCAGAAAATGGGTGGTTGAAAACTTGGAAGAGTGGAGCCTTCAAGCTCATCACCCAAGAAAGTGAGAATAGCAGCATAATTCGTGTCAGCATTGCTAGTGCTAAACCCAGCAATCTAGCCTTGCGTCTCTGATGCTCGGGCAGTCTTGATGCCAGAATCGAAATAAAGATGATGTTGTCGATGCCGAGTACTATTTCCATTGCAGTGAGCGACGCTAGCGCAGCTGCAATCTCGGTATCGATTAGTAAGAAGTTCATGTGGGTTCCAAATTCGCGGACTGTATCTTTCGCTGTAAGCTCGCCGAAGGTATTCTTCAGATCGACAGCTTAGCACTTAGGCGGCATCGAATTCTTGCGCGGTCGATCGCATTGCTTTTGCTATGCGCCTGTTTTTCTGGTGTTGGTTCAATAAAAGCCGGCGTCTTTGAGCATGTCGTCGGTAGCCTCGGCTGTAGGAGGCAAAATTATTGCTTCCACTTTTGCTGCCTTTGGATAAGTTTTGGCCGAAAAAAGGGAAGCATCAACTTTTACTTGGGCAATAGCTCTTGTCTTCAAGCGAAAAGCCTGCACGTTGTCTTCCATATGTAGCAGGCTGACTGGTACTTGTTGGCTGCCTCTGGGGACATAGTAGAACTTAGTTAGAATCGCGACTGCCTGTTGGGGGATATTTTTGCATTGAACTACAGTGTAACGAACATCTGTTGAGTAGCTCTTCTGTTGCTTTTTTTCAAATTTATTGAAATTGAAAAGGTCGTCGATGCGCATCTTACTGTTTGAGAAGTATAGAGTGGCCGGTAGTGCCATAAAAACATCTGGTTTCTTTTTGTATTCGCTGATATTGCCAAAGTTGCACCCAAACCGCTGCATTGTTGATGTTTCCCAGTTTGCGCCACTAGCGTACTGTAATTTTTTCTTGTCACTTGTTAGCAGCACCTCCCACTTTGGTGCCAGACTGAGTAGATAGAAGTCGCGATCCCGTGCATCAATTCTGACTGCATCTTTGGAAATATAGACAGTGCACGCCCCCCAGGCGGAAGAAATTTGCGATAGTTTCCATGCTGTTACCGGTGGATTCGCTTCGGCTCTTAGTGCTAAAAAAAGAACACAAAGAATGCTGCCAGAAAAGAGCAGAGATAGCCTCTTGAGGTTCATATTAATGAGGAGCGACGTTGGACTTAAGTTGGTTTCCAAACTATGTTCCTAAATCTGTTGCGCTTGTTGCGCCGTCTTGGTATATCTCAATGCCAGGCAGTGATTTCGCTACGGCTTTGAGTTCTACTGGCGTTGAGCTAACTTTAGCTCCATCAATGCCACTGGTGGCTTGTGAAATTGCTGGCTTGGCGGGATTGGCTGAGAGGGCTTTGTCGCCATGTCCAGCATCTGTGACGTGATTGCTATTGTGATTGGCACCATGGGTGGTGCTAGCGTGATTGCTGGATAGGTGATTGTTGTGACCGTTGGCTAGATGATTGCTTGCGGCATGATTGCTGGCATGGCTGCCTGTATGGCCGGCGGCATGATTGCCTGCTAAATGGCTACCGGCATGAGAGGCTCCTTCTGAGCCATTCATATGAAGCTGTTGGCCTGGGTGAATCAAATTAGGATTGCTGCCCACCACATCAGTGTTATTGCTATAAAGTTCTTTCC
>CAJXZK010000350.1 GCA_913063055.1 uncultured bacterium
TTAATGATACGGCGACCACCGAGATCTACACCTCTCTATTCGTCGGCAGCGTCAGATGTGTATAAGAGACAGTGTTCGACCCAACCATACAGATTGCCACAAAAGGCCACTGGGTCTTGATGAATGGCAGCGAGTCTGACCAAAGCTGGTTCAGGTCGCGAAGGAAATAACTGTCTGTTTTGGGGGCAAGAAACAAGCTTAAAACCCAGTTGACCGTTGCCAGGCAGACTGGGATAAGTTGAGCAACCATGGCGCTCCAAATTCCAATATCCATGAAATCCTCCCTTGCCTCTTCTATTGTTCCACCGGCAGCACTATTTCATCTATAATTAGCCAACATTTCTCAAGAGGTCTTTCGGGGCAGTGTTTCAGCGGTTTAAGTTGTGGTTGATTGTTATCGCTTCTTCCCTTGCTTTGGTCGGAGCGGCAGACGCTCAGGCACCTAAAGCAGCCGGATCTGCTATTACTTCAGGCGCGTCTAGCTCATCTAACTCTTCAATGACCGCAACGCCAGTTGCTGACAAATGGGCGGTAGTTGTTGGTGTCAGTGAGTTTGCCGACAAGGCTATCAACCTCAAGTATGCAGCTAAAGATGCTGCCGATTTTCGTGCTTTTCTTGTTGAGAAGTGTCATTTCGCCCCTGACCATGTGCGGCTTTTGACCAATGAACAAGCCACTAAAGAAAATGTGCTTGATTTATTAGGTGATTCGTTTTTGCCCCGGGTGGCTTTGCCAGATGATCTTGTCGTTATTTATTTCAGTAGTCACGGTAGTGCATCAGATTTAGATTTGTGGGGTGTCAATTATTTAGTGGCACACGATACTGCTGTTGATAGGCTCTATAGCACTGGTATTGATTTGCAAACGTTGTCTAACATTGTCAAAACAAGGATTCACTGCAATCGCGCTTTGATTATTTTAGACGCTTGCCATTCTGGTGGCGCCAGTGATACCAGCGACAGCAAAGGTTTGGTGCGCACATCGAATGTTGATGCGGCTGCCATAGCTCAAGGCACTGGCCGTGCGGTTATTTGTTCCAGTAGCAAAACCCAGTCAAGTTGGGAATCCAAAAACTATGCCAATGGTGTTTTTACAAAGACTTTGATAGACGGATTTAAGGCTCAAGGTGAAAAAACAACTTTGAGCGATGCTTTCAAATATTTGAAAACCAATGTAGAAGCTCAGGTTGCAGCTGAGCGCGGTGTTCTGCAAACGCCAGTGCTAGAGGCTGGTAAGTGGAGCGGGGGAGAGTTACTTCTGGCGGTTCAGCCCGCTAGCCCAAGGCCTGTTCCAGCCAGTGTAATTGAGACTCTGGAAGCTCGCAGTAGAGTGAAGGTGGCTACTAGCAAGCCAGAGCAGCAGATTTCTTCTTCTTCTTCTTCTTCTTCGCTAGATTTGCAAGACAAAGGTGCAGCAGCGCCGGCATCAGCGGCTGGGTCCAAGACCATACCGAATATTCTAGGTAGCTTCATGGGCTCTAATGGTCTGAAGTACAGTTATTGGCAAAGCGGCAAAAAGTGCGGCTGGGCTATGCCTCAATTTGGTGTGGTGGGAAATTGTCTGATTTCAGATGACGGCACCACTTTAACCTCAACCTGGAAAGGTTTCGTCAACGGCACTAGCACTGCGAAGCTTGAGCTTGATGCTACTGGCAAAGTTGTGAAGATTACCGCTGATGATGGAACTATTCTCACGAGGATGCCAGAGTAGATTTCAGTTCAATAATTACTTGGCTTTGCCCTTCGCTACTTTTTTAGTCTTTGCTGGGGCTGACTTTTCTGCTTGGTTGGCTTTTGCCTTTTCTTTTTCTTTTTCGGCTAAAAGAGCCTTTTGCTTAAATTCCTTCTCGCCCTGCGTTTCTTCCTTCTTCGCCTCTTTGCCTTGCTTGACGATCTCGTAGCGTAGTTGAACAAGGCCGCTTTTAAATACTTCGTAGGTCACTAGTTTTAGATCGACAGCACAGTTTTTTGAGGCTACCAGTGGAATGCCGCTGATCAAAATCTTGGGATGAATAGAGACAATCAGTTCATCAACAAGTTCGTTGGCAATCAGTAGTTCGCTTATTTCTCTGCCACCAACTAGCCAGATCATGCCACCATCTTCTTCTTTTAACCGCCGCACCACATCTTGCGGTGGCTCTGATGTGAACTCTAGGCCAGCATAGGGTGAGGGCTTTGCGCTGCGTGAAAAGACAATGGCACTCTTTGACGAGTAAGGCGCTTCTTCAAAGCTGAGGGCCTGGTCGTAGGTTTTGCGACCCATAATGACAGTGTCAACATCTTCGTAGAAGAATTCATACCCGTGGGCATAGGGGTCGAAGAGCCAGTCAACTGAACCGTCTTCACGAGCAATATAACCATCAAGACTATTCGCTACATAGAGCACTACACGACGCGACATTGTTTCTCCATTATTTCGATACTGAGGGATTTCATTTTGCTTTCTTCAACTTAACTAGCACTGGCCCATCGGGGCGCAATGTAAATGTTGGATCGGGCTTAATAGTCTGATTGCTTGCTAGTTCTATAGTGAAAGACTGACTAATCATCGCTACGATTATTTGTGCTTCCATTAAAGCAAAATTGTTGCCGATGCACATGCGACTGCCACCACCAAAGGGAAAGTAGGCAAATTTGGGGCGATCTTTAGCTAACTCGTCTTCGGCTAAGAAGCGCTCGGGGTGAAACTTTAAGGGCTCCTTCCAGTAGTCTGGATGGCGCTGGGCTAAATACTGAGAGACGGCAATTATTCGACCCTTGGGTATGAAATAGCCGTCAATTTCGTCGTCTTCAATGGCTTCGCGCGGTTGTCCCCAGGCAGGTGGATAGAGCCGCAGAGCTTCATCGATTACTAGGCGGGTATAACTGAGCTTTGGTAGATCTTCTAGGGTCAGAGCTTCATTTACATGGGCTTTGACCTCTGCTTGCAGCTTTTCTTGTACCCTAGTGTTGCAGCCAACCAAGTAGTAGAGCCAGGCCAGGGTTGCGGCAACCGTGTCGTGGCCAGCGACCAGAAGTGTAATTACTTCATCGCGCAGTTGGGCGTCATTCATTTTTTCGCCCGAACTCTCATCTTGAGCAGCCATGAGCATTGAGAGCAAGTCGCCTCGATCGCCGCCGGTCTTGCGCCTCGTTTCAATTATTTCGTTTACTACTTGAATGAGATTGTGCCGTGCCTTTTTAAAGTTTCTATTTTCCTTTGTCGGCAGCCATTCCGGATAAGTAAATGGGTTGTTCATTTTCTCGCTGACGTGACCTAGAGCTTGTCGCAAGGAGGCACCAAACAACTCGGCTTTGTCACGTAGATCAAGACCAAATAAGGTTTTTCCTGCAATTGTAAGAGTGAGGTTCGACATCTCAGCGGCGATGTCTACTTCGGAGCCATCTTCTAATTTGTGCCACTGCTCGAGCATCTGTCTGGTTGATTCAATCATGCAGTCGGCTAGCGCACTTAGTCTTTCTCTATGAAACGCTGGTTGCATCAATCGTCTTTGCTTAAGCCATGATTCGCCTTCGTTGACAATTAGGCCGCTGCCAACAAGCAGGGCAAGAGTTTTGTTGAAGTTGTCAGGTTTGCGATAGCGATTTTGGTGGGTGACTAAGATGTGTTCAATGGCGCTGGCTCTAGCCACTAAATACCAGCTTATGCCAGGAAGGCCGTCAAGTTTGGCGAAGTCACCATAGCTTTCAAATATTCGTTGGTAGAGTGAAAGTTGGTCGCGCAGTGCCTCGTGTTCGCTGAAAAAGAGATAACCGGTTGGGCCGGGTGGAAGTTTGCTTGCTGTAGTGTCTCTAGCCATAATTTCTCGGAGCTTTCCAACCTCAATATTCTACGGCTAAATTTGGTTTACCCGGGTCATTAATGTTGAGGCTGGATCTTCGCAAGCCTTAGACCAGTCTGGACGCTCGCTTAGCTCTTTGATGAGAATGCTATCTTTGGGGAAGAGCACCCAATTGATTTTGTGTTGGTCCAGTATTTCGCTCCAACCAGCTTTGGTTTCGCAAACTATGCCATAGTCGCCATAGAATTCTTCACCGTAAAAATCGGCACGATCATCTATGAAGACTGGCATCTTCAGCTGGTATGAGATTAAACCGCCCCAGTTGTCGAAGTTAAAGCCGCCACTGGCTGGTAATTTCTTTTCGGCTATGTAGTCTAAGGTTTTGCTTGGCATTGTTAGCGGATCGAAACCGGCTTTGAGAACGGCATCAGGTCCTTGTTTTGGAGTAGCGATGGCGATGATAATGACAATTAACGCATAGAGTATCGGCAGCAAATGCTTATTTGAATTCTTTTCTTCGCTATCAAAGTTAGCTGCGCCTGTGACTAGAGCTTTTAGCCCATTGAGCAGCTTGGGTAGACGCTCTGCCGAAAGTTGCACGCCATTGTATAAAACACCTAGTACTGGTAAAGCGACAATCACAAAGAGAGGCATGTGTCGCACCGCCGATAGTGACAGGTAAGTGAATACGCCTGTCATTGCTAGAGATGGTAAGCTAATTTTCTTGACGCCAATAGCTAGGCCGGTAGCCAGAAAGGCAAAGAGAACGGCCAGACACCAGGCATGGAAATTGAGCAAGAAATTGGGCGCTTTAAACTCATCAGTTTGAGAGA
>CAJXZK010000351.1 GCA_913063055.1 uncultured bacterium
CGGCAGCGTCAGATGTGTATAAGAGACAGGCTTAGATTGGCCGCTCCGGTTAAGAGCCTCTCATTGCTGCGGCGGCAGAGGGCAGCAGCAGCACCGCTCTGGGCAAAAATTTCAAAGTCTTCTTGATTGAGCTTCACACAGTGGGCGGCAATGAGGTTGTCATCGAGCAGGCCAAAGTGCTTGAGATGCTGGGTTGGTGTTCGCTTCTGCCCGCGCCAGAGCAATTCATTTAATAGAGTGGGGAATGGCTTATTTACATTAGGCGGCATCACCTTGGCCAAATACTGATCTAATACGCTGCAATGGCTGCTAATCCAGTCGGCTTCTTCTTGCGATTCTGCCAGGTGGGCTGTCAGCATTAGACTGTGGCCCCTGGCCCAGTCTTTGGCTTTGGCCCAGAGGCCCGGGGCGACAGTATAAGGAGCGTGAGGGGCAACGGTGATTGCTATTTGACCGCCCTTGATGGCTTCTTTTAATGCACCACTGGCGGTGCTGATTAAGGATTGATAACGTTTTAGCCAGATTTCAAAGATGCGTTCCGCTAAAGTTTCGTCCAGGCCAAATAGTTCAAGACCGACCAGACCTTTCTGTCCAACGGTGGCCATAGCCTCTGCCGCCTGACCGGTGTAAGAACTATCTACTAAATAAGTAGTGCCAGCTAAAGCTGCACTTCTGGCCC
This sequence comes from uncultured bacterium, assembly GCA_913063055.1. Lineage (GTDB taxonomy): Bacteria > Cyanobacteriota > Vampirovibrionia > Obscuribacterales > Obscuribacteraceae. The sequence goes on from CAJXZK010000351.1 coordinate 680, forward strand.
CAGCCATAGCTGAGCGGGCAAAATCGTCTGGCGACCATGGCCTCGTGCTGGCCACCAATTGGGCCATCCATGTAAACAAAGAGCTGTTCTCTGGGATGGCTGGCGCTTGCGAATAATCAAGGTGGGTGTGAAGATTGAACAGACCGGGAGTGATGACGCAATTAGGTAGGTCAATCACTTCAATACGATCCGCTGCTGAGAGCGTTTGATCTTGCGACTCAATCAGCCTGTGGCTCTGCTCTTCGCTGAGAATTGCAGCGATTTTGCCAGCTTCTACCAATACGCTGGCCCGGGCAAACGATTGACCTGTGGCCGTCCAGACTGATGAGGCCTTAATTAAGAGTTTTGGCGATGTACTATAATTCATTTTCCTCAAGCATAATCTATAACAATGACTAGAATCTCAGTCGACGATTTGAAGGAAACTCCTCAACGGCGACAAAATATTGAATTTAACGAAGTATTGCCAGTGGACGAGGCTGTTAAGCCTGTGGTTGGCGATTTGGTTTTGAGCTTGGCCGCCGGTGGCGTTAAGCTCACGGGCAATGTCAAAACTTTACTTAAGCTGCAGTGTCAGACCTGCCTTAAACCATACTTTTACGCCTTGAGCATCGACCTCGATGAGTACTTCGTGCCACGTCTTAGCGCCATGGCCGAATTTGAAATGGGTGCTCCCCGGGACAAAGAATTACTTAAAGATGATTTTTATGATTCGATTCCTGAGGACGGATTCATTGACATCAGTGACGTTGTGTATCAAGCTGTAACGTTAGCTTCTCCAGTATTTAGTCGTTGCGGCGATGAGTGTCCCGGTCCTCCAAAACCGGAAGGTGCTCGTGGTAGCAGCGTTTCGGGTTCTGACTCTGAAGGGGGTCAAGACCAAAAACCAATCGACCCTCGCTGGAAGAACCTAAAGACTCTCTTTCCTAACCAGGAATAGAGGCTTTTTAGTAGATAATAATTAGTCCGGAATATGGAGGATCGATACAGCAATGGCTGTTCCGAAGAAGAAAACATCCCACCAGAAACAACACCAGCGCAGAGCGCACTGGAAGGCTTCTGCTCAAACTGTCGGCACTTGCGCCAATTGCGGCGCTCCGAAACGCAGTCATACTGCTTGCGGATCGTGCGGATACTACCGCGGTAGACCAGCCAGACTAAGAGACGCTGTCGTTTAGTCAGCAATAAACATGGGTCATTAGACTTAGTTATTCATTGGTGTGATTAGTTTGACAACGAGTCAAATCTGGAGTCTGGCATGATTCGAGTGGCCATAGACGCGATGGGCGGTGATTATGCTCCTCGTGAAGTTGTTCACGGCGCCGTTCTGGCAGCCCGTGAATATGGCATTTCGGTTCAATTAGTCGGTCAGTTGCCGGCAATCGAAGCTGAGCTTAAACGCCACGAGATTGCTGGTCTAAACATATCCTTAGTGGCTGCCTCTGAAGTTGTGGCCATGGACGAGAAACCAAGCAAGGCGATTCTTCGTAAGAAAGATTCGTCTATTGTTTTGGCTATGAAGCAAGTCAAAGAAGGCCACGCTGACGCAGTCGTTGCTTGTGGCTCCACTGGTGCGGCAGCTGTGGCTGCCACTTTTAATATCGGCCGCTTGCCCAATATCTCGCGCTGCGCCATTGCTTGTGAGATGCCGACCATTCACCCCAATCGCTGCATTGTCGTCGACGCTGGCGCCAATACCGATTGCGATGCCCATATGTTGATGCAGTTCGGCTTGATGGGCTCAATCCTTTATTCTGGTTTGCACAACGTCAAGCGCCCAAGAGTAGGCGTTCTCAATATTGGCGCTGAAGAAACTAAAGGCACCCAACTGGTGCAAGACGCTTATCGCCTGCTCAAAGCTCGCGAAGATATCAATTTTATTGGTTTTGTCGAGGGTCGCGACTACCCCATGGGTAAAGTCGACGTTGTTGTCACCGACGGCTTTACTGGCAACGTTTCGCTCAAAACGGCTGAAGGCATTGCCAAGATGATCAACCACATGCTCAAGCAAGAACTTTTGAGTTCTCCTCGGGGCAAGCTTGGTGGCGCCATTGCTAAGCCAGCCTTCCAGGCTCTGAAAAAACGAGTCGACCCCGACGAGTTCGGCGGTGCTTTCTTGATTGGTTTAAAAGGTGTATGCGTCATTGCCCACGGCGGCTCTCGTCATACTGCTGTCAAGAATGCTATTCGGGTTGCTTGCGATATGGTCAAAGCTGACGTTGTCTCGAGAATCGAACACTCTTTTTTTCAAACCAACCTAAAACCAGTAAAGACTGATACGGCTGAGCCGACAGTCACTATCCTGTAAATTAAGTAGCTTTTTAGAAGGAATAATTGCCATGGCTAAGCTTGCTTGTGTTTTCCCCGGGCAAGGATCTCAGAGCGTCGGTATGGGATTAGACTTGTTCAATAATTTTGCCGAAGCTAAAACAACTTATGGTCAGATTGATGCCGTCGCTGGTCGGGCCCTCAGCACTCTTTGTTTTGAAGGGCCAGAAGCTGAGCTCAAGCGCACCATCAATACTCAGCCAACCATTTTGGCAACATCGCTAGCAGCATGGGCATGCTATGAAAAACTTGGTGGACCAAAACCTGATTTCGTTGCTGGGCACTCATTGGGTGAAATTAGCGCTCTAGTGGTGGCACAAGTTTTATCGCTAGAAGATGCCGTTAAGCTTGTAGATAAACGCTCTACTCTTATGGAAAATTGTCCTAAGGGCGCAATGACTGCTGTTCTTGGTGTTGCTCCAGAGGTATTGGAAAGTCTTTGTGCTGAAGCTTCTACGACAGATGAAGTAGTGGTTGTAGCAAATTTCAACACTAAAGATCAGTTGGTTATATCAGGCAATCCTGAAGCTGTCGCCCGCGCTGGTGCCCTAGTGAAAACGCGCTCTGGTAAAGCTATTCCGCTTCCAGTTGGTGGCGCATTCCATTCACCTTTAATGTCAGGGGCCGCCAAAGAGTTTTCTCAGGCTCTGGAAAATTGCGCGTTTGCTGATGCTACCTGCGGTGTGGTGCAGAACTTCGATGCCCAAGTATCGAAGCAAGCATCTGAGCTAAAAGCGAAGCTCGCTAAGCAGATGGAGAGCCCTGTGCGCTGGACTGCTACGGTTGAGTTTCTTGTTGCTCAAGGCGTCGATACAATTGTCGAAATCGGACCAGGCAAAGTTTTGGCTGGCCTGGTGAAAAAGATCGACAAGTCGGTCAAAATCTTAAACGTCAGTGATAGCGAATCACTAAAGGCTACTATTGCGGCCCTGCAAGCTGTGGCTCAAGCCGTTTAATTGTAATATTGCGCTTCTCTAGTTCGCTGAAGAAGAGATCTGGGTCTAGGGCCACTTCTGGGGCTAGCACACCTTTCTTCTCAACCTGATTGGCAATGATCATTTGTGCCGCTATAGATGGTGGCACTCCGGTGTCTAGTGCGCCGCAAGAAACTTGCCATTTCTTGTCTGATACCACAGTGGTTTCCATGCGCACTAATTTTTCTTTGCCGTTCTTGCTGCCTTTAATATCAACACGAATGTTGGATCCAAGTGCGTCCATCACGTCGATTGATTCTGTTTTGGTCAATTCCCAAGGGCGCGCTGTAAAGGCGTATGGTTTGGAAACCAAAGCACCAACTGGGCACAAATCGATGATGTTGCCCTGTAGGTTCGAATCCAACGTCTCACCAAGGTAAGATGTAATCTCTGCATCTTCGCCGCGACCCGTTTGGCCCATCTGTGTGATGCCAGCAACTTCTGAGGTGAAGCGCACACAACGCGTGCAAGAGATGCAGCGTGTCATATGTGTTTCGACCAATGGACCCAGGTCCAAATCGTCAGTTGCGCGTTTAGCTTCGCGGTAACGTGAAAAATCAACACCATATGCCATGGCTTGGTCTTGAAGGTCGCATTCACCGCCTTGGTCGCAAATTGGGC
>CAJXZK010000352.1 GCA_913063055.1 uncultured bacterium
GTATAAGAGACAGATGTTACAACTGGCCGGGTGCCTCAAATTGCAGATTTGGATGTAAGTGCCAATCTTAGTGCCAAGCTTTTGTGCCCCCACGGTGTTTTTGTCACTCTCTATCAGCGCGCCCGACCTGGTCGAAACGAGGAACATCGCCTGCGCGGTTGTATTGGATATATTTTGCCAGTGCAGCCCCTCTATCAAGCTGTTATTGCTAACACCGTAGCTGCATGTTCTAGAGACCCGCGTTTTGAAGCGGTCACTAGTGAAGAGTTAGAAGATCTTGAAATAGAAGTTAGTGTCCTCACTCATCCTCAAACCATCGAATCGGCCGAGCAAATTAGGCTAGGAGTCGACGGAATTATTTTGCATATTGGCCAGAGGCAGTCGGTTTTTCTGCCCAAGGTCGCTACTGAGTATGGTTGGACCATTGAAGAAACTATGGCTCAGCTTTCTTCAAAGGCAGGGCTCGATAGAGCCGCGTGGAAGCGCAATAGCCGCCTTGAAGTTTTTCAAGCAGAAGTACTGTCAGAATCATAAGCAAAACAAAAGTGCTAGAAATGAATGATATGACTTTGCAGTAAATAGACAATGATGTTCTGCACCATTACTTGGAAGCCTGCAAACATCAGGAATATAAGGGTGTTGTCCTGGCTGGCGAAACGTGTCAGTTCAGCTTCGATACTCGGTGCCAGGCTCTTTTGTGCTTGGGCATTTAAGACATGATTAGAGACAATCAAGCGTGGATTATTGCGCCAGAGTCCATAGCTAAACATTTCATCGACACTATCATCGACTACAGCAAGGCGAAGACCAGGTAAGGCCAACTTTTCACATTGCGAAGAGAGTATCAGAGCCAACTCAGGGTTGTCTTTGGCTACTTCTTCCATGGCCAAGAAACGAGCTTTGTAGTAGTGCCGTTCAGCCCAGTCAAGCACCAGTGGTAGTAGCATAACAAAAAGAACATTGACGCTTAGTATTACGAGCGCGGCACCACGGTAACCAACATCATCGGTGGTGACGTAGTAGGCCACCGGAACGGTCAACGCTAAGCCAACAAGAAAAGTGGTGGCGTAATATGCTTTTAGAACTCTTGATGGTGTGACCATAATTATCTGCCTACAAGTTTACGAGCGAATTAACGCCTGTCTTTTGCATCTTTCTCTTAGATGTTCTGTTTAGTTTGTTCCACCTTAGCTTGATAGTGAAACCCCCAACAAACGCGAAACGACCGCTTGACAATGCTCTGGCGACAATTTTATTTATTTGGCTCATTTAATATATGATTGAAGGTGTTTCAATCGCGTGTACTTATTTGAAAACAGATTTAACGCAATATAAAAGTCAGTTATTAAGCTTCATTCGCCGACAAGAAGCCTTGAAGCTTAAGGGTGACGTTGAAAAACTGAGCGAGTTGGCCGAAACACCAGACGACTTTTTATTGAAAAAGTGGGTGTGGACAGTTTGTTTGCTGGCCGGCCCTGGGGCATTCGTGGTTATGCCTTTGCTACTCTGCGTTTTGGGGATTTTTACCCCGGCGCCAGTTATGGACGTCTTCTGGTTCATTACTAAGCTTGGTATGGCTTTAGTACTTGTACTGTTTTGTCTGGCTGTTTTCTTCACTCTGCGATCAAGTCGAGAATAGATGCTAGTGTGAGAATTTATCCATTTAGGCCCACGGGGGCCGATGTTATACTCATGACTTCCTCCGCCACGAGAAGTCTATGAGATTTGCTTCCGCCTTCCTATTCTTGTGTCTATTTGCCATAGCTCCAGCTCTAGCTGCTGACGCTGGCTCTAAATGCTCGCACGTCACCATTCCAGTGCTTTATATGACTGACCGTGCAGCTTCTGCCAAGGGCTATGCACCACAGCGTAAGGTTGAAGACGGCAGTTCTATTTATCACGTCAACTGCGGCAGCGCTGAATATACAGTTGAGAATTCGCGCGGCCAGGCCCTGACTGATAAACAGAAGAAATTGGGCTGGCAGCCTGCAGCGGCGCGCTCGAAGGTTTTGACAAAAGAACTGGCAGGTTCCGGCACAAGCACTGCTTACAGTGCTTTTGGACAGGCTATCAAAGACCTTGCTGCCAGTTCGGGGCAGAGAGAATTCTTTATCATCGTCCATGGTTTCAATACTACATTTGCTCAGGCCGCTCAATCGGCTGCTCTCTTGGCCTATAGTGCAGAAAAGCCTGTGATTGTTTATGATTGGCCATCAAAAGGTAAGCCCGGACAGTATCAAGTTGATGCGGGCAATAATGAGTGGAGTCAGGAGCATTTTGACCAGTTGGTTGATCAATTGGCTGAAGTCAAAGCCTCTGGTATCAAGTTCAATTTATTAGCTCACAGTATGGGTAATCGTCTGGCCATTCGCTCCGCTCCTGTACTTAGAGGTAAGCATCTCTTTGATCAGATGTTTTTAGTTGACGCTGATTTTGATGCTGAAACCTTTGTGCACTATATGTCTAGGTATGCTCGTATCACTGAAGAGAATCAGCGCAGTGATGCGGCCAGTGGTCTTCAGCCACCCAAAGTTCGTATTCTTTTTTCGCACCGCGATCATGCCTTGCCGCTCTCTGAGTTTCTCTATGGCGGTTACACCAGGTTAGGTCAGGCTGCTGATGGCATGCTCACTTCAGTGTTTAGCTTGTCAGCATTTAGTCGCATGCTGGAACATGCCAATAGCGTAATTGCTGGAACTGCTGATACTAAAGCCAATGTTGAAGTAAGACCAGATTTGATGCTCAAATTTGAGTGGATTGATTTTACTGCACTCGATTACGGCATTATTGGCCACACTATTCCTTATCAGCTCATCGCTAATTTAGCGGCCACCGATAAACCCGGTGATGGGCTTGAGCTAGTTGAGAGTGAAAACGGATCTGTCAACAAACTGAGCAAGTTCTCGCTTGGTCTCTTTCACGAGAAGAAGCGTATTTCGTCTCGCATTGGTCACTGTAAACGGGTAGTTTTAAATAAAGAAGCAAGCAAAGGTCAAGTGGCCAGCACAAAGGCCGCACCTAACTAGTTAGCGCCACCAGATTGGCTTGTCGGCGCCAAAGGGGCGCACTGGCAAAATGTCAACTTGGGGAGAATGCTCAAACTGCACTGCCGGGGCTAATTCGGTGATGGTGCCATAGGGCGATTGTACATCAACTAGTTTGGACGGATAGTCGTCTTTCTCGCGCTCATTTTCATAGTCGCTTTGAGCGATGCTGCCAAAGTCTTGCACCCACATGGCACTGCGTGCTAGTGAGACCTTGACGTGATAGCTACCACCCTCGGTGGCACGGCGCAATAGGGCGCTCATTACACCAGAGGCTGCTAAGTAAGCCGTGAGAAAATCATTTAAATAGAATACTGGTGAAAACTGAGGTACACCCATCTTTAATGCCCCTTCTGCGCGAGCGAAACCTGTCGCTACCTGGGCGTTTTGATCAAAGCCCGGCCGGTCTTGCCATGGGCCACTATGACCATAGGCATTGATAGTTAGATAAATTAGGCCTCTGTGATCTTTGACAAGATTTTCGGGCATGAGTTCGAATTTTCTGTTCACCGCCGGGCGATAAGATGTTGTAAAAACATCGGCGCCAGCTGCTAGTGTTCGCATCTGCACCATGTTTTCTGGCTGATTGAGATCGAGGTAGGCCAGGTGCTTACCAGGATTTACCAGTAAGTTCTGGGGCAGGGTATCGCCGTGATAGGGTGAACTTATATGCAGCACTTGAGCACCATAATTTGCTAGTGTTCTAGCGCTGCGCGGCCCTGCTAACACATGGGTAAAGTCTAAGACCTTGATGTCGTTAAGGGGCCCGTTGCCGCTATTCTTGCTAAATGGAATCGGTTGGCCTTCGGCAATCTTTTCAATTTCAACGACCGGCACTTTCAGCAATTCCTGGCCCTGGGGATGGGCCCGCCACTCTTCTTTCGTATAGGCGAGGCAGGCTGGTAGACCGGCTTTCGAAAGTGCTTCTTGTAGCTCTTCGCCATCATGTTTGGCAATGCTGCGAGAGATTGAGTCGCGGTTGTTGCCACAGTCAAAGAAATTGAGATAACCGCGCTCTAGTTTGATATAGGGCGGCCCTGATTCAATCATGATGTACTTGCCGTCACGACACTGAAAAATTCCGTTGGTGGGAATATACTCTGCCCCCACAGTCATGGCATAGCCAGACTGCCAGAGAAAATGTGATGAGTGGAGAAAATGAATGGCATCAATGACGTTGACATTCAGTGAATTGCTCTTTCCTCCTTGTTGTTTGGCAATTGAGGCTGCCGCCATGGCTTCGGCCGTTAGTGCGTAAGCCGTGGCTTCAGATAGGTGGTGGGGGCTACGTAAAATCGGATCGCTGCCGATCACAGTAACGTCACCTTCAAAATACTTGTCTAAGCCCAGCAGTTGCGATAAAGCCTGCAACTCTTTTAGTTCACCATGGGCAAGAGAGCGACGGCTATTTACTGCTTGGTTTTTCATAGACTTTTGCATTGACTTGCTTATCCAATTTAATTGATTGCCAACTGAGAAATGAATTCTAGCAAGTTGAGAGCATGCCTCTATGATTTACTA
>CAJXZK010000353.1 GCA_913063055.1 uncultured bacterium
TTTTCAAGCAGAAGACGGCATACGAGATCTAGTACGGTCTCGTGGGCTCGGAGATGTGTATAAGAGACAGCGCTTGGGTCAAGACCAGGAAGTTCCGCTCTGGCAATGGCACCATCTTCGGAGGTCCAGACATTGAGCAAGGGGTACTCGCTGTGAGCATAATTCGACAACGAAAACAGGCGATTCAAGTGTTGTTGTACTAACTCTAATTCACGACTGCTGCCAAGGTCACTAGCAACAAATTTCTGCAACATAAATTACGCCTCCTATAAACAAAAGACTGGTACAACATTTGATTTCAGAACTCTTCTGAGCAGAATTCTAGATAGCTTTATTAGACTTCACCTTCGGAATTGAAACCGTAAGGACGCCGTCTTTAATCGTCGCCTTCACCTTATCACCATCGACTTCCACTGGCAGGCTAACAGTGCGAGTAAATGATTGCTCTACAGTTGAAAAACTTTTCTTACCATTTTTGCCATCATCCCCCGATGTCTCCTTGCGGTGCCCCGAGATGGTGACTGTATTCTTTCCAGCCTGCACATCAACATCTTTCTCAGACATGCCAGGCACCTCTGCAACTACTTGAATTTCCTTTTCGCCATCAATGGTTTTTACCTTAGGAACATCTAGCTGCATACCAAGAAACTCGGGCATAACAACAGGCTCTAAGGCAAGATCAAGTGGATGCCAGAAAGGGTCGACATTTATGTGCCAAAGATTAGGCCCCAACAACCTATTTAAGGAGAGACTAGCAGCGGGCTCTTGTACTTTTTTTACCGGAACAGCAACAGGCTCGCTAGCCTTGGCACTGCCGCTATGATCCAAAATATCTCTGCCGGCAAAGCCAAAAGTAAAGCCTAAAAATAAAGCAGCACTAACGGCTAAGATTTGTTTTCTTGTGAGGTTCTGCATGGCTTTCTCCTCCAGTTTTCATGCCTTTCCGTAACCTCTCGGTCTATAGTTTTTATAGCAAAAAACAATTTCGCCAATTATAGCCCTAATATTTTTTTTGCATTTTTTGAAAAGCAATAAAATTGCAAAGAGTTCAAGCGACGAAGTGAGGTACAAAAAGCGCTCTGCGCCCGGTAATTTTGCTCCGGTCGGCGCGTATTCCAAGACCCACCGCGCGGTTATTCACAAGCCAGCTACCAACCAATAAATTGTAGTCCTCAAACCGGGGCATGGGCTCATAAGCCTGAACAATGAAACCGTCTTTGCTATATTCGTCTTTGCTAAACTCGTCTTCGCTAAACTCGCCACCACTTTTCTCGTCCTGGCTGCTCTCTTGAGGAAACACAATTTCTATGTTGGCCCCTTCGCGACCAAACAGAGGCTTACGCACGTGGGGGCTCTGCCTCAGCTGTAGCGCCGCGCTATCATCTTCAAAGTAGGTTTCAAGCAGCAAGGGATGCTCAGGATACATCTGCCAAAGTAGCGCTAGGCAAGCCTTTGAGCTAAGCAATGCTTTCCATAAAGGCTCGACAAAGGCAGTCTGATTGTTGAGCACCAGAGGCAAAAATAAGCTCTTCCCTTCTTGGTTCAGTCGCTCTTCGTCTTTGAATATTTGCTCCCAGGGATAAAGTTTAAAAAGAGTGTGAACCGGCAAACCCTCAGCATCATATATGGCACCATCCGCAGAGCACTTTAAATCGTTGAGCACCATGAGTTTAGAATCAAGACCAGCTAGCTGCGAACAACCATAAAGATATTTCACTGTCTCAGCGTCTTCATCAGCGTGGCGGTAATAAGCAAAATGAATGCCTTTAGAAGAGCCTGTATAATCAGCCGACCACAGCGCCGGGCTTAGTGCCTCAAGCAGATTTTCCTGAATAAAATTGAACTGGTCCGACTGCTCAATAGAAGCATCTTCAATTGCAAAACTATTTTTGCCACCCTTGCCACTCTTGCTCCCCTCTGACAGGGCCTGATACCAGGCCATCTGAAGCACCGCTGTCTCAGGTAAAGACGTTGGAGTATCGAAGTTCAACTCAAAAAGCTTGATGCGATTGCCAACTACCGCCAAATCTAAACGACCGTACAAAGAGCGGTCATGACGCTGCCAAGAAAGTCGAACGGCCGGGCGAAAAGCAGGTGGAATGCGGAGCTTTGCCATTAGCTCATCAGAATTAGGGGCCTGACATACATGCGCCACCATAGCCAAGGCCAGTTCATTTATTTCTTGGCTGGCCCTGGCAATCGCCTTGATTTCGTCCAGGGTAAATTGCAGACAAAACGGCTTGTCTAGGGCCTCTACCCAATAGGCTGGATTCTCCAGTAGCGCAACATTAAAGCCTAGAACTTGAGCTTGTTCACGCCAATTGGAGCGGCTCTGAAAATGGAGGCCTTGCAAAATTCATACCGTGTGAGTCTAAGGAGCATTCAATTATAGACTTTAGGCGAACGCTTTACTTTAGACTTAGCCACCAAATCTTCTGTGCATAGCGGCATAGGTGTTGCCGCCGAATATATCGTCCATTACTGAAGTGACGGCAGCAGAGTCTTTAGCCACTATACCTTCGGCCAGTTTGGTTGTTGTTGCAGCATCCATCGCGCGGGGAAGCCCCATATCCATTTGCATCACCATGTTTCGAGCAGCAGGGGCCTCAACATGCCTGGCACCGTCAAGCAAAAGATTGCGCATTATGCCAGGATGAGCCATGGCCTCACTGGCAAGCTTAGCACCAGTGGACTCAACAACGGCCTCAGTTAGCCGGGTTGCTCCCTTAACGGCTGCACCCTCAGCTAGCTCGGCAGCCAAACCACCTCCCGACTTACCTTTGGTGATGGCCAGCATACCCACAGCCATTGTCGCTCCAGCTACTTTATGATCTTTGTAAGCATCTTCAAAGAAGGCTGCCACATGCGACTGTACACTCGACTCTTTGTGATTACCATCAGTTGATTCAAGAATAGGCATTGGTCAGCTCCTTAAAAGAAAATTGCGTTCGTTGGTGAACACTTTCACTTTATGGTCCAACTTGGGCAAATTATGGGCGCGGCAGTGGGGAAAATACGAAGACCAGGCAATAATTAGACTTTGAAGGCTCAGCAACACTTGGTCAACTGTTTACGAACCAACCACAGCAAGGGTTTGAGAAGATAAGCTCACGGTTATGAGCCAAATTCCCAACTTAATTACCTCAATTCGCCTACTTGCTGCAATTGCCTTGCTATATGCCGGGCTGACCAGCCAAATAACTCTCTTCCTGCCCTTAGTCCTTAGCGCCGGTATCTCCGATATGCTAGACGGTTATGTAGCCCGCAAATTCAACTGGTGCACCCAGTTCGGTGCCCACCTCGACAGCATCTCTGACCTTCTGATCTACATTGCCGTACTGATCTTTCTTGCTATCCACCGGCCCACCGAAATGGCACAATGCCGCTGGCTTCTCACTGCCGGAGCGGCTACCCAAACACTGCATCTGCTCTTAGCAATTAAGAAGCTCGGCGAATTTCCTTCATACCACACCGACTTTTCTCGCTTCAGCGCCTATGTCATATACATCGGTATCATGATTTTCTGGATCTTCAAACCACCGCACATTCTCAACTTCCTCGCCCTCTTCTGGATCATCTGCTCTTTAGAGGGAATAGTAATTACGGTTATTCTTCGCCGAGCAAAAAGTAATATTCCTAGTATTGGTGCCTGCTTAAAGCTTGAAAGTAGAGAGGCTTGAAAGAGCAGCAATAGATAATAGATAAGAGATTAGAGATTAAATGGTGAATAATCGAGAAATTCGACTTCAGAACACGGCAAAATAAAACGCTGCCAACGCTCAATATCTAAAGTCCAGAAGCGGTTAGTGCCACCTGTTCTGTTTTCGCTATCTTCTTGATCAAACAAAACTTCAGCGACACCAGTAACTTGTAGCGCTTGTTGCCTGGAAAAATCAATCAAAATCACCCCGGCTTTATTGTTCAGCTGCAAATTGCCAAAAGTATTGAACATACCATTGCCCGAATAGTCTGGCACCCTAATTCGCCTTGTACTCTCAACCATAACAAAGCCAGGATTGCCACCGCGATGCGAAACGTCGATGTTTGAATTGTCTTCCTCGACGTAGCTGCTGGCCACAAAAAGGGTATCGCAGTTATTAATCAATTCGACTTCGGCCAATCCAAGCTCAACACCGGCACTAAAGCTTTGTTCGTTAATACGCTCAAGATCTGCAGCGAGGCGCACCTTTCTTCTCTGAATATATTTTGGGCAAAGAGGAAAAGACTTCTCTACCTCTACAACTAATTCATTGTTCTCAAAGGCAGCACGGCCATTGATTTTAAGCCGTCGTCTTGTTTCTAGCTCGATCATTAGCGTGCCAATGCGACTATCTTGCGCTAGATTATCCAGCACGGGGTCGCCCTGAGCCACGACGGCCTGGCTCAAATCAATATGAACGGCATGAGGATCATCGGCACGCATAAAACCAATCGTACCCGAAATCACCGAAGCCCAAAGAGAGCCATCACCAGCGGTGCTACCAACAGCAACTAGAGATTGCCGAGCAATGAAACTCAAGGCACCCTCTAGTATCTCCGCCTTAACCACTGCACCGTTAGCC
>CAJXZK010000354.1 GCA_913063055.1 uncultured bacterium
CGGTAAAGTTTTACCGGTCGGCGACGAAGCGGCTATGGCAGCGGGTTTTGACGAAATAAATAGGCTCGAAAAGACAGCGGTTTCGCTAGAGCGTCAAGCTACCTATCGCGATATCTACCAAAATTTTGTCTTTACCGCACTCTTTTTCGCCTTCGCTTTTGCTCTAGTAGGTGCCATGGTGCGCGAGCAATTGTAATGGCTAACTGTTTTATTTAAGGAGCATCAAATGCTTAAAAACAAATCTTTAGCTCAGCGCTTAGTCGTTACTTCTACGGCTGTTGTCGGAGCAATAATCTTTTCTATCGGCCTCTATTTCTATCAGTGGAAGGACGCTCAATACGCGCTCTACAATCAGGGAATAACTGCTTACCGCGCTAATAAAATGCAGGAGGCGATTAAGTACGCTGACCAAAGCGTTGGCGTTTACAAAGCGCGTCAGTCTTATACCTGGCTGGAGCGTTTTGCCTATCCCAAGCCTGATAAAGAACTAGCTGCTCAGGCTGCTTTTCTTAAGGGCAAAGCTTTGTTGCGTGCCAATCAACCGGCAGCGGCGGTGCAATCGTTTAAAGAGTCTCTTGAACTAAATTCTGGCAACCTCTATCTCGGACGCCAGCTGACTGAGGCTGAATTTCACCAGTACTACGAAGCGGCCATGGTCACCAAGTACGACCTGGAGCTGGTCTTCAAGAACAATCCACCCCAAGCGCAAAAACAAGGCAAGGGTAAACCTGAGGACAAGAGCGGTAACGGCACCACTCCCTTACCCGGCGAAGATCCCAGCACACAGCCTGGTAAAGGTCGTCGCAACACAATCTAAAGGAGAATTATCATGCCTGCTTTTATGCTAGACCTGCACTGGCTTCAACCCCAGTATCTTTATTTGCTACCTATAGCGCTTCCGCCAATGGCAGCCCTCTTGTATCTTTCTTATCGTCAGCGCCGTATCGCCCGCCAAGACTGGGGTGAAGAAGAGCTGATTGAACGCTTTACAAATTCTATTAGCCCCAGACGCGAATTGGCCAAAGCAGCACTCTGCCTGGCGGCCGTTGCCCTTGCAATTATCGCTGTCGCCATGCCGGTTTTCAGCAGTGCACCGCTGGTGGTGAAGGAAGGCAGTACCCATCTGATCGCTGTGGTCGATGTCTCCCCCAGTATGGCTGCCGAAGACTATCGCGCAGTGATGCCGGCAGAGGAAATTACTGACGGCAAAGGCCGTCTAATCAGAACTGTTCCGGCTGCTCAGGTAGTAGGGCCTTATGGCATGCGCTTAGACATGGCCAAGTATGTAATCCGCCGACAAATCATGCCTAGTCTTGAGCGCAATAAAATTGGCATCGTTAATTACACAGGACAGGGTTTTGTCCAGGCTGAATTGACCGATGACTATGTCGCCTTGAATTGGATCATGACCAAACGCATGGGAGTCAATCAGGCACCTGGCGGCGGTTCTGATTATGCCGAAGGCCTTAAAACAGCTCTGCAAATGTTCAAAGATGAGAAGCCTAATCAATTGCAAAAGGTGATTCTACTCTTTACCGATGGCGGCTTTACTGGCCAGCAATCTGAATTAAACAAGGTTCTCTCTGAGATTCGCCAGGCCGGTATCAAAATAGTTGTTGTCGGAGTTGGTGCCTCTAACCCTGTGCCCATCCCTAAATATAGCGTGGATGGTCAGATGGTCGGCTACCTGGAAGAAGACGGCAAGACCGTGCAAACTGCCATTGATGAGGCTGCTCTGCAGACTCTAGTGTTGCAGACCGGTGGCGAGTACATTCGCCTCGACCCAACTGCACCCCCTGACGTCAAGATTCAGTGGGCTCATTCACTAGGTAATACCAAGCCCGAGCGTCATCAAGACCCAGCTTTTCAATACCCACTGGGCGCAGCCCTGGCACTGATGTCAGTGTTCATCAGTTTGGGCTTTGTTAGATTTAAAGGAAAACTATAATGCTAATTACTAAATCAAAATTTCTCTACATAGGAGGCATTCTGCTGCTCTCTGCTTTGATGGCTGTAAGAGCCTCGGCAGAGCCGCTTGATACCGCTTCAGCTTCATTGGCTAGTGCTGAGCTTTGTAGTGCTGTTACTGGTGCTCTAGCTGGCGGCATTGCTGCCCCGGCGCCTGCTGTAACAGCCGCTGCGGGGGCCGGCAGTGATGAGCAGCCAGCCGAGCCCAAGCCTCTAAATCCAGTGCGCAAATCATGCGCTGGCGGCCAGGTGCGCATGGTGGTTGGTATTACTCCGGCCGATGCCCTAGGCAACCCTGCGTCACACCGCCATTTCGGCCACACAATTATGGACAAAGTGCCATTGACTGTGGTGTTGGATCTCGATCCTGCCGTTAGACTCGACTTTTCTACTCTGGTTGAACATGGCGTCATTGGCTTTGCCGGCTCAGATTTCACGCTTTATAAAGCTGCTGAGGGTGAACCGCCAGCGGTGTCAGTTGTAGGGCCGCTAGCGAAGGAAGGGCGCCAGGTCTATGTTATTAACTTGATTGTTCAGACAGCGGTTTTTAAACCGAGTGTGGTGTTCAATCTTGATCTGCGTTATGCCACGGCGATGCTGCCGGATGGGAAAACGCCCAATTGGATGCCTCTTACTACTCCTGATTTTCTAGTCTCAAAAATGACCGTTGTGGACAATGGTACTGAGCTACTGGAAGGTGATTTGAGTGAAAGGGGTGAACGGCTACCTTGGCCAGCTCTCTCAGCATTGGCTCTCGGTGCCATTTTGATGGTGCTGCACTCTGCTGTGAGACTGGTTAAGTGGTTCAGTCGCATTCGCCCCCGCAAAGTTATCGCCCCTAATCGTCGGGCCTGGATTGTCTTTGATAGCAACTACAAAGAGGCCAAGGTCAGTGGTCTTAAGGTGAAGCATCTCAAGGCTTGTGCCCATGCGCTGCGAGTTTATCTTGCTTCTTTGCCGCAGTTCGCGCACATTGACGCCCTTACTATCACTGAGATTAGCGCTCAATTTCCTGACGCCGATCCCTCTCAGCTCGCCACAATTGTGCGGGTCATAACAGTACTTGAAGAGGAAATCTTCGCTGCTGGAGCCGATCGCAGCAGCGAAACCCAGGTGGGTTTGAGCGAGGCGGAGCTGGAGCGACTTTTAAACGACATTGAGAGCCTGGTGCCGCGCACCTGGGACTCTAAGGAGTAACCATGAAAAAGCATTTTCATACTGCAGTGTTTTTAGTAATTGTGTTTCTTCTCACCCTGGCCATTATCGTAGTTCAAAGCTTGTTGACGGCTAGCAAGGAGCGCGAATTTGCCCGTGCTACTTTTGCCGACAAGACTACGGAAGTGGCTTATATACCTGATCCTGCCACGAAGCAAAGACTAAAACTAATTCGCTTTGCTCAAGATGGTGTTACCCAGTTGTCTGGCACCATCTACTGGAACAGCGGCTTGATCGAAGACTTGAAGTTTTCAAAAAATGTTGTGGTTTCGTCAATTGAATATTACCCTTTGGACAACAAAGAGGGCGACGCCCATGTGATCAGAGGCAGCAAGCGCGCCATCTCTCAATTTGCTGATGGTGTTACCTACACGTATCATGCAGTCTATAGACCTGACGGCACTCTTGAGCGCCTGGGTCGATTGCTGCAAGCGGGCGGCTCCTATCAATCTACTTTCTATTTCGAGGATGGTAAAACCGTCAGCCGTGAGCGCATCTTCGATGGTCTGAAGCACTTTCGCCAAGAGAAAATCTATCGTCTTGATGGTTCACTGTTGGCTTCCACTTATTCTAAAGCCGGTGATTTTAGCAAAACCGAAACCTCACTTTATCGCGCTGATGGCACGCTCTATGCCGATTTTACCCGAGATCCGATTGATGGCGAAAAAGGGCATGTCTACACCCTCGACGGTAGATCGATGATTCTTGAATATGTGCGTGACTATTATAGTTTGCAAGAAATCTTTCTAGATGAGCGCGGCAATCTTATTCAGAATCGCGATGGCAGTCGCATGGGAGGACTGCTCACTGTGCGCGGTTACACCCAGGTGAAGGGCAAAATGCTGATGCAGTATCGCCAGCGTTGGACGCTTTCGCAAACCATTGGGCCCGATGCAAACAAGCACAGGCTGCTGCGCGTAGAATATTTCGACTTTGCCGCAAAAGTCACCTGTGAAATTCAAATGGATGTCGCTGGTACAACTATCACTGCAGTATCCTGCCCACAAAAAGATGGTAGCGCCTTAGTGCAGAGACTTTCTGCCGATGGCACCACGGTGCAGTCAATCGACCGAGTTTCGCGAGCAGGGAAAGTTATATCTTCCTTGAGTGGTAGCAACAAAACAATTTCCTTTCCGGAGCAGTGGCTAAAAGACTACCGTCCGACACCTTTACCTGAGTGGAAAGATAATGAGGCTCCACCACCGCTGTACGATTTTCATTAGCCTTTGCCTCAGGCAGAGCTTTCGTATCTACTGAGCAAGCAACGCTTCATCCTAGCTCCAAGCCTGGATGAAGCGCTCTCTGTTTCAAGAGAATCAAGAAAAGACGTTTTTTCTTGAACCTCTATTACTATTTCGTATAATATAAAT
>CAJXZK010000355.1 GCA_913063055.1 uncultured bacterium
TTTTTTTTTTTCAAGCAGAAGACGGCATACGAGATCTAGTACGGTCTCGTGGGCTCAGAGATGTGTATAAGAGACAGGCCTACAAGCGGGGAGATCAAGAGTGCCAGAATTACTTTTTGTAGTTCATGCCATTCCACACCAGTGCGCCAATCGGCACCGTTGGCCACAGCGGCTGTGATTCCGGCTCCGAACAAGCTGCCAATTAAGCAGTGGGAGGAACTAACCGGTATGCCGTACCACCAGGTAATTAAGTTCCAGACAACTGCTGCTATCAGAACTGCTACCACTATTGGCAGTGTCACCGATGCTGCAGGAATAATTTTAGTAATTACTTGAGCGACGGCAGTGCCGACTAGCAAGGCCCCCATAAAGTTAAGGATGCCGCTCATAACAATCGCCACACTTGGCTTTAGGGCCTTAGTGTAAATCACCGTCGCGCAGGCATTAGCTGTGTCGTGGAAGCCATTGACAAAGTCAAAGCCGAGAGCAAGTGCAATTGCCAGCACCGCTATAACTGTTTCTAGTTCCATCTAATTCTTCTTTACTGCCGTTCTTAAGTTTGCTAAAAGTCTTTTCGCTAAATCTACCCTTGCTAGCGTTTTAGCA
Source organism: uncultured bacterium (assembly GCA_913063055.1). Lineage (GTDB taxonomy): Bacteria > Cyanobacteriota > Vampirovibrionia > Obscuribacterales > Obscuribacteraceae. The sequence continues at coordinate 607 of CAJXZK010000355.1, forward strand.
GGTCCAGGGTTAAGGGCGAGTTAAAGCCAACTGGGTTTTTCTTAAACCTAGCTTAGAAGCTGATTGTCAGGAAGCCTTCAGTAACCGTGGGTAGCCACACTTGCCTCTACTGGTTCAAGTTCACTTGGATCTGCATAGACCCAAAGATCTCCTTGTCTCCACAGTAGTGGATGATGCACGAGATATCTATATACTAGTAGCTGACGAATGATGCGACGAGCTGATGGATTTTGCTCTCCGCGTCTATCGTTAGCAAGTCGCGTGCGCAACTGAATGGCTTCGCGCTTTGTCCAGCAATATGCCGGCCCCGGGTTATTGCCTCTAGAACGACAAAGTATCGCTACTTTGCCCGAGGGCTGTTCCCAACCTAAAACGTAATAATAATCTTGGTTCATCACTGATAATAATAAGTCATATTCAAAATAAGTCCAGTGAAGAGTAGCCAATAAAGGCCATGGAGAGTATGGATTCAAGCGCCCAATCTTTTGCAAATATAGTGATCTTTCATCCAGCAGCTATCGGGGATGCTGTCTTAGCTACACCTGTTGCTGCTACTTTAAGGCTAAATTATCCTGGTGCAAAAATAACTTACTGGTCTCACGCTTCCCTTCGTCCACTTCTTCTTGGCCTCTGTCCTTCTATCGATGAATTTGTCGATTTTCACAAAGAAGTGGGCTTCTTTGAATTGCGTAAGCAGTTGTTGGCAATGAGACCAGACCTTTTTATTGATCTATCTAATTCGTTTCGCGGCGAATTTCTCACCAGCTTCACCCCGATCAAAGCTCTGCACTATGACAAGAGCGACAGCAATACGCCTGCTCAGCAGCATGCGGTGGGCAACTTCTTAGAGACCATTCGTCCGATTTCGCCGCAAACTCCTGAGCGACTTTTCCCCACTCTCTACCCTGATGCCATCGCCGAAAAGTTGGTTCCAGAGCTGGTGGCAGCTCATAACATGGTTCTTGGGCCATTAATTGGCTTGGTGCCTGGGGTTGGCCACCTTCGACCCCATCGAGGTTGGATTTTTGACGGCTGGGTCTATCTAGTTAGACGTCTCCTTGAGGACTCAAAGCATATACCGGTGCTGATTGGTGGTCCGGAAGACTTTGAGTTAGCACAACGCATAAATATGGAATCAGGTTCGCGTTGTATCAACCTGTGCGGTCAGCTGCAATTGGATGAGACTGCTGCTGTTTTGAAATGTTGTGATGTGGTGGTGTCTGGAGATACTGGCCCCGCTCATATTGCAGTAGCCGTCGGCACTCCTGTAATTGGTTTATATGGACCAACTTATCCCTCGCGCAGCGGACCGTATGGCAACTTTGATCAAATTCTTGATCAAAATCAGGCCTGCCAGTGCATTGGTGCGAAATACTGTCAGCTGACCGGTCCTGGTCAGCCAGGCGAATGTATGGGCAAAATTATGCTTCCTGAAGTGTTAGAGAAAGTGAGACAGGTGATTGGTACTGAACCAGCGGCAACCGCTCCCGACGAGCAATTCGAAACTCCACCAGGAGTATTTCTCGAGCCTGAAGTCATGCGCGAAATGGAAGAGTTTATGCGTTCGCAGGTACCGCCTGATGTCGACGGACCCTAGTCGCATACTTGCTTATTGCTGTAGTTATCTGCTTACTAGCTGGTTGGTTTAAACAGCGTGCAGCATCATTTTGGCTGGGCCTGTTAGTTGTTCTAAGCGAGTTTTCTCTTTGTGATTGAAATAGACTTTCGTATAGTTTTTCCAATTGCGGTTGAAGTCGCTCACTGATAGCTCTTTCACCACAGCCCTAGGTAGTTCTAGATTGACGAAGTCGAAGCTGCCATCAGAATAGTGCGCTAGTCTCTGGGTGGCATCTTTCTGCACTACATACGAAGCAATTGTTTGCCATCTGTTTTGGTCGAAGACTTGCAGTTTGATCATGAGTGAAGCCTGTGCTTCCATAGCTTCAAATTTCATTAGACGGCAATAGTGAGACAGTGACGTAATTTCAAGAGTGCCTTGTGAAAAGAAGAGTTCGTGATCGTCTGCAATTTCAACTCGCCTTTGGCTTTCTCTCTTGCTTGCAGCTTGTTGCGGAGCCGCCGGTGGTGTCATATCGATTGTAGAAGGTGGGTTGGAATTAAAATGCGAGTTCGAGTCAGGCTGTTGATTCGGGGCAGCATTTTCTGCAACTAAGTGGAGGTGTGGCCGTTGCGAAGCGAGTTTAGAAGCCGCTTGCCATTGATCTTGTCTTTCTTGTTCAGCTGCTAGGCGAACTTCCTCAGCTTTGATGAATTCAGCTTTAACGCGTTCTGCTCTTTCTTTGGCAGCCCGCAGCTGCTCTTCTCTGGCTGCGGCGGCCTGCTTTTGTTCTAACTTTGCAGCTTCTAGCTTTTTTGCTGTTGATTCCAGCTCTACGTGCTGATCGACTTCGTTGTTTGAGATGGAGAAACTATTTAGGACAACCGCTGGAATGATGTCAGATGGCATTGCTGGTCTGGCGTAGTGAGCAAGATCAAATTTTGCTCTTGAGGTTTCAGTGAAGAATTGACGTTGATAGATTTGTGCTTCTTCGGTGGTTGGTAAAAGTAGAATCTGCGAAGGAAAGATGAAGGCGTAGTTGTTGAAGCCGTCGCAGCGGTTGGCAACTTCACCTCTATTTATAGTCAGAATCAGACGAGCAAAACGGGCGTCGCCATATTCTCTCAGAGCAATGCTTGCCAAGCTCTCGCCTGCTTTGACGGTATGCTTGATTCTTGCTCCAGCGTTTACGGATCGACTTTTGACTTGATTCTGCATCTGCGTTTTCCTGATGAAAGAAGTTGTCGCTGCGAAATTGATGTCTCTCGCTCGGTGAGAATATCTATGCGAGTTGGGAAAATCTTGGACAACGGCAAAGGTTAAATCGCTCCGCCCAAATTCCTGGTCGTCGTTTGGCTTGCATAAAGCCACCTTGCAGGAGGTACGGACGTCTTGACATCCGTCTTCTGTACAATTATATTTAGGCTTCCGCCAGAGCTTTTTTCTGTCAGCCGGATGCTCAAACTTACTAATCGAAGAGCTTCCTTTATATGGCCAATAATAATGCGTCCCCAGGCGCTGCAACCAATTTAGAGACTCAACCAGTCAAGCCGGTAAATCCGGCTGGTGAAACTCCTGCTGCCTTGCTTAAAGACGCCGGTGCTGGGGTTCCTGACAAGAAGCAGGATAGCGGTCTTGAGAGTGGTACTACGCTACCAGAGAAGTTCCGCGATGCTGCCGGCATAGACCGCATACCTGCTCCAGGTACCGTTAACGGTACTGCTCGCAAGGTTGAAGATGATGCCAGTTTTGGTGGGCCAGTAAGAGTGCGCCAGCAAGAGAGCATGCAGACACCCGACGGCAGAACTGTCAGCGGCAAGCTTTATACGGTGCAGGGCCAGGAGTATTTTGCTCAAACACAAGGCGAGAATCGCCGTATTTACGCTGTTACCCGCAGCGAGAACGGCGCTCCTACACTACAGCCAGGTGATCCTAAGGTCGTGCGCCCTCCTCGAGATGGTGATAATTCTAGTAATAGGGACGAGGCAAGCAGGAGCCCGAGGAGAGATGCAGTTCCTGCAAATCCAACAGAAGAGGCAATCAGGAGCCCAAAAAGAGATCTAGCTCCAGCAATTCAATCTGAAGACGGTGCTAATCCTCGTATCGGAAAAAACGGACGAGTTGTAGAGGGCACGTCTGAGTCACCTACTAGCCGAGTTCCTGTGGTTGAGAAATCAGAAGACGGTGCCAATCCCCGCATTGGAAAAAACGGAAGAGTTGTGGAGGGTGCAGTTGAGCCTCCTGCCAGCCGACTTCCAGTTACGGAGAAGGT
>CAJXZK010000356.1 GCA_913063055.1 uncultured bacterium
TCTACACCTCTCTATTCGTCGGCAGCGTCAGATGTGTATAAGAGACAGACTGAAGGTGCATCATGATTTTTGGCAATAACGACGGCTCAAACAATAACCCTGGCCAAGACGATAGTGAAAATATCGGAGCTAATCGCCTCGACGATGATCTCGACTATCTCTACGGCGAACGACAAGAGCGTCCAATCTACGCCTCACGCTCAAGCTTAAGCGCCGAGCCACTGCCTAGTCATGGCGGCCAGAGAAATTATGATGACAGTGATGTTAGCAATTTACTTTTAGACAAAGAATGTCAGTTAGAGACCCAATCTGGCTTCATGCTGGTTTTTAAGGGTGCCAAAGACAAAGCCACTTTATCGGTGCGGCGCAAAGTAGGCACACCACCATCAAGCGCTGTCACCCTCACTCCTGATGAATTGCGTCGACTTTCCAACCTGGTGGGGGAATTATCTCCGGAACCAGTTTCCAGACAGCGCCTTGCTGTAGGTTCCGACCGCCCACCGGCAGAGTCAGATTTCGATTCTTTTGTCGCCCGTGAGTATCCTGAGTTAGCGCAGCGGCGACGCATCAAAAAAGCTTTTCCCATCAGTCTTCCCGAAGCAATTTTTGAACTAGTTACACAAAAAAAATTGTTGGTTCTATCAGGCTTAGCCCTTGCTGTTTTGATTACCACAGCAGTATCAACAGTGGTGTTCCTCACCTCTAAACCATTTGCTGGCGCGCCAATTGTAGCGGCACCAAGCCCAGCTAAAGTTGGGCTAGCGGGAAGCTTATCCCTAGAAGAAACAGCTAGAACTTTCGTTTTAGACATGCTCAATTTCCGTAAGGATAGCTATCGCCAGGCGCAAATAAAAGCCATGGCGATGATGACTAGCGACCTGGCTGATCGCTATTGGAAAGAAACCAATTTCCCCCTCACGAGAAGCCAACTAAGAGCACTGCCGCAAGATCAAGAAGTACGCATTGAATCAGTTGTGCCTACTACAATTTCGCCAGGAAACTATCAGGTAGACGTTAAAGGCAATTTGATTGGTGCATCAGGTACAGCGCCAACAGCTGTGGTTATCCGTCTTTCGATTATTCAAGATGCTAGTGGCAAGCTACTCGTCAGCGAGCAAAAAGACATCACCGCCCAAGCTTCCGAGTCGAGTCAAGTGACAGCGCCTGAAGCAACTACCGCTGCAAGCCCCGCTACTGCCGCTCCTGTTTCCGTTTCTGCTCCTGTTCCTGCTCCTGCTCCTGCGCACTAGCGAAAAATCGGCGCAGCCAATAGACCGTGGTCAAACCAATCAGGGCACCAATTGAGTCTACGCCTGAATCTAGCAAACTCGAGCTTCGTCCAGGCACGAAAGACTGATGCCACTCATCAGAGAGGGCATAGAGAACAGCGAGTACAAAGGCAAGCCAGTAGTGCTTGAACTTGCTCTTTGCCTGCCCGTTAGCTTTTGTTATGGAACGAGCTAACGCCGTTTGATAAAGCACTGCCAAAACAGCAAACTCAAACATATGGGCGAGCTTACGAACTGGCACATTGGCCTCTTGCAAATAGGCTTCGGTGTAAGCCCCAGAGTTAGCCTGACTAGAAAAAGCAAAGATTACGGCCATCCAAATTAAGGCCAAGCCCCAAAAGAGAAAGCGGCCAAAAGCATCTCCACTTGATTTACTTCCGCCTTGAAACACTTTTGTCATCCTTGAGATAGAAACGCCAGGGTCGGTCAACAGCTTTGCTTATACCAATGCGGGGGCTCACCGCCACCTCTTCATCACTGATAGTACGTCCGGGCAGTAGATAAAGCTGCTGCTTGTCATCGAAAAGAGGCAGTCCGTTAAATTTCAAATCTATCTGTAACTGTTTGCAGAGCTTACCGGGACCGCTATAAAGCTTCTCATGACCTTTTTCTTGCCTCGGGGCCAAAGCTCTAATCAATACCGCACCGGCTGTACCATCGACCTCGGTGACAACATTGAGGCAGTAATACATGCCATAAATAAAATAAACATAGGCAAATCCGGGTGGGCCGAACATCACTTCGCAACGGGGTCGGCGACCGCCAAAGGCATGACAAGCTGGATCATCGGCCGTATAGGCTTCAACTTCAACTATTTCAGCCTCAACACTAGCGTTTTCAAACTGGCGCACCAAAGTTTGTCCCAGTAAGGCCCGAGCAACAACCAGTGTCGGCTGCTCAAAAAAATCGAGGGGTAAGGTGTGGGCCATTTTGGCTATCTGTTTTATATCTATTTGACAATAAACTTCTACAAAACTGTAGAAAGGCTCAAATCTAATGCCCTATCGGCTCAAATACAGGACAATTGAAGGCACCAATAACTCTGAATTTAGGATAGCAATTATGTGCGGCATAGTCGGGTATCTCAATTTAAATGGTGAGCCACTCACAGAAAGAGACAATCACCTTGGTGCAATGTGCCATAGCATTGCCCATCGCGGGCCTGATGAAGAAGGCATGAAGCTGATTGGCCCAGCTGCTATCGGCATGACCCGCCTGGCAATTATCGACGTTTCGGGTGGCCAACAGCCAATCGGTAACGAAGACGGCAAGGTTTGGATTGTTTTCAATGGTGAGATCTATAACTTCCAAGAGTTACAAGAGCGGGTTCTCTCCCTTGGCCACACTCTTGTCACCAAGTCTGATACCGAATGCATCGTGCACCTCTACGAAGAATATGGCACCGGATGTCTGCAATATCTTGAAGGCATGTTCTCATTTGCCATCTATGATTCACGCAAACAAAGGCTTTTCATTGCTCGTGATCGCCTTGGTGAAAAACCTTTGCACTACGGAGTATTCGACGGCACCTTCATCTTCGGCTCTGAAATAAAGGGCATTCTTACCCACCCAAAGGCCAGGCGAGAACTAGATAGCCTGGCTATGCAGAAGTATTTAAGCCTTGAGTATGTGCCCAGCCCTCATTCCATTTTCAAAGGCATAAGCAAACTGCCGCCAGCTCACTATATGGTTGTTGAAGGTGGCCAGATCAAAATTGAAAGATACTGGTTGCCAGACATTAAGACTGAAAAAATCTCTGAAAATGAAGCCCAAGAAGAGCTTATCCGCCTACTTAAACGCTCAATTGAACTGCGACTGATTTCAGAAGTACCACTTGGGGTGTTTCTCTCTGGTGGTATTGATTCTTCTTGTATAGCAGCTCTGGCCAGTCAATTCTCCAGTTCGCCGGTGAAAACGTTCTCTATTGGCTTTGACGACAAGTCTTTTGACGAATCGTCCCATGCCCTGGCCGTCGCCAAACATATTGGAGCGGATCACGAGGTCGTCACTTTCTCCCCCGAGTTGGGCTTTGAAACCCTTTCGGAGCTTTGGGAAGTTCTAGATGAGCCCTTGGCCGATGCATCGATAGTGCCAACCTATTCCCTCTCAAAAATGACAAAAAAACACGTCACTGTGGCTCTAGCCGGAGAAGGCGGCGATGAGCTATTTGGTGGTTACCCTACCTATCAAGCCCATAAATTTGCTCCAATGTGGGGTCTCATGCCCCAGGCATTGCGCCAGGGACTACTCGAACCGGCTTTGAACTCACTGCCGGTCAATATGAACAATCTTAGTTTCGATTTCAAAGTTAAGCGCTTCATAGGGGCGGCAGCAGAACCTGCAGTGCGCCGCCATCTGAGGTGGATGGGATCCATAAGAATGGCCGACCAACCTCAGCTGCTTATGCCCGAACACCAGATTCTGGCTGAAACTATGGAAGAAAACATTCTTGGCGACTTGCCCTTAGTGCACCTCAACGGTCATTCACCAAGAGGCAGTGTCCACGATGTCATCAATAACATCATGCGCCTCGACATGACCACTTATCTGCCTGATGACCTTTTGGTTAAGTCTGATAGAGCCTCTATGGCAGCCTCGTTAGAAGTGCGCCTGCCCTTCTTGGCTTATCCCCTGGTTGAATTTGCCTTGAAACTGCCTCCAGAGCTTAAAGTTCACGGCTTGACAACCAAGTATCTCCTTAAAAAAGCCGTAGCGCCGTATTTGCCAGAGTACATAATGAAGCGTCCGAAGAAAGGATTTGGCATACCTGTGGCCAAATGGCTGCGGAATGAGTTCCGTCCCGTGGTAGATGAACTATTAGGAGAATCGTTTATCAAACGACAGGGGATTTTCCAATGGCCCTATATCAATCGTCTAGTGCAGGAGCACATGAGCCAAAAGGCAGATAGACGCAAAGAGCTATGGACCCTATTGATGTTTCAGTGGTGGTGGAAGAAATTCTTCGTCTAATGACAATCAAGAAATAAGCAAGAAAGAGACTATTTGTGGAAACCGAAAGCAGACAGGCCGAGCCAGCTCCCGCTGGGCAAGCACCCAAGGAAGAATTCTTGGACGCGGTTCAGCGCCATATTTGCCAGGTTCTCGGTTTTGATTTC
>CAJXZK010000357.1 GCA_913063055.1 uncultured bacterium
CTTTAGTGACGCCGTGGTCGGCTGAGAATTGGTCTAGCTCACCAATAACCAGCTTCATTTGCTTTAAGCCTGAGAGAATTAGCGGTTGATTGAAGCCTTCTCTGCTCTTACTGCCTGAGGTATCTTTCGCCATGGTTTTGCTGTCGATTGATTTTGTTTTGCCTTTAGAGGCACCATGCTCGGGGCAGCCCTGACCTGCAAGGGGTGGCAGCAGACAAGAAAGCATGACCGCAAGAGCGCTAGATTTGAAAAGAGATAATTGGGCTTGCCGCACTTTGATTCTCCACTAGACGAAAATTAGGTAACCTAAAGTATAAGGGTCTATATGAGTTTACAGGCTGTTTCGACTATTTCAGCTACTGCCTCACCTAACAAGGCGGTTTGTTTTGAGCTGGTGGTTGCTTTCAAGGCGGCATTGGCAATTGATTTTTTCTTCGATTTGGCCGCCGATTGGGCAAATTGTTTCGCGGTTGGCACATGCACGAAAAGTACTGATTTGATTTTGGGCTGGCTTAAGGCATAGTTTAAGGCTTGAAAATAGAGCTCATTGCAGATAAAAGTTCCGGCATGGTTAGAAATGACCGAGGGATACCCGCTTTTATTAATTGCGGAATTTAAAGCGGCCAGGTCGATTTTTGTTCTCAGTAGCTCTGGCGCATTTTTGTTAATGGGTTTATCAAGCGGTTGATGACCACTGTTGTCGGGCAGGCCGTAGTCTTTTATGTTAATTGCAAAGCGCTCCAGGTTGAGCCATTCGCGTTTGTTGGCAAGGCCGGTCATAACCACGAAGAGTGGTCCAGGGCTGTTCTTTACTGCGTGGTCAAGAGCTGCCTTCAATGCTTTCCAGCCCTTGATACCGGCCGTAGGCAAGATACGTTTCTCAATGTGAATCTCTTTTACGCGCTCTGAAGTGCCACTGGGCTTGGTTATAAGCAAATCAGGGAAAGCTTCGACTAGAAGTTCAGTAGGATTTACCATGTTCTTGCCAAAGGCATCAAAGCCTGTAAGTAAGCAGGTAATGGCTTTTGCTGACACAGAGGTGACCTGTAAAGTAGTTGTGGGGCGTTTACCTTGGTTTCGCGCTTTTGACTCAATAGTGTAGAATGTTTTTCTACTGTAATGCCGGAGTGGCGAAATGGTAGACGCAATTGACTCAAAATCAATCGCAGGCAACTGTGTGTCGGTTCGAGTCCGACCTCCGGCAGATTTTTAAAGGCCCACCCTATTTGGGGTGGGCTTTTGATTTGGCTGCGCTAGCACTTTGCTGTAGGTTCGGCGAGCTGGTGTTTCATCGCTTGGTATTCGGCTGGCTGCCAAACAGCTTTCATAAAGCTTGCATCTAGCCTTGTGTAACGTCTTTGCTCTATTGGGCTAGGGCCTGGTTCTGCGTGATACTATTTTTTTATCCGCTCTCATCAGATTGAGCCACCCAGAGAACGACACCAGTCTGAGAAGTACACCAGCCTGAGAACGACAAAGAAATTGAATCCCACTAAGCAACTAGTTTTAATTCTTTGCACTGCCGCATTTCTCTTCGCCCAGTTCTGGTCGTTCGCGGCCGCTGCAACTCTTTTGAGCTCCATTGATATAGACCCGAGAAATGATATTTGTCTTGAAGACGTAATATCTGTTGACCCCTTTGTCGGCGGCTCCTGTGGTTCGGCGCGCTCAGAAGGTGATGGAATTGCCATAGCAGGGCTTGGCTTTGTTGCCTCTGAACAAGCAGTTTTTGCTGCTTTGTTTTTGCTTGCCCTTTTGGCTGGCTATGATCAGCCGCAGCGGTCACTTTCCTCTCTCTTAGCTGAACTGCAGTACCCCTCTGGTACTGTGGCCGTGCGCCAACTGATCGGTAAACTGCAAGTTTGATTTGTATTTGTTGACGACGATTGTGTCTGAGGCTTTCAGACCTGACGTCGTGTCTGTACATCTCAACTAATTTGTATTTTGCAGGAAACCAATGATCGAAAAATTGATAAATTTTGCCTTGAATCAGCGGCTGCTAACAGTGGCGGCTGCTCTTGGTTTGGCCTGCTTTGGCATCTGGTCGATGCTGAGTTTGCCGGTTGATTCTTTTCCTGATGTGAGTAATGTTCAGGTTCAAATTATTACTGAACCCGAAAGTATGGCCACCGAAGAAGTGGAAGCTCTGGTTACGTTTCCCATTGAAAATATTCTCAATGGCCTGCCCAAAGTCAAGAAAATTCGCTCCAGCTCAAGTTTTGGTCTGTCGGTTGTCACGGCAATCTTCGATGACGATATGGACGTCTATTTCGCCCGCAACCTGATTATGCAGCGACTATTTCAGAGCGACAAGCTCTTGCCCGATGGCTGTCCTAAGCCAATTTTGGGACCTGTGGTATCGAGCTTCTCGAACGTCTATATGTATTATTTGCAGAAGCCAAATAATGATCAAACCGAGCTGCGCACGCTACAAGATTGGACCATTGCGAGGCGACTGAAATCGGTCTCCGGTGTGGCAAACGTCTCTACCTATGGTGGTTTCGTCAAGCAGTATCAAGTGCAAGTAGATCCCTATAAGCTGCACAGTTATAAGCTTAGTTTGAATGATGTAGTCACTGCCTTAGCTACTAATAACGCCAATGCTGGTGCCAATTTTATTGAGAATGCCGGTGAAGAAGTAATTATTCGTGGCATGGGCCGCATCGATAGTATTGACGATATTAACAATATTTTGCTCAAGTCAGTCGATGGAATTCCTATCACGATTGAGCGTGTTGCCCACGTAGAAGTTGGGCCAGCTTTTCGTCGTGGCTCAGCTTCGCGCAACGGCAATGGGGAATGTGTTACTGGTATTGTCTTGACCCGCAAAGGTGTCAATACCAAGGCTGTGGTGGAAAAGGTCAAAGAGAAGGTCGCTGAGATTCAAGCCGACTTGCCCCACGGTGTGCGGATTGTACCGTACTACGATCAAACTGAACTGGTTGAAAAAACTATTGAAACTGTCAAAGAAATTCTGGGTTTCAGTGGTGCTCTTGTAATTATTGTTTTGTTTGCCATGCTCCTGCACATACCAAGCGCCTTGATTGTCTCGGTAATTATTCCGCTCTCTCTTCTCTTTAGCTTCATCCTGATGAAATATACAGGTTTGACCGCCAACTTGATGACCCTGGGAGCGGTTGATTTCGGCATCATTGTCGATGCAGGCGTGGTCATGGTTGAGAACATCTTCAGACATTTGGCCGAGCGCAAAAAAGATGAAGTTAATGATCAAACTAGTCTGCAAGTAATTATCCATGCCGCCTGTGAAGTTGGTCGCCCCATTGTCTTTGCTGTGGCAATCATTATTGCCGTCTACCTGCCTCTGTTCACTCTAGAAGGGGTAGAAGGAAAGATGTTCCATCCCCTGGCCCTTACTTTCATTTACGCTTTAGTAGGCTCGCTCTTGTGCGCCCTAACGGTCATTCCTGTGTTGTGTTATTGGACCATGCGCAAGCCACTGGTTGAGCGCGAAAACAAAGTGCTCACAGCTGTTACTAGAGTCTATTACCCAGCTCTTACGACCGCTGTTGCTCATCCCCGTCAGATAATTACTTATGCTGTCATTGCTCTTTTGGCTACTATGGCCATAGTGCCGTTCCTTGGTTCTGAATTCATTCCATCCCTTGATGAAGGGCCGATTTTGCTGCGCACCAAGCTCGCTGCCAGTATCGCCCACACCGATTCAAGAGGAATTGCAGCCGCCATTGAAAAGACTATGCTGGAGTTTCCTGAGGTTACTGATGTTGTCTCCCGTACCGGTCGATCTGGCACTGGCCCTGGCTTAGATGGCGTCGAATCTTCTGACGTTTATATTGCCTTGAAACCGCGCTCCCAGTGGAAAACAACACAGAGTAAAGAACACCTGGTCGACCTTATGGCTGAGAAGTTGAAAGGGATACCTGGTTTGATGTTCAGTTTCTCCCAGCCAATCGCCGATATGATCGATGACTTAGTGGCGGGGATTAGAGCCGATCTTGGTGTGAAAATATTTGGCGACGATGTTGACACTCTCAATAGAATTGCTGAAGAAATAAAACGAGAGATTCAAAAGGTGCCAGGTTCCGCTGACCTGCAGCGGGAGCAATTGCTTGGACTGCCGCAACTGAAAATCAAACTGAAGCGTCCACTTCTAGCCAGGCACGGCCTTAACACTGATGACGTTCTTGATGTTGTGCAGATTGCTTTGGCTGGTCGGGAAGTCACTGAAGTTATTGAAGGCACCAAAAGGTTTGGTGTGCTGGTACGTTATCCCTTAGATTACCGCGACAGTCGTCACCAAATTGAGTCTATGTTGATTGATGCATCTGATGGTGGCAAAATTCCCCTTAAATCAATTGCCGACATCACTCTTGAACGTGGCTATGTCTCTCTGTATAGAGAAGATGG
>CAJXZK010000358.1 GCA_913063055.1 uncultured bacterium
TACACCTCTCTATTCGTCGGCAGCGTCAGATGTGTATAAGAGACAGGATCTGGGTGGGCGCGAACGATGTCTAGGGTTTGCTTACCAATAGAGCCGGTTGACCCAATAATGCTGAGAAATTTCACTTTTTACTTCCGCGTTGCCATTCTCAATAGTTTAGAACTTTCTATTCTAGAGTTCTCTATTTTTGAGTTCAGAACTTTAGAGTTCTGTATTTTAGAGTTCGGTATATTTAGAATCTGGGCGGCAGAGATGGCGGTAGTTCGAATTTAGGGAAAGTACCTAGCTTAATATGATCGCGAATGACCTTGAGCGATGCTTGTCTGGCCATCGATTGATCATACACTCCAGCATAGAAGCCAAAGTAGTCGTTCGGGTAGCGGCTAGCGCTCCAATAAGGCACACCAGGCATCAAAGGTGAATAAACGTTAGCTCGGGGGTAATGATTGACTTCTCTGAGCTTGCCGTTTGAATCACGATAAGCGGCATCAAGCAGAGATATAGCTTCGTCTAGCTTTCTTAGAGTGGTGGGATTGTTGAGGTCGGCTGTTCCGGTTCTCAAAAAGTCGTTGAGAACTGGTTTAACGGCAGCGGCCGTGAGCACATCGGCCAGATAAAGTTTGTAATATGGATTGTCTGAGGTTTTGGCAGCATCGCGCAATACTTGCTCTTGCTTCAGCAGCGCATCATCGGCAATTCCGGCGATGCGACCAAAGTATTTGATTGAGTTGATACCAGCGTCATTAGACGGATTGAAATTGCGGTCGAAGCTTTGCAAATTTGAGAAAGTAGCTTGGGCGTAATTGCGGTTGACGTCTATGCGTATCGCTTCGACGGTTTTAGACTGAGTGGGAAGCTCTATGGAAGTCAGATTACCTGGAAGGTAGTGCTTTTTGCCGTGGTCTTGACCGCCTTCAAACCAGACAAATAGGCCTTTGGGGTCTTGCCAGTAATTGACTTTTACGCCTGGTGGAATATCGGTCAGTTTGAGCTTATCGAAGTCTTTAGGCCAGGTTTTGGCAGCGCCAATTAGTTTGGCGTCGAAATCTTTGTCGTTGATTGAGAGAATTATGGCTCGGTTTTCAATTCTCACATCAAGGGGAGTGGCTGGCGTGTCTTTGACCTGGGCGACCTGGTCAGCCGGTTTTGCTGTCGTATCTCTAGTGGGAACGTGTAGCTGGTCGCTAGCTGCAGTTCCGGCTGCAGGGGGCGATAACCGGGCGTCACCGGGGTTATTCTTGCTGCCGAAAATCGCGCCAAAATCGATACCAGGTTTGCTCTCTGGTTTTGGTTCTTGGCTTTTCTCTGCTTGGTCGCCCATCAGGCACTATTCTCCTAAACTGAAAGTACTCTAGTGGCCTTGCAGCCCACCGTCAATGTTGAGAATACGAATTCGAGATTAGCTAACTTTCAATGACTTAGGGCAACTTAAGGTCGATTATGCCAATTTCACTAGCCCCGTCTCAAATGGTGGGATTACGCTGTGACATGGAGTACTTGCTTTTGAGAAATACTTGAGTACTCAACAATTTCAAAAATGGGTGTATATGCACCTATTTTCAAAATCATTGTGTTCATACTATTTCCCCTGGGGATAGTTTGCTGGGCTTGCTTCCTAGCTGGAGGCAACGGAGTGAGATTTTCGCTCGGTGCCAAACTGATACGATGGTAATTGAGTAGGCTCATGGCTAAATGCTGTGTGGTTTGTTGTATTGAGGTCTGAGTAAGTGCCTAGAGAAATTGAAGCAAACCCCAAGCTGTTTCACTTGTACCACTACTCGACCGTGCATGCAGTCTCTAGTTGCATTTTTTGTGCTCAGGTTTGTCTTGGTATTGGTCTCCTAGCAAGCGGTGCCAGAATCTTCTCGATGGTGGCGTCTTCTCAAGTCTTGCAGGCTGCTCTGGCTCTGATGTTAGTGATAGTCGTTTTGCAGCTTCCTGGCTTCTTCGCTCTATCAGTTAAAATTTTGACTAAAGATTGTTCCGATTCATGTGAGAACGAATCATTGGATATCGATATGCTCTGGCCGCCAGTATTAATCGTCGCGTGTCTTGCCCTCGATTTTACAGGAGTGCCTGCGCTGTTGCATTTTCTTGGAATCGGATTTGGTAGCATTTTCGGTATTCTCATTCCCTTTCTCGTGGCCGCTTTTATCTTCTGGTTGCCTGTTGCAACTGGACGAGCCGCTCAGTTAGAGCTTGAGGCGAGATCAAACTAAACGCTGGGCTTGGTTGTCATCCTCGTCCTCGTTTTTGTCATCCTCTTCAATGCCTTTGCGCAAGCCGTTATTACTTGGCGAGAAATGTGGGGCATAGAGACCACCTACGAACCCTGAGGCTTGCTCTACCATGAAATCGCTTACTTCATGAAGCTCGCTTTGCGCTGCTGTTAGTTCGCTACTGCTGTGTCCTTCTGGATTTGCCACCACAAGGGCGGCGTCAGACCAGTCGCTGGCGTTAGAAAGCAATTCGTGGGCTGTCGTAGCGGCGCCATAGGCTCCAAAAACCGCGAGTACTTCGGCGCTGCCAGTAACAATGCCGGCCGTCGCCAGTCCGGTTGCAACCCAGGGCGCCGCCGCTGTTGCCAGCAAACCAACGGCGACGACTTCTGTGGCAGCGACTAGGCATTCCAGGGGATGTTCGGTAACTTGCTCTACGCAGCCTTGACCGATTTCACTGATGACATTGCCTAGACCACCAAGAAATTCACTTACTGCAGATTGTTCTTCTTGCTTAGGCTCTTCATGCGTATGTTCTTGGGGTGTCTGCCCTGTTGGCTGTGCCGCTTGGGCAGAAGGATTACCATTATTTTGTCCAACAGCAACGTTTTGCATTAGACTGGCCAAGGCAATGTGTGGCTGTACCTGAGTCTGCTGGAAGATTGAGTCTTCTGTAATCGAATAGAGATCGGGAAAGATAAGATAGGCAGCGTCAACTTGCCCGCTGGGGTTTGATGTAATTTCGCCGTGGTTGCCCGTAGCAACGAAATGTTGTTCAGTATGGTTGTTAGTGCCATCTAGTAAAAGTGCAGGAAGAATGTGCTGTATTTCTTGTACTTGACCGAGTTCTAGTTTGTTGGGTCTTGAGAGACTATGAATGTCGATTAGGCTTAAACTACCGAAGTTTATTTGACTGCTATGTTGATCGCTAAGTTCATCGCTAAGTTCATCGCTAAGTCTGTTCTTATGCTTGTCACCGAGATTGGCCGATTCGCTTAAGGGCCTGCCGTCTTCTCTTGAAACAATGAATTCCTGCATAGTTTCGCCTCCCTCGTAGAGCAACCATTCTTGGCTGATGGATTGCACTATAGGAAGCGAAAATAAAAGTATCGTTGCTAAATTCTAGGTGCTGGGTAAAGACGCCATCATCTGCCTTAGCACTGGTACTAACTGTGCGGCAGTCTGGTAGCGGTCGCGGCTTTCCATCTGAGTGCAGCTCACTACTATTTCACTCAACTCTGGTGAAATGAGATTGTTGTGTTCTTGGGGGTTTGAAGTGCTGAGTGCCTCAGGTTCGACGCCGGTGAGGAGGAAGTAGAGAGTGCAACCGAAGGCGTAGATGTCACTTTGCACACTGGCTTTGCCGCGAAATTGCTCTGGGGCAATAAAGGCATGTTTGCCTACGAATGTACCTGTGGCATTGCCGATAAACTCATTGGCTGCGCCAAAATCAATCACCACAATTGAGCCGTCTTCGCAGAGCACAATATTGTCAGGGGTGAAGTCGCGGTGAATTAGCGGTGGGTCTTGTTCGTGCAAATACTTAAGAATATTCACCATCTGTAGTGCCCAGTTGATCACTGTGCTTTCTCTTTGCGGCCCATTTTGTTTAACGAGTTGCCTCAAGTCTTGGCCGTTGACATAGTCGAGCATAAGATAATTGCGCTCTTGCTCAACGAAGTAATCTAATACTTTGACTATGTTGGGATGATTGATCTTAAGCAGCAGAGCTGCTTCGCGGTCGAGCATTTCTCTGGCTTTCGCTTGGGCGCTTTCGATGGCGTCATCTGATACAACGGCTTCTTTTAGAACTACTAGTTTTCGCTCTTCCAGCTGGCAGAGATAAACAGCAGAAAGTCCTCCAAGGGCCAGGTGACGCATTACTTTTAGAGTACCGTTGCGCATCACTCGACCGGGGTCAAGAGGTACGAAGGAAGTTGGGCAAAATCTTCTACTCAACTCCTCTTCCCACATACCAGTGAAGCTCAACTGCGGAGTCTCGGTGCCGGTTACCTGATTCTTCAACTCGTGCACACTCTGGTCAATCTCAGAGGTATTGCTGTCTCTTATACACATCTGACGCTGCCGACGAATAGAGAGGTGTAGATCTCGGTGG
>CAJXZK010000359.1 GCA_913063055.1 uncultured bacterium
CCAGCGCCAACTCCCGCAGCCGATGCTCGCGGTGAAGATGTAATTACTTCCGACAGCTTACCAGCCGTGGGCAGTCCGGAATTTATGGAATTGATGGCCAAAGCCCAGCAAGTTTCTGCCGGTGAAGCTGTGAAAAAGGCAGACAATCTTAATCCTGTGGCCGCTACGAGCGTTATGGAAAAGCCCAAGGCTAAGCTAAAGTCTGAGGCTGAAGTTGCACCACCTCCAGCTGAACCTGAGAAAAAGTCGTTTGATATTCGTCGCACTGATCCACTGCCTCTAGTGGCAATTGATATCGAACGACTCTTCCAAACAACTTTTCATGTGGCCCCTTTCGGCCAGGTTGCCCTTAACAACAACGCTCTTGACGACGATATGAAGAAAATCGTATCGGCATTTAAAGCAGGTAAAACATTTATCAATGTTGCTACCGACGGTGGGCACGGTCATGACCCGGCGCAGGTATTACATACTTGCAAGTATGCTTTAGAGCGCGGTTATATCGACCCACCCGACCAGGTGGTTAGTTTGACTGCTGATCTATTGCTTGGCCGAGTTGAGCTAGAACAGTATCTATTGCAGCGTCGCCGCTTAAATGGTGATGAATTGAGAGACGTTATTGAGATGGCCAGGCAGAAAGGCATAAAGCTAGTTGAGCTGCTAGTTAAAATGGGCTTCATGACCGATTCTGATTGGGATCGACTGAACCAAGAAAAAGAAAGGTTTGCACCTCGCTAAATTTCCTGAAATTAGAGCGCCTATTAGGTAAACTCAGTTTCTGGTAACTAAATCATTGAAGAGGTTATATGACCGATAAGTACAATCGCCGCGAAAAGAAAACCCGTCGCAAGGCTAAAGTGAACAGAAAGAAAGCAATCGTTAGAGAGAACATTGCTAAGTCCCAGTCCGGTAAGTAATTTAGAATCGGGAAATAGTAAGAATTTAAATGACAGCAAAGCGAATAATGTCGGGTATGCGCCCCACAGGGCGTCTTCACCTGGGACACTATTTTGGCGCACTCTCAAACTGGATTCAGTTCCAGAGTCGCTATGAATCATATTTCTCCATCGTTGACTGGCATGCTCTGACCACTAAGTTTCAGAACACTAAAGAGGTGCAGGGTCATATCTGGGAGATTGCCTTAGATTGGTTGTGCGTGGGCATTGATCCCGATGTATCAACCATGTATGTGCAATCAGCGATCCCTGAGATCGCCGAGTTACATCTACTGCTTTCGATGATTACTCCCCATAACTGGGTTGAGCGTGAGCCGACCCTAAAAGATATGGTGAAAATGCTCGATTCAGACGAGCATGCAGCTCATGACAAGATCACCTATGGTTTGCTGGGTTATCCGGTCTTGATGACTGCTGATATTCTTGCTTTTAAGGGCGAACTCATTCCCGTAGGTAAAGATCAAGAGTCGCATCTCGAATTTGCTCGTGATGTGGCCCGTCGCTTCAATCATTTATATGGTGTCAGCTATTTCCCCGAGCCCAAGCCCGAATTTACTGAAACACCTTTGCTCAAAGGCATTGATGGCCAAAAAATGGGCAAGTCTTTCAACAACGATATCAAGATTGCTGATACCGACAGTGATACCGAGAAGAAAGTAAAACAGGCGATCACCGATCGCACTAGAATCGCCAAGAGTGATCCTGGTCACACTAATCTTTGTGAGGTGCCTTGGCCTCTATACAATGTTTTTGCTAAAGACAAAGACTATCTTGCTCAGGTAAAAAGCGAATGCGAAACAGCGCAAATTGGTTGTGTTGATTGCAAGAAACGCTTGGCTGTTCATATCAATGATTTCTTCAGGCCGTTTCGAGAAAAGCGCACTGAACTGGCTAAAGATCCAGAGAAAGTGCGCAAAATCCTTGAGCATGGCAATATGAAAGCTCGTAAGGTAGCAAGTCAAACTCTTAGCGAAGTGCGCGATATCATGGGCATGGTTAACTGGTAACAGTCATTCCAACTCTTTTAAGCAGCAAAAATATTGAGCGCATTTTGGTCATGGCACTGACTGTTTGTCTTTGCTGCACCCAAACCGGCTCATGGCTTTGCTTAATTGCTCTCTTGTTAGTGGCACTTTTTAGTGGTAGCAGCGAAAGAAATGAACGTTTGGCTGCTCTGAAGCAGGCGCCCTTGTTGCCTCCACTGCTTCTCTACTGCTTTGCTGTGGTTGTCTCAGGGTCATTTACTCCTGGTTGGTCTCTGGCCGAGGCTTTTAAAGCTTTGGTTTCTCTTCGGGGAATATTGGTTACCTATTTGGTGGCCTATCAGCTTTTTGCCCATGATTCTGGGACCCGATTGACTCTTCCGGCCCTGAGCTGTTTGCTCTTTTGTGGAGCGCTCTCAGGCCTCTTTGGCTTGATTCAACAGGTATTCAATATCCATCCTTTTACTTATCCCTTTTTGCAGGCGACAGGCTTTCTCAATGAACCAATGTCGTTTGCCGGTTTGATGCAACTGACAAGTTTCTTAGCTCTTGGTCTATTGATTCAGGGTGGCTATAAGTTGCTGCCGCTCTTGTCTAACAAATTTGCCTTTGCCACAATCGTTTTGGCAAATTTTCTCGGATTGATTTTTGCCAGTGAACGCAGTGCCTGGTTGGGTATGCTCTGTGCGCTCTTGTGTGTTTGTTTCTATATTTCACCAAGAAGATTTTTCGAAGGTTTGGTTGCCTTAGCCCTATTGTTTGCTTTGGCCTGGTTTACCGTGCCAGTAGTGCAGACCCGGCTGAGCCCCTTGCTTAATGCCAAAACAGATGTTGGTGTCACTGCCCGCATCAACATTTGGAATCAGGCCTGGCAGCTATTTCAGGAGCACCCTATGACTGGAGTGGGAGCCTTGCACTTTCCCCGCATAGATTTACCCGAAGCGATTGTGCCCGGTCATTCTAAAGATCTCAATCATGCCCACAGCAATTATTTACAGATTCTCTCGACCACTGGAATACTGGGCTTTACTAGTTTTCTCTGGCTCTTAATAACAGCTCTTACTGCCGCTTACAGACAAGCTAGATCGCCTAGCCCTTTATACGCCGCAATTGGTTTGGGCTTGTTTGGCGCGATGGTTTCGCTTGCGGTGGCAGGCCTTTTCGAATACAACTTTGGCAGTGGCCAGGTCAAATTAATACAATGGTTCTTACTGGCCCTTTTGCTTCCTTCTCTAGTTCTGGCTAAACACGCAAGTCTAGCCAGCCCTTCGACTGATAGCGCCAGGCAATTAGAAAACCCTGAATAAAGATAGAAATTACCATGGCCGACCAGACACCGTTTGGTCCCATATGCAGTGCTAAGGCCAGAATGTAGGCAATGGGAATGCGAATGAGCCAGTTGCAAATTAGAGTAAACCACATCGGTGTTTTTGTATCACCGGCCCCTTGCAGAGCACCGGTCAAGACCATTCCTAAGGCGAGGAAGGGCTCTGCTAAAGCGTTGATGCGCAGATAGTCAGCGGTATATCGCACGGTACCGGGCTCGTTGCTCATAGTAAGAGCAATTGGCGTAGCGGCAAAATATAGCACTATGCCCAGCACCACCATTGACCAGATGCCAATCCACGTCACTCGCCAACCTGCTTCAAAAGCTCTGTCGATTTCGCCGGCACCGAGGTTTTGACCGACAATAGAAGCCACCGATAAGCTCAAGGCCATGAGCGGCATAAATATAAATGATTCAACACGCATGCCTATAGTCCACGACGCTAAAGCGCTTATCGAATCAGGGCAACGCGCCAATATGAAAAAGACGACGAAGACTGATAGCGACCAGGCTAGACGTTGTAAGGCCGAAGGTATACCGATTCTGGCAATGCGAATTATTTCTTTGCTGTCGATGGGGTAAATGGCTTTGAGACTGTCTTTTAGGGGCGAACGGGAGATCGCCCATATTGCTAAAGTGGCGCCGACAGTGCTTGCCAACAGGGCAGCGTAGGCGATGCCTAGTACTCCTAGGTTGGGGATGGGCCAGCCGTATATTACAGTTAGGAGATCGCCAGCAATATTGATAGCAGTCATAACTGACACTATATACAGTGGCGTTTTGCTGTCACCAATGGCCCGGAAAGCCGCATTGGCTATGGCCGTAAAACTAAATGGAATAAGCATAAAACTGTAGGCAATGAGATATTGCCTGCCGGGAACGAGCACCTGATCGGACGGTGTGAAAAATGGCAAAACATAGTGGCCCAGTAAAGTAGCAGCAGCCGTCATGCTTACGCCGAGAATAATTGACAGGGCAAACGATTGTCCGGTGGCGTGGATCATTGCCCCTTTGTCATTGGCGCCGAAGGCTCGCGAAACGATAGCGGTTGAGCCAACGCCC
>CAJXZK010000360.1 GCA_913063055.1 uncultured bacterium
TCAGGATACTGAGATTTGATATCCCAGTACTGCCGCATCATACCGGTGGATTTTGCCCCTTCCTTGCTAACAGGGGCGACACTGCCGCTATTCTCGCTCTCTGGGGCCTCGCCTTCTTTTTGCACTTTCTGTACTTTCGTCAACGCGTCAACCTCGATAGTCGCACAAGCAACCAATATTACCGTCCAAGCTCGGCTAAGTTATTAAGCTTCTGGTAATATGACTAGTCTTATATAAGGGTTATGCGGTCAAAAATATTGAGAATGCAAAAAATGGTAGTCAACAATTCGCTTTTTAGCCTTCCCGTCCTGCTTAGCCTGGCTATATCGCTTGCCAGCCCAGTCTATGCCTTTCCTGGCAGCCCCAGTGCAAAAATGGCCACTGGCGCCCAACTAGAAGGCAAAAGCAGCCAAGCCCATGAAAAAACGGCCAAGGCCGATGAAAAGTCATTAGATAAAAGCAAAGTTTTAGACAAAAGCAAAGACGCTAAACCAGCCACTGACAAAAAAGAGCCAGCCAAAGCTGAGCCTGAAAAGAAAGAAGCAGCCAAGGCCCCAGAGAAAAAGGATGCCAAGCCAGCTCCCGAGATTGTCATTGAAAACGTCATTACCGTTCCGGCCGAAGCTTTGACCGAACATGCCAGCGAATATCTCAACAAGAACGTCCGCTTCGTTGCCAATTTCCAGGCCTATAGCTCCCTGGCCCTTGACTACAAGCCAGCAATGCGTCCGGCCAAAACCCACCTTTCTTTCTTGGTCTTCCGCAACAACAGCAAAGTTCCGCTCTCTGAGCTGAAATTGGCCATGCCTATTCCAAAAGAAGATGATAAATCTCCCCAAGCTAAACTTTTGAGCGAACTGAAAGAAGGCGACCAATTAGAAGTTACCGGTAAAGTATTTGCCACACCATTAGACGAACCGTGGGTAGATGTTCTCAAAATCAAGCGCTTGAAAGCAGCGGTAGATGAAAAAGAGAAAAAGGCATCTGCCGACTCAGCGACATCTAAATAAGCAGCAATTTTAATCAGCGGTTTTACGGAATTACTTAAAGGAATAGGCTAGATGGTTACTCCAGAATCGGCTTCTCAACTAAAGAATCTTCTCAACTCACTAAATGGCAAACACGGTATTCTCGGTTGTCTTTTAGTTGGACGCGACGGCTCAGTGGTAAGCAGCAGCTTGCCTCCCGAAGTTGATATTTCGACTATCGGCGCTCTGTCTGCCACACTTTTCTCAAATAATGATGTCTCGATTCAGCGCATGAATAGAGGCAACTTGATACAAATGACTCTGCTCACCGACCAGGGCATTTTGCACTTCTACGAGGCCGCTGGCCACTTCTTAGTAGTGCTTACAGCGAAGGGTCAACGTATCAATCTTGAAGGACTCATTAGATCTGTCGAAGAACAGGGTAGATCATTAGAGGGAATACTGAGCTAAGCAAGCCATTGCGCAGCAGCTAAATTGAAAAATCAGAGGCCTTTTATGCCAGCGAAGAAAGCTGCGAACATCAAAATTCTCTCTCTTGCAATAGCTTCTAGTCTTGCTATTTCGTCAATTTGCTCTTATCCTCAAGCCGCTTACGCAGCCCGTTTTGTCGACATGTCTGGTAATTGGACTGAAAAATATGTCAACCTCCTCTCTGACGATGGAGTGATTGGTGCTGAGCCTGATGGAAAATTTCACCCCAAAGATCCAGTGACAAGGGCGCAGTTAGCTAGCTGGCTGGTCAAAATTTTGGGTCTAGAAAATCAGGCAGTGCCAGAAAAGCCAACTTTTCCTGACGTAAAGCCAACTGACTGGTTCTATAAACCGGTCGAGATTATTTGCCAGAACAACTACATTGCTGGCTACGCCGACGGTTTTAGACCTAAGCAGTTTATGCAACGGGGCGAAATGATATCTATCATTGCTCGCGCCCTGGGAACCAGTACACCGGATGACGGCACCATTGCCAAAACGCTGACCAAGTTTACTGACAAGAGCAAAATTCCAGATTGGGCTAAAGCCGGCATTACCCAAGCTGAACTGGCTGGCATTTTAATCAATCAAAGCGGAGATACCACTGTCGATGCGGCGGAGATCGCCTCAAGAGGCGACACGGCAGCCATTTTAAGCAAACTAAGCGAATATAAGAAGCGCCAGGCAATCAATCAAGCTCTAAGCAATCCTCGCAGCCAGCCTAAGTTTCAAGCCGAAACACCAATAGCCCAGGCCGAAGTACCAAGCTACCAGCCCCCATATCAACAGCAGCAGCCATATCAACAACAGCAGCCTTATCAGCAGCAGCCGCCGCCGCCGCAAAATTACCAACCACTGCCTCAAGGCGGCTGGCAGGGTGGTGTTCAACATCAGACCAGCGGACAACCCGAAAGTTTTGGTTCTGTGCCACAGCAGCCCTATCAACAGCCCTATCAGCCCCAGGGCGCTCCACCTCAATATGGTCAGGCTGGTGGCTACCAGCAACCACCGCTATCAGGGCGAGTAATGACAGTAGGAGCTGGCACTAAATTCCAGGCTTCTCTTAAAAACACCATGGACTCAGGCTCAACCCAACCAGGCGAATCGGTGGAAGCAACCTTACCTTCACCCATTTATTCTGGCGGTGTAGAGGTCGTTCCCGCTGGCAGCCTACTTATAGGCCAAGTGAGCAATGTGGTTTCGGCCAAACGCTTCCGCTTTGGCGCCAACGGCAAAATCGACATTCGCTTTACCGCCATCCAAACGCCAGATGGCAGGCGCTTCCCCCTATCAGCTTCAGTTGACGGCTCAGAAGTGCGATTGACCGGCGGTAGCACTGCAGGCCGAGTAGGCAAAGGCCTGCTCACAACGGGCATTGGCGCTGGCGGTGGAGCGGCACTAGGTACTGGTCTGGGAGCCATTGTTGGAGCTACATCAAATGGCCAGGTCGGGCGAGCCACTGGTATGGGCGCCGTATTTGGCACCGCCATTGGTGCTGGTGTTGGCCTCGTGGGCGCCGGCGTGCGCAAAGGCTCAGAAGTAATATTTCACGCTGGCACACAGCTTCCAGTGCAGCTAGACGAAACCATGCAGATCTCAGCAGCCACCGCGGTGGCACCATATTATGCCCAACCGCCGCAACCCGTTTATCAACAGCCGCAGGGCTATCCACAGCCACAAGGTTATGCGCCTCAACAACAAGGTTACCCGCCACAGCAGGGCTACCCGGTTCAAGGCTATCCACCACAAAGCTATCAGCAGCCACAGGGTTACCCGCCTCAGCAGCAGGGATACCCGCAGCAACAGCCCGGTTATCCACAGCAATAGGTTTAATTTAGTCTCCGCCCCAACGGCGATTACGCTGAGCAAAGTCAACCATGGCTTGGTCAAAGTGCTCAGGTGTAAATTCAGGCCAGAGCACTGGCGTGACAAATATCTCGGTATAGGCCGACTGCCAGAGCAAATAATTACTCAAGCGCATTTCGCCCCCAGTGCGAATCAAGAGACCGGGATCGGGCATACCGCTTGTATAAAGATGGTTAGAAATCATCTCTTCACTAATATCTTCTGGACTAATTTTGCCAGCGGCAACCTCTGCAGCGATTTTGCGCACAGCGTCAGTAATCTCTAAACGAGCACCATAATTGATGGCGACCTGCAAGCTCAAGCCAGTATTACCAGCGGTATCTTCCATGGTCTTGTTCATAGACTTGCGCAGATTACTTGGTACTTTATCGAGCTGACCAAGAAAGCGTAAGCGCACTCCATTATCAGAAAGTTCTTTGAACTCTTCTGTCAGCACGCGACCGAACAAATCAAAGAGATAGTTCACTTCTTCAGAACTGCGCTGCCAATTCTCAGAAGAGAAGGCATATACAGTGAGATACTTCAAACCGCGACTGCCGACATGGCGAACCAAGCGCTTAAGGCTCTTAACGCCTTCCTGGTGGCCTTTCAGTCGAGGATAATGGCGCCCATCAGCCCAGCGACGGTTACCATCCATGATGATAGCCACGTGCTCTACAGGCAAGCTATCAACACTGTCAGGGGCTGACTGGGTGCCGAGTTCTGATTTGCTAGCTTTGGAAATTTTTGTCCGATGCAAGGCTTTCACGTGTAAACTCACTACTGCATGCCATTTTAGCGCTAAGACAAGGGCTCGTCTAAGTTAATTGCGATAGGCAAAGCCTGGTATTTTAGACTAGTTATTTAATGAACCCGGTTGCAAGAGAGAAAAAATTGTTCCTGAAACCAGATTACCTGATTAAAGGTGATATTACCGATATCGACCTCGAAATGCTCAGCAGGGTAGGCATCAAGGGTCTGATCTTAGACCTGGACAGCACCCTAGTCG
>CAJXZK010000361.1 GCA_913063055.1 uncultured bacterium
CATTGAGACCATCGGCATCGATGACGCAGGGCTTGTTGATCAAATCGAGCAAGTCGAGAACAAAGCTTACTGTGTCTTGGTTTTGTGAGAGACCAGGGCCGATAACAACGCTTGAAATTTGATCAAGCATTTCAATTACGTCGCGCAAGGCTTCTTTGCTAATCGATTGCTCGACGGTTTCTGCTAGAGGCTTAACTACAATTTCTTCAACTGGAACATGACTGGCAAGCGATCGCGGTGTTGCTAAATAAGATAGGCCAGCGCCCACCTTCAAGGCACTACTGCTGGCCAAAGCGGCCGCTCCACCCATCCCAAGGCTGCCGCCAATAGTGAGAACGCGGCCGAATGTGCCTTTGTTTGAATTGCTTGGCCTTGAAGGCAAGACCGATTGTACTGCACCACAGGTAGTGACAAATATTTTGGGGGTGCTTTCTACGTGGCTTAAGCTTGGTGGTAGGTTGCTAAAATCGGGCAGGCCGATATCAACTAAGTGCATTGCTCCGGCATATTCTGCCCCTGGATGAGTAAGATGCCCAGGCTTCAAAAAGCCAAAGGTTACTGTTCTGTCTGCTCTAACAGCAGCACCCATGATTTGACCAGTATCTGAATTGATACCCGAAGGCAGGTCAATTGCCAGCACTGGTTTTGTGCTCGAATTAATAGCTTCGATTACATGTTTGGCTACGCCATCCACAGCTCTAGTTAGGCCTGTGCCAAACAATGCATCTACTAAAACTGTTGAGTTAGAAGTAATGGCACCGAGCACTTCTAGTAGTTCATCAGTATCTTCCAGAACAATTAAATCTACTCCTAGTGATGCCAATATCTTGCGATTGGCTTCTGCTTCAGGAGAAGCCATCTTTACTTCAATTTCTACCTCTTCGGCAGGCTGTTTATCGCTCGGTCTAGGGTTGGTCTTAGCTTTGCTGCTGTCGTGCTCGCTCACTTTTTCTGTAGGGGCGACCACAAAACAACTGGCGGGTACACCCCAGAGGTTGAGGTAGCGTGCTACTACCAGGCCGTCACCACCGTTGTTACCACTGCCACAAAAAATAGCTATGTGCCCAGGGTTTTCATCCCAAAGTGAAAGGGCTGCGAGAGCAGCACCGCGACCGGCTACTTCCATTAAAGTCTGGCCCCAGTTGAGGCCGCCTGCTAGCTCAGAAATTGACTCAATCCAAGCGGCTTCCAAATTTCTGATTTGTTTGGTAGTGGGAACTCTTAAATTACTCAGCATCTTTTTCTTCTTTGACTTAACTGTTTTGCTTAGACTTCTTTTTCAACTAAAAAACAACGAGCGTCGTGGCCGGCTGATTTCTCTTCAAGGGGTGGAATTGATGACTCGCAGCTATCGACCCGCAAAGAGCAGCGATTGGCAAAGCGGCATCCCTTAGGAAGATTCACCAGGCTTGGTGGCTGGCCTTCAATTGGTATCAGTCGCTGCGAACCTGGCTTTGGTAGCGAATTCATCAAGCCAATCGTATATGGATGTTTGGGGTTTTGGAAAAGCTCTTGCACTGTGGCGTATTCAACCACTGAGCCGGCATACATGACAGCTACGGTGTCGCACATCTCGGCTACTACACCAAGATCGTGAGTAATCAAAACAATGGCCGTGCCCTGATCTTTTTGAATTTCGCGCAGCAGGTCTAAGATTTGCGCTTGTACAGTGACGTCTAGAGCGGTGGTGGGCTCGTCGGCAATCAATAATTCAGGCTCGCAGGCCAGAGCCATGGCGATCATGACCCGTTGGCGCATACCGCCAGAAAACTGGTGGGGATAATCATCAACTCGGTTGCGGGCTTCTGGAATGCGCACTCGATCTAGTACATCAATTGCTTTCTTGCGGGCTTCGGCTTTCGATACTTTTTGGTGCAGTTCCACTGCTTCCATGATTTGAGCGCCAACTGTATAGACTGGGTTCAGCGAAGTCATGGGATCTTGTGGAATCAGGGCGATGCGATTGCCTCGCACTCCGCGCATTTGAGCTTCACTAAAATCAAGGAGGTTCTTTCCGTCTAGTCGAATCTGACCGCCGACAATTTTTCCTGGTGGTGGAATCAAACGCAAAATCGACAGGGAGGTAATCGATTTACCGCACCCCGATTCGCCAACGATGCCAAGCACCTTGCCCTTGTCAACAGAGAGGGTGACATCGTCTACCGCTCTGGCCATACCGGCCTCGGTGGGGAAGGCTGTTGCTAAATTTTGGATTTCAAGAAGGGCCATGACACCGCTAACAAAGAGAAAGTTATAGAAACTGTTGTGATTTTAGACTATCTGCACGATCAGTCTGCCTAATCTTGCTACGGAATGCTTAAATAGACATCTAAGTCCAGAGGAAACTATGTCTACTGATTCAACTAACAACACGCGAGATATCTCAGTTTTGCAGTTGCTCACCAAGCTGGTGAAAGAGACCGATAGATTGGTTCGTCTAGCTGATGACATCGATACTCATGCATCGACCCCGCAAGCAAAGGCTGCCTTTAATCTGATTGGCTCAGAAGTCAGCAGCATTCTTTCTATTATGAAATCTTCCCTAGAACCCCTTTATCGTTTATACGATCTCGATCCGGGCATGAAAAATCTCGACCGCAACCGTCGCAATGCCACAATCAAAGAGTTCACCATCGCCAACGACCCTGACGATAGCTACGATGAACAGGCGCTTTGGAACGATATTAAGGCTAAAGAGTAATAAGGCTAAAGAGCCTGCGAAAGAGCAAGAGCGGCAAAGCCAATCTCTAGAGCCTAAAGATTGGTAGAGGCTAAATTTTTGTTGGCCAGGGTTTTAAGTTCTTGCTGCACTTCAGCATTGCCACCTACTCGAGCAACAACTCGCTTCAGTGAGGCAAGCCAGGGCTTGAAATGATGGCTGCGCATCTCTGAATAGGCCTGGTTAAAGCTCCAGTGGTCGTGAATTACGCGAAACACCCCAACCAGTGCCCCGGTGCGGTCTGCGCCATAACGACAGTGAACGAAAACTGGCTGATTGGCAGGATCATTAACAATATTCAAGAATTGGGCGACCTTGGAGAGCGATGGCCCCATGAAGCCAAGGGGTATGTGGATGTATTTGATGCCAAGTTTTTTTGCTCTGCTAGCTTCTTCTTCAGCACCAAGGCCAGCTAAGCGCAAATCGACGATAGTCTTGACGCCACTTTCTGCCAGCTTTTGCATGGCTTGATTGGAAGGTGCTGCTCCTCGCCATAATCCTTCGCTGACAATATCGAAATTAGAGATACTCGGTGCTGCTATTGATGCTGCTAATGCCCGCTCTTTTTCACCGTTTGCGTGACTGACATTTTCGTGCACCAAAATGTGGTTGGCGCCTTTGTCTGGTGACTTCAAGGCCAAATCTAGAAGAAATTGGTTGCGCTCGTCTTCTGAATCAAAGACATTCTGCTGCACTTCACCGTTGAGATTGTTGCCTTGTTCTGCGGCATTAGCAGCTGGTATATAGGCTATCGAGCTTATGACTGCGCAAACCAAAAGGCTCAGGGTCAAAGCGCGGGGGCTGCTTTTTCTTGAGGCAATGACTAATTCGACACCCTTACTGGTGCAACTTAACTTGGTATCAAAGGCGGTGTCAGCTTTGCTGCATACCATTTTTGTGTAACCTGAAATTTTCCAATTTCATTGATATTAACATGGTGCCTTCTTTACAATCAAGTTATAGCGGTCAATTATTGCCATAGCTTTCTTTGCCGTTCGGGCTTGGTTGCTGCCGATACGGTTATACTCTTGGGGTGGAAAATAAGCTAAATTCGACTAAAGCTGGCAAGAAAGGGCGCAAGATCTTTCTTCTTGTTCGTGTTTTGCTGACTGAGTTTCGTGGCTTTCTAATCTGCATTTGCAGTGCTTTCACTCTCTCTGTTGCCCTTTTCTACCTTTACTATCCACATAGTTTGTTGCCCAGCGGCGCTGCTATGACATTTTGTCAGGCGGCTTACTACACCCTGCTGATGATCTTTTTTGAAAGCCCATTGCAGTATGTTGAAGATATTCGCCTATCACCATTATTTTTCTTGTTGCCTATTTTGGGCTTGGTGACAATCGCTGAAGGGGTTGTGCACCTCGGCAATCTTCTCTTTCAGCACAAGCGTTATTCTAAGGAGTGGCAGAAAATGATCGCCGAGACAATGGAAGGCCATGTCGTCGTTTGCGGGCTCGGTAATGTCGGCATTAGGGTAGTGCAACATCTCAAGCGTTTTTCTGAAGACGTTGTGGTGATTGAGTCAAATCCTGATGCCCGCTTCGTCGGCGAGGTGGCTGGCTACGAAGTGCCTGGTTTGATTGGCGAT
>CAJXZK010000362.1 GCA_913063055.1 uncultured bacterium
ATTCCAGGCCCAATACTTTCCCGCACACTTGCGAAGTGACGATTACTAGGCAGATGCCAACTATCTTCGCTCGTTTCGTTGGTTTCCCTAGTATTCCTGTCAGTGCCAGTGCTGTGGGTGGTGCCTACTGCGGGCTGCGCACGATTTCTCCCAATCAGATATTGCCAATCGGTATTTCTTCTAAGGCGATCAACGGCAATTTGCAGTTAGACCCAACCAAGCCTAAGCAGAATGCCACGTGGATCTCGAACTGGAGCGGCATGAGCAATCCCAATTTGGATGTTGGTAGCACTCCACTTAATATTAACGGCAACAGTGATCCGGCCCTGATGAATTCGCTGGTCGGCAATACATTTTTCTGTGCTGTGGTTAAGGCCTCAACTGATGATGGGCCTTTACCGAAGAATCAGGAAATTTTGGGCACCACTCGGGTTACCTTGAAAAAGGTCAAAGGTCCCAACGAACTAGAAGTGCAAATTTCAGGTGGCGGTATTTTGAGAGGACGACCAGGTTTTCCCAGTTTACCAACAGCTAGCTCAGGCGATCTGCAGTTTGCACTGAACTCTCAGTCCTGGCGCATCCTTCTAATCGATGATGATGTTGCTCGCAATGCCACTATCACAAAGGCCGCTAAAGCCTGGTAATTTAGCTACTAGTTCAGTCGAGAGTGCTATTCAGGCAGATTGAGCTGCTCAAGATGCTGTAGCATTTCTTTTTGGCTGGTTACTTCAGTTCCTGGTTTGCGCACCACTATGGATGCTGCTAGATTGCCGAGGGCCATAGCTTCTGGCATGCTTGCGCCAGAAGTGAGGGCCAGAGCCATTGTTGCTACCACGGTGTCACCTGCTCCAGTGACGTCGAAGACTTCTGAGCGGTTGAAGGCAGGTAGCTCAACCATAGGCTTGCCGCGCTCGAAGAGCACCATGCCGTCCCCACCACGGGTGACTAAGAGTGCTTTTACTCCTGATTTATTCAAAAGTATTTCGCCTAGCTGTTTTAGAGATTCTCTTGAGGTAATTTTGATGCCTGAAGCCGCTTCGGCATCAGGTTGATTCGGTGTCATCAGCGTGCAATTACCAAAGCGCTCAAAGCTGTTTTGGGCGTCAACAATTACCATCGTGTCGCGATTTTCGGCCAAGGCTCTGACAGCGGCAATGACACCATCTGTGATGACACCGGCTTTGTAGTCAGAGACAATGATGGCATTGAATGATTGATTGGCCGTGTTGATTTTTTCAATCAGGCGTGACTCAATCTGGCTATCAATTTTAGCGTGAGATATGCGATCGATACGCAGAAGCTGCTGCAAGAGTGAGTGAGATTTTGAAATTACTCGGCTTTTAACTGTTGTTGGACGACTTTCGTCTTCGATCAGATCGTAAGTGATGCCATAGCGCTCTAAGACTTTTGCCAGCTTAGGAGCATAGTCATCTTTTCCACAAACACCAATGGCATGGCACTTGCCACCAAGAGCGGTGATGTTATGGGCAGTGTTGGCTGCACCACCAGGTATAAGCTCAGTGTCAACATGCTCAAGTACAAGCACTGGAGCTTCCCGCGAAATTCTCTCGGGCCGGCCTTCAACTAATTCGTCTATGAGCAAGTCGCCCACCACAACTACTTTGCCGCCGCTTAAATTGATAATGCGATTGCGCAGAGCTGATTTAGAAAAAGGGGAAGGATCAACAGATGTCTTCAGGCCCAGTTCAGTTATTTGCACGCGTTCTAGTTCCTTAAAAAGCTGCTTGCCGGTGGGGTTATCGGGATCGATACCGAGAGCAAACAAAGTCGCTCTTTTTGCCTCTTCAATATATCGTAAATGTTGATAGAGACGGGCTAGATGAAGTGTATTTGAGAGAGCGTCGCCGAGATTGTCACAATTGAGCAGCCGTTCTCTGGTTTCGTTCAGGCCTTTAGACTCTGCCCTAGACAGGCTTGCGCCGTAATTGCGTTCGCTGTTTGGCGCTGTTAATTCTAGTAATTCGTCAATTCGAGGCTTAAACCTTTCAAAGGTTTTATCTTCGCCCGGGGGCGAGGTGAATCCCGATTTGCGCGGTAACTGTTCTGGCCGTAAGAAAATAGGAAGGCTGCCTATCTGTGCCTTTTCTACCTGGCTCATGACTGTAAATTCTTTGCTTCTTTGCTCGCTATTGCCCGCTGGGTCAATGTGGCGGGTCATTTTGGGCTCCTGCTCTTGCCCTTTGAGCAGATAGTTGCGCCTAGCAGTTTCTTTAACCAGAGTGGCTTCTGTGTCAGCTTCCAATGACTGGGTGACGTCCAGTTCTAGCCTGTTTTTAGCCTGAGCGGCGGCATCTTCTTTGCCTGGTCGCTCACTGCCCTTGTCTCGGGGGCTATCGTCTTGATATTGACCGCTGTTGGACATTTATTCCCCTGCTTCAAGTCTAAGATAGTCTATCAGTGTTAAAATCCATGTTTAAAAACGCCACACAAATGAGACTAGCAGATGCCATTTATTCAGGCTAATAAACTGACCACGATGCTGAAAAACAGAAAAATTCTTTCTGCTAATTTGGCCTATGCCTTATCGGTGGCGGGTCTTGTGGCTTCCGCAGCCTTTGCTCAGACTACTACTACTACTATTACTAGCTCTACTGCCGGCGCAACGCCAGAATTAAGGCCTGCTCTCAACAATACTGCTCGCACTAAAGCCATTCGTTCAGATACAGCGACGGCAGTGAAAATGGCTCGCATGCGCTGGTTAGATAAGATGGTTACGGCAGACCCAGGTCTGGTTGCTGCTATTTGCAGCCATGCTGCATCTGCTCGCGTACTGGCGGCTCATCCACATTTAGATAAAATTGCTGAAGCCGACCACTATACCTGCAGGCGCATTACTAAGTGGGGCTCTGCTGCTGCTGTCTTAACCAAGAATCCTCAAGCCTTACGGGTGGTCACTCTTGACCCTGAGGGAATTTATAGAGCGATTAAGCACGATCGCAGTATTGCCAAACGCCTGACCAAGAATCCTAACTTCAACCAGATGGTGGTTGAGAATCCGGATCTTGGCAAGCTGCTTTCCAATTACATGTAAGTCTAGATAGCCTTGAATTTCCCATTTTCACTGCTAGAAGTTTTTCAAGCGCTTGCGATTGGCCTCCTTACCGGTCTTTTGTCCGGTACCTTTGGTGTCGGTGGTGGCATTGTTTGTACGCCGATGTTGCGGCTGATTATGCACCTTGATGCTCATATGGCTATTGGCACAACATTGGCCCTAATTGTGCCGACATCAGTGGCAGGAGCAGTCAACTATGTCAAAGAAAAACTAGTTGACCTAAATATGGTCAAACTGTTGGTTTTACCAGCCATTATTGGCACCCTTATTGGTGCTGCCTTGACGTTGCAGGTGCAGGGACGCACGCTTATGCTGCTCTTTGCTGCACTAATTACCCTGGCTGCCGTTGACTTGCTTTCTGGCTTTAGCAATAAATTGAAGCAACAAGCTGCGACTAAGGCTGAGCTTGAACTAAATCAGGTTGTTCAAGCTGATTTAGCTCAATCTGATCTAGTTCAGGCAGGCGCGATTTCTAAAAAACTGAGCTGGCTGAAAGTCTTTCCCGTGGGCTTATTGACTGGTCTGTTAGCGGGCTTCTTTGGTGTCGGCGGCGGATTCATCCTCATCCCTATTCTGCTTGCTGTTTATGGCATGAGTGCTAAGTCGGCCTTTGGCACGTCGTTGCTAGTGGTAGCGTGTCTTTCGGTGCCAGGAACAATTGCTCATAGCATTAGTCATCATGTACAGTTCTTGCTGGTACTTGTGATGGTGCTCGGTGCTGTACCTGGCTCTATGATTGGCAGCAAGCTAGCCTTGCGTCTCAAAGATTCTCTGCTCAAGCGTGCTTTTGGTGCCATCATGTTAGCAATGGCTGCTTTCATGGTCTATAAAGAACTATAACTACTGCTTAAGTGATCCTTGCCATGCTGCATATCAAATTGCTTGAACTAGAATCTGAAATAATCGCCCGAGAAGAATCTGCCAGGGCAAAGTCTCTGGCCGTCTTGCCAGCTGAGTGCGAATTATTGAAGCAGGCCGTTGAGCATGAAATCGGCCTGCGCTTAGCTGATGTTGTGCCTGGCGATTGGCGCGGCTGGCTCACCTACCGAAGAGGCAGCAACGAATTGATTATTATTCGTGGCCGTGCTTTCAAAGAAAATGGCATGTTTGGCAAAGTCAAAGCTGGTCTTGATTTTTCTGGCGGCCTTGATTCAATTGCTGACTATGTGCGGCAATTTGATGTTTCTGCCCCGCAAGATCTCGACCATTTGATGATCAATTTTGGTG
>CAJXZK010000363.1 GCA_913063055.1 uncultured bacterium
CGTTTCGTCACCCACAGCTACGAGGCAGTGAACCTGCCCACGCCGGTGAAGGAAATCAGGCTGTTCGTCGAGACCCTGGTGGTGATTCGCAAAGAAGCGGCCACCCTGGCGCCGAGCGACACCTGCAGCGAACGCACCACCCTGCAGCGCCTGGTCACCCTCAACCACCTGGCCGGAAATGCCAACTCCCATGTTCTCTGCCGCGCCCTGCGCTTCCTCACCGACTGGGAAGCCGCGCTGTTCTACGCAGACAATGCCGTGCGTTACGCTTCTGAGCTGACGGCCAGCACCGAAGGCGTCTATGGCAATCAGGCAGAAGTGGCGCAGTTGCGCACGCTGCTGACCGACGCGCAAGAAGCGGTGGCCGCCCGCAACTACCACGACACCAAGCGCGCTCTGGCCGAGACCAGCGCCCTGCTGACGCGCATCGGTGGCTTTCGTAACTAACGCCCGGCGTTAGCTCAGTTTCTACCTGCCAACAAAGAGCGGATCTCAATTGAGGTCCGCTCTTTATCGCAGCCAGTCTATTTGGCTGTCTGCTACAGCGGCATCCTTCCTCTTCTCTAACCAGGTATTTCAATTCACGGACACACACATGGTTTACACAGCTTTGTTAGCACTGATGGCGATAGCCGCGCTGCTGACGATCTACAAGACCTACATGGCTTCCCTGCGCAAGCGCCATAAAGACGAAATCGCAAAGGTGACAACCTGCGGCTATGTAGCTCCACCGGCCGGCCCCGTCGCTACAGCACGTTTGCTGAAAGTGGCGCGGGCTCTGACCAACATCCAGGTAGGTGCAATTAAATTTCTTGACCGAGAGAACCTCGACAATCTCATCGGCCCCCGCATCATCACGGCAAATCACCCACACTGGGCTGATGCCGTCATCATGCCCCAGCTCATCCTGGGCCCGGCGCGTTACATGGCTACTGACCGTGTGATGACAGCTTTCGGGGGGCTGCTAGGAGTTTGGCTCTCACGTGGTGGCATTTTCACTGCCACCGACAAAATCAGAGATGGTGGTGCACGCACACGTGCAGCTGCTATTGAGATGGTCGTCAACAAAGAAACACTGGTCGTTCTACCGGAAGGTCTTACCAACTTTTCACCGACAATGGGCCCGTTCAAAAACGGCGTAGCCATCATCGCCCGCAGCGCCGCTGAGCGTTTAGGCACAGAAGTCTACGTAGTGCCCAACTACATTCGCTATGGCCGTTACCCGGGGCCCTGGCTATCGAAATTCGATCGACCTGTGCAGTTCGGCCTAGTTCTTTTGGCTTTCCCTTTGTTCCGGAGAAAAGCTGTAGTTGTGACCGGCAAGCCGATCAGCACTACCGAACTTTTCACCAAAGCAGACGGAAGTAAGCGAACCGACGACGAAGCGTCAGCCTTTTTGCGCGAACGTATCGCCGCCCTGGACACCGTTTCAGTGCGCGATGCCTTCAGCAAGAAGCTGAAAGTCTAAGCCGGTAGCTGAAAGCCCAAAATGAAATAGCCAAAATCATTTTGTTTTAGTTGCAGAGAGGAGGCGAACAGTGCATTTCAGACAACAGTCTGGGTGCTACTGTTCGACTCCTCTTTTTTTTGCTTATGTAATAGTAGACCAGTCTACTACAAAATTATCTCACCTGAAATTAAGATACGATAGCCACTTCTGTGGTCAGAGCAGAGCTAGTCTATTGTGACTGTGAACAGTTACAATCAAAAAACGCCTAGGTGGAAACATGTCTGAAACTGGCTCTGATGCTTATAAACTTCGACGCTTTGAGCATAAAGCGCTGGATGTGCCAGTATATAGAGAATTAGTTTTCAAATCACTCGAGCCAAAATTTCAGCATTTTCTTCTTGATCAAACAATTCTTGATCAAGATGAATTACCAGCTTTGGGTTTCTTTGAAAATGAAGAAACTTGGCTCATGGCTACGACTCGGCGGGTCGTATGGTCAAGACCAGGTTTTAGAAAGGAGCTTTCCTACAAGCACATCAAGAGTGATGGAATGACCGAGATGGACAAACTATTCAAAGAGAAAAATCCAAATCACGAGGAAAGAGCAAAAGAAATCGCAAGGATCAAGGGTGGGTCTCCCTGGTTTTTTTGGGAAGACGAAAACGGCACGCGTCACGAGGCACTACTACCTCCAGGTGGTCAACTTTTTGCCATTTGGAACCTGGTGCGATATTTGATGAAGCTAGATAGCTTACATCCAATCAAAGATCAAGCTTAACAAACAATTGGCCCACCGCAGCCACCGTGATGGGCCGCCCATATTTCTTCTAAAATAGTGTCATCCTCAAATGTTTTGATGCCGTGCTCTTTGTTCTTGTAAAAGTAATGGTCGTGCTCCGGACATCTAAGCCACGCTCTAGCAATGTCGTATGGGTCTGCATACTCATTTCTTGCCGTGAGAGTTGGTTGATTGGTCGAAACTAAAAGGGCGTCAACTTCTAACACTGGCTTGCCATCAGCTTTTGTCGGCCAAGCCATCTGTAATATTCCGGAATTATCTAACAGAGGCAATTCATCATGGGCGTGCCTAATATTGAAATGCTTTGCTTTATCTTGGGCGACCTGAGCCCATTTCGCCTTAATTTCATCAGGACAAACCACACCGTCTCTAATCTTTAGAGCAGCACAGCCCCAAGTATCAGAAACCGCTGAATCACTCACCCTTTGTGATTCAGCCCGCCATAGATGCACAGCTTCATTGATCAAATCATTGCTGTCATTGATTGCCCTAGCACACGGAACCAGCTTGGCGCGACCAAGCTGCGCCTTCATCGACAGCACCATAGTATAAGTGTCACCACGACTACTAGATTTTCGTCCATAACGAATTGGAGCGGCAACATCCATTGCTTCTTTGACGAAAAGGCGGTCTTCTCTCCAATTCTTGCGGATGTCGTCTTGGCCGTCATCCCAAAACAAAGAGCCGATTATCAATATTCCTATTTTCAGACTCTTGCTCCTTGTGAGTACTGACCAGCGTGCCACCAGGCTGAGCCTAAAGGTGGACCAATCTTACTTGACTAATCGACTAGTGACCAGCGAGCCAATCAGCGCTACCGAACTTTTCGTTAAGCTTTACGGAACTAAGGGCCGCGACAAAGTCTCAAGTCTGCGACCGTCTCTCTTCCTTGCTTTTTTTGCCAGCGAGCGGTAGACCGGTCTACTACTAGCCACAAAAGGAAGCTAAATTGAGCTACAATCGCGTCATGAAAGGCCCCAAACCACGCATTCTGATTGCTGATTCAGATCAAAAATCAGTCAATTTACTTGATTTGATCTTGAAGCAAGAGGGCTTTGAGACATTTGTCTGCAATGACGGCAATAAAGCCTGGGAATGCTTCGAACGATACGAACCAGCCATTATCATCGTCGACTGGGTGCTGCCCGAAATAAGCGGCGTCGACCTTTGCCGTAAGCTCAGGTCAGACCCGCGCGGTCGACATATCTACATCATGTTCCTCACTGCTCGCGGGCTAAGAGAAAACATCATTGCCGGTATTAATAGCGGTGCCGATGACTATATGGTCAAACCCTTCTATGCTGAAGAACTCAAAGCACGAGTTAAGTCGGGGGTGCGCATGGTAACGCTGCAGAGGCAGCTACTAGAGCGCAACATGATGCTAGAAGAATTTGTCTACACAGTCACCCACGACCTGCGCACTCCGCTTATCGCCATGGAAATGACGGCCAAGCAAGCTTCTGAGGGCATCTATGGAGAATTACCAAATAGTTACCGTAAGATTCTTGATACCACTAGACGATCGCTCAAAGACCTTCTAGGCATGGTCGACAATTTACTCAGCGTTGCTCGTTATGAAAGTGGCAAAGTAGCTACAACAAGCAGCGATAAAACTTCGCTGGTAAGACTTTGCCGCGAGTGCATGACTGAGCTAAATCCAATTTATGCGCGCAAAGAACTACGAGTAAATCTCAATAGCAATGTGCCTGAAATTGACTTAGCGATCAATAGACAAGACTTAAAGAGAATCATTCTTAACTTGCTCGACAATGCCATTAAATTTACACCGGCAAAAGGCGAGATTCGGATATCAGTAGAACTGGCTGCCAGCAAGGTTATTGTGCAAATTCAAGATAGCGGTCAGGGCATAAAAAAAGAAGAAGCAAAACTACTTTTTGAACGCTTTGCCCGAGCAAAATCAACAAGACATGCTCCAGGCACGGGTCTTGGGCTGTCTCTTATACACATCTGACGCTGCCG
>CAJXZK010000364.1 GCA_913063055.1 uncultured bacterium
AGACAGGAGTTTGTTCGATATTCTTGCCATCGTATGCGAAAACGTTGATGGTGCGGGTTACGGCGTCGGCGATAGCTAAGCGCCCGGCCCGGCAAGTTACCACCGCTGGTTCTTCAAAGCGTTTACTCGTAGAGCCACTGCCTTGATGTTGCATTGAGAGAAGATGCCTAATGGCGCTCTTCTCTGGCTTTTGAGCTGGTGCCAACATAGGTTCTGGTGCTTTAACAAGTTCTTCTGCTTGCGCCGGTTCTTCTATCTTTGCTTTCGCTTGGGGCATTGCTTTGAATTCATGCCTGGTCTCAAGCATTTGATTTGATTCAAGCATTTGATTCGATTCAAGCATTTGCTCTTGCTGCATATCGGTGGCCGTCGACAGAGCGAGACCTTCTACGGATGTGCTGTTTGCCAGCCCTGAATCGAAAGACTGCTCGATGCCGGTTTGTTGACCTGGATCTGTAATGACACCATCTATTGATGTGATACCAAATTGTGTTTTGACTGGGCGAAAATTAGTGGCTGGTATGTTTTCATAGCTTTGACCAGTAATATCGGCTAGGGTTGCTACCGATTGTTTGACATGCTCAGATAATGTGGCTGAAAAGTCTTTGACAAATTCTGTTACCGAGCGATAGCGCTCGCGCGGCTTCTTGCGCATGGCGCGACCAACGCAGGCTGAAATTTCTGTGCTAATTGATGGGTTGAGAATATGTAGTGGTTTTTCTTCGAGCGAGATAATTTTTACTATGGTCGCTGCTATGCCATCAGCGGTGAACGGCATGCATCCGCTCAAGGCTTCGTAGCAAACTATACCGAGTGAGAAGATGTCGGCTCTATGGTCTACGCTTTTGGCATCTTGTAGCTGTTCTGGTGAGACATAGTTGAGAGTGCCCATCATTATGCCGGTCTTAGTAAGATTTGATTCTTCAAACTCCGCTGCTCGTGCGATACCGAAGTCTGTTAGCTTGACCACGCCGTTTTTGAGAATGAAAATATTGTCTGGTTTGACATCACGGTGCACAATGCTCATTGAGTGAGCTAATGAAAGAGCTTCGCCTACTTGTGAAAGTATTGGATAGAGCTGCTCTACCGACATCTTTCCGCCCCGTCTGAGCAGGTCTTTGCGTAAGCTGTCACCATCAAGAAATTCCATTACATAGAAAAAGGAATCGTCTTCTATGCAGATGTCGATAACATCAACTATGTTGGGATGCTTTAGGCGGGCGATTGTGTAAGCTTCGCGCTTGAAGCGGTCTTTGAACTCGGTTCGTTTTTCGGGTGCGATGTTTTCCAGCACCAATTGCTTTATAGCGACAAACTGTCCGGTGTCGGGATGAATGGCACGGTAGACAATACCCATGCCGCCGCGTCCAATTTCGCCTAGCAACTCGTAGCGCCCGCACCAATTTTTACCAACTGGTTTGCGGCTGTCTTGCGGGGAGCTATTAGAATTCATATGAGCTCTGAGTGACTTATTCGATTACGAAAACGAACTCCGTTTTGCCGAAGGTCAATCTATCTCCCGGCGAGATTTGCCTACGTTCGCTCAGAATCTCACCATTCAGGAGAGTGCCATTGGTCGAACCCAGGTCTTCCACCCAATATGCACCTTGCATTTGCAAAACCCAGGCGTGGTGCCGGGAGATGTAATGATCGTTGGTGACCGATATATTGTTTGTTTGATCGCGGCCAATTTTACTTACCGACTGATTTAGTGGAAAGCGCTCATTGGTTAGTTTGTTGAAAAGATATGCAGGTTTCATTGGTTTTGCCTCTTTTCTAAATGCAGAGGCTGCGTGTTGTGGATCGTCCTTTCTGTCCACTGCAGCGGGCTGCATAACCCCCATGTTAACGGTACCACCGCAAACATTACACTCTGCCCCTGGGCGGGCTAACGTTGCACCGCACCTTGCACATTGATTGGGATTGGCTGCCATTTCACCGCGTTAGAAGCCTATTTGCTACCGTTATCAGAACTTTCGTCGTTGAATTTAACGACCACTACCGTAACGTTGTCAGGCGCACCGCCGTCGATAGTTAGCTTGACCAATTCTTCGCAAAGGCCTTCTGGATCGGTTAGGTCTTTAATTGACTCACCGATTTGTTCGTCACGAAGAACTGTAGGCAATCCATCAGAGCACAGTACAACCCAGTCGTTGTCATGCAGATCTACGGGGGTGTGATCAATTTCCACTTTTTCTTCGTGGCCAAGGCAACGAGTGATTAAGTTTTTGTAAGGATTGATTCTGGCCTGCTCTTCCGTCAAGCGCCCCGCTCTCACCATTTCCTGAACTACCGAATGGTCGTTAGTCAGAAGCCTGGTTTTGCCTTCCCGTACTAAGTAGGCTCTAGAGTCGCCGACATGAGCAATTTGCATATAGTTGTCATCGGCCTGGACAGCCACTACTACAGTGGTACCCATACCTCTGACAGAGGCATCTTCTTCAGCCGAGTGCCAAACTGAATGATTGGCCGAATTGACCGTTTCAGTAAGCCATTTAGTGATTGCTTCTTTATCCTTGGCCGGAGGAGGACAGTCTTTCCATTGTTGCTCGACGGCTTCCATAGCCAACTTGCTCGCTTTGGCGCCACCAACTGCACCGCCCATACCGTCAGCGACGGCAAAGACGCGATTATCAGGGCTCACATAGAAATTGTCTTCATTCCTCTGACGCTGGCAACCCGCATCAGTTCGTGCCGCTGCACGCCATTTCAGCATTGTCTATCTCCGTCTCCCAGTCGACCCATTGGAACGCTTTCGATTAGCCATCCCCAGTGGTCTTACTATTTGCCAAACAATAATAGCCACCATT
The DNA here is from genome assembly GCA_913063055.1 of uncultured bacterium. Lineage (GTDB taxonomy): Bacteria > Cyanobacteriota > Vampirovibrionia > Obscuribacterales > Obscuribacteraceae. Next base: position 2,811 of record CAJXZK010000364.1, read on the forward strand.
ACACCATTTCCAATCAAATAATACTCGGTAAATTGCCTTCCTGAAGATGCAGATGTTATGCCCCAAAATACTAGAGACAATGAAAACCACATCAAGGCGGTCCATAGTAAATTTACCCGATTTTTCGAAAGACTCTTAACCTCTCTATCCAAAATATAGATTTGAGTCTCTAACTTTCGGATCTCTTGGAGTCTTCTACCGTGCTCTTTCTGTAATTCTAACTCAGATTGGCTGACTGAGCCGGTTTTCAGACCAGATTTTGTCTTGTTCCCTCTTGGCAAAAGCTTGCCAGTGGCGCTTTCCTCGCCGGCGTTTGTGCTGGAGAAGAGCCGCACAAGGCCTTCTTCGCTAAATACCCCTTTCTGGCCAAAGAGTTTTCCTCTAGTTAAATAACCTAGAGCAAAATAGGCTTGAGCTGGATTTGCCAGCGCCCATTTCTTTACCGATGGTTTTGCGGCCTCGACGAAGGAGAAATTGGGATGGAGACTGCGGGCGATGCCCTCTAATGATGAGCCTGTGCGCAGTAAATAAGCCAGACTCGGGGGTAATTTTAGTGAGCGATCCATGGCAATTTGGTCGATGTCATGCTCTAAATCACTGAAATCTAGTTCTTTTATTTGTTTGCCTTTGTAATACTCAATAAATGGTTGAACTGCCCGCACCATAGATTCTTGTTTTGCCCCTTCTTTGACAATTCCAAGGGTGGCTAGGTTCTTAATCAACTCGTCAGGATGCATATTGATTACAGCGGCGATGCAGCCCAATATTGCTTCTCTCTGCGATTGGCTAATTTCGCCAATCATGCCAAAGTCATATATAACGATGCGGCCATCTGGGCCAACTGCCAAGTTTCCCGCATGGGGGTCGGCGTGGAAAAAGCCGTGCATTAGCACTTGTTCCATATAAGCTGCCACAAGGTTGTTGCCGATGGCTACTGGGTCAATGCCTTGCCTGGCAATTTCTTCCTTGTTGTCAATTTTGACGCCGGGTAAGTATTCAAGCGTTAAAACTTTCCGGCCCGTAAGTTTCCAGAATACTCGGGGCACCCTGAGAGTTTTTTGATCTTTTAGTATCTGTCTGATGCGGTCGGCGTTGCGGCCTTCTTTTATATAGTCAATTTCTTCGAAGAGAGTGCGGCCGAATTCGTCTGATAGGGCAAGCCAGCCGCTCCAGTCTTGGCTAGGGCGAATGATTGGACCAATGCGGGCGATTAATCGCATGTAACCTAAGTCGCGATAAAAGATGTCAGATAGGTCGGGCCGTTGTACCTTAACAACTACAGCCCGCCCATCCTGCAGGCGTGCTCTATGCACCTGGCCAATCGAGGCTGAGGCGATTGGCGTTGCTTCAAATTCTTTGAATAGCTTGTCGGGAGGGGCTCCAAGTTCACGCTCAATGGTTTGACAGAGGCT
>CAJXZK010000365.1 GCA_913063055.1 uncultured bacterium
TAATGATACGGCGACCACCGAGATCTACACCTCTCTATTCGTCGGCAGCGTCAGATGTGTATAAGAGACAGAGTTGGCGCTGGCGCAGGTGCAGAACTAGAAGTAGAAGTAGAAGCAGAACTAGAAGCAGGTTCAGGGTCAGCAGGCGGTGCAAAGTCATGCACCACTGCTGGGGCTGGGGCCTCACTAATTTTTGCTGGTACTGGCTCTGGTGCGGGCTCGGGCACCGAATTGGGCTCGGGCTCCAGATCAAATTCGGGCAGCAAATCTGGTTCTTTGATACTACTAGTAGGGTCAGATTTCTCTTTTGCCGATTCTGGCTTAGCTTTCTCAGCAGAGCTTGGTTCAACCGCTCCAGAACTATCTAGCTCTGGCACGAGCTGCGGGCGAATACAATCAACAGAACCAGTACTTAATAAGCGAAAGAGCGAGCTTGTTGCTTGCACAACATCAAAGTTGAATTCACGCATGGCCTGACGCATCGTGCGCCCGTCAGTGACCCAGCCTAGAACAACATAATCTTCTTTATACAGGGGCAATTTCTGCAGAGCTTCTTGCCACTCTTGAGTACCGAATTTAGGTGAAGGAACAATTTCAGTATTTAAGCCAACATTGCTCTTCTGCAAGAAGAGAATTTGATCGGCAAAACTATTCAGTTGCCTTAAAGCGATAGTCAAACTGCGGCTAAACGAAGCATCATCAGCCAGGTCAAAGCGTTCAACCTTAAAAGTTCCGTCTCCCCAAAAAAGGAATTCGGTCAAGGCATCATTGCCTTCAAGCAAGCCAAAATTGGCCGCAAGAATTTCTCCTTCAGAGATAATAAGTTCGCCTTTCTGGGGGCCACTAACAAGTTGCACCCGGAAGCTCTTATTAGATTCGGTGGCAAGGCATTGCAGTAAGCCTGGTAGGCTGACATCGGCCAAATCGCCTTCAATCATGAATGAATCTCTTATCTCCGCAGTACCCGTACATAGTTAGTCCCTTATAGTCGTCGACGGTTCGCACACCCAAGTACCAAATTTACAAAAGTTAATCAATCCCTTGACTGCTTAGAGTTGACTGAGATTTGGGTAAATAGCAGGGAGAGAGGAGGAAGGTAGCAACTACCCTCAACACTCTCAAGTGTACCGCTGTTTCTTGGTTCAATTTTCTTTCCTGCGTTATGGAGTTTACTTGCGTTGGCTGCAAAAGTTACCGATGACCTTTCAGAGGATTATGCCGACGTCTTCGGTGCCGGAGATGAACCGGAGGCCGACGATGAGCCGGAGGAGAAAGAAGTAGAAGCCGCTGGCTTTACTGAAGACTCTGTTCGCCTATATCTGCGCGAAATTGGTCGCGTAAAAATGATCAAGCCCGACGAAGAAATCGAGCTTGCTCGCCGCATTGCCAAAGGAGACGGGGAGGCGAAAAAGAAGCTTATCCAAGCCAATCTTCGTCTGGTTATTTCGATTGCAAAAAAATATCTAAATCGGGGTCTGCCCTTCCAAGATTTGATTCAAGAAGGTAATCTCGGCCTTATTCGAGCAGCCGAAAAATTTGACCATACTAAAGGATTCAAATTCTCTACTTATGCCACCTGGTGGATTCGACAAGCCATCAGTCGAGGTTTGGCTGATAAATCAAGAACCATCCGCGTACCAGTGCACATGGTTGAGTCTATAAACAAGCTCAAGAAAACAAGCTCTAAGCTTTCCCAAGAATTAGGCCGCAAGCCAAACGAACATGAGCTTTCGTCGGCTCTAGAAATCCCTGTGGGCAAAGTTCAAGAAATCATGGCCGCTGACCGCGAGCCAGTTTCAATGGAAATGCCGCTTAACCGCGATGACGAAACTTACATTGGCGATTTAATTGAAGATAACGAAGCAACCAGGCCGGATGCAACTACTGCTGAAGAGCTAATGCGTCAAGACCTAAGTCGCATGCTCAGTCAACTCACCCCTCGCGAACGTGACATTATGCATTTGCGCTGCGGCCTAGAAGACGGCCGACAGAGGACCCTAGAGGAAGTAGGGAGACTTTTCAATATCACCAGAGAACGGGTTAGGCAAATAGAGCACAAGGCCTTCCGTAAGTTGCGCCAACCCAACTGGTCTTCTCGACTAGCGGGTTATCTCGACGACTAAATTGCTAATTCGCTCTCATAATAGCCTTCATGCCTCCCAACTGTTAACTAATTAGACAAAAGCCCTTCTGTCAACCTCTCCGGCTTGGTAGGGTTATTGCTATGACAGAAAAACAGCTAATAGCGCCGAATGTTTTAACGGAGTTGGTCGACCTTGGCCAACGCCAGAAACTGCGCTTGCTGTTAAACGATCAGCACCCAGCAGACTTGGCCGAGTGTTTTGAGGAGCTAGGCCCGAGCTATCGCATCTCTTGCTTTCGCCTGCTAGACCTTGACAATGCCTCAGCCCTATTAGCCGAGCTTGAGCCTGATGGTCAAACTGAACTCTTACGTGACCTCGGCGACATCAGCATAGTGGCTCTAATCAGCAATATGTCGCCGGATGATGCCGTTGACCTACTTTCTGAATTGCCCCAAGACAAAGCTCGTGATTTGATCAGCCAGGTTTCAGACGTCGAAGCACAAGAAGACCTGACCCAGCTTATGACCTTCAAAGAAGATACTGCCGGTGGCATCATGTCCACTGACTATCTAGCTTTGCATGCTGGTATGACAGTGGCCGAAGCTCTCGTCTATCTGCGCGAAAAGTATGAAGACTTAGAAGAAGAAATATACGACGTCTATGTCGTCGACGAAGAAGAAGTTCTAGTCGGTGAAGTTACTCTCAAAGAATTGCTTACTGCAGCGCCAGAAATTTTGGTGAGAGACGTGATGGATGAGGACTTAGTCTTCGTTCAGGCAGACGAAGACCAAGAGCAAGCCGCTGAGATTTTGAGCCGCTATGACTTGCTCACCCTACCAGTGGTTGACAAGCAAAAGAAACTGCTCGGTATCATCACCGCCGATGATGTCATCGACGTTTTAAAAGAAGAAGCAATCGAAGACATCTTTCAATCTTCTGGTATTACCACTGGCCCGGAAAATCAAGACGTCCTCAACTACAACGTGCGCAGTGCCTTTTCGGCCAGACTGCCCTGGTTAATCATTACGCTATTGATTGAGAGCGGTTCAGCCTCGGTCATTACTCACTTCGACTCAGTGATTCAACACATGGTTCAAGCAGCATCATTTATGCCGCTGCTGTCAGGAGTCACCGGTGGGGTTGCCACCCAAAGTACTTGTATTCAAATTCAAAGCAGTGGCAAAACAGCTCTCAGCCTCAAGGCGGCCTTGCGCAATATTTTTCACGAGCTAAAGGTAGGGATGCTACTCGGTCTCTTCTGCGGACTGGCCACTTATCTAATTAGCCGCTTCTTGCACCAGTCCTCTTATCAACTAGGAGTAGTGGTGGGTGTCTCTCTTTTCATCACCATGACTTTTGGCGTAGTGATTGGCACCCTAATGCCCATACTATTCAGGCGTTTTGGCGTCGAACCAGCTCATGCCAGCGGTCCATTTATTACCAGCATCTTGGATGTCTGTACAATGTCGATTTACCTTACAATAGTTCACTTCTTCTTGGTGGCCACGAAAGGCATTGCCTTCTAACCGGTTATTTACTCGCACCCCAATATAGGTCTATTTCCGATGGAAACGCTTAAGTCAGACCCGAACCAGAAGCTTCAAGACAAGCGCAATGAAGCCAGCTTCGTAGCTGATTCTGTCAGGAATCAAAGACATGAGCGCGGAGTTTTGATGGCCCGCGAGCGCATTGAAAAGTTAGTGGACGAAGGCAGCTTCTTAGAAATTGACCGCTATGCCGTGCACCAGTGTCAAGAATTCGGCATGGAAAGCAAAGTGGCACACGGAGACGGTGTGATAACGGGACAAGCTAAAATAGACGGTCGCCCCGTTTATCTGTTTGCCCACGATGCCACTTTTGTTGGTGGTGCCTTAGGGCAAGTCTTCGCCCGTAAAGTCTGCAAAATTATGGACTTAGCCAAACAAGCTGGCTGCCCGGTCATTGGCCTGAACGAGAGTGGCGGTGCCCGCATTCAAGAGGGAGTAAAATCGTTAGCTGGTTATGCCGACATTTTTTATCGCAACGTTAGCTGCTCTGGTGTCATTCCCCAAATT
>CAJXZK010000366.1 GCA_913063055.1 uncultured bacterium
GGCATACGAGATCTAGTACGGTCTCGTGGGCTCGGAGATGTGTATAAGAGACAGGTTCCAAATCACTGGTCGAATTTGTCGCTCTCAGGGGCTCACGCATTGGTGCTAAAGGCAGCTTTAAGAATATTGTCGGAACCATTCAGTTTGACGGCGCCAATTTAGCCACTGCTTCCGTTGCCGCGCTGATACCGCTTGAAAGTCTTGAAAGTGGTATCGCTGTGCGTGACGATGATTTAAAAGGCCCGAAATATTTCAACACTGCTCTTTATCCTAGAGCTTCATTTAATTCACTGAAACTAAATAGAAATAAAGCTGGCAAGTACGTTCTGTCTGGAGTGTTTGGCTTGCATGGTCTGAAAAAGAATGTTGATTTAACTCTCACTGAACCCCCGCAGATAGTTACTAAAGCTGGCAAGCAAAGTCTTTCTATCTCAGCCACTGGAGCCATCGAACAAAGCCACTATGGGCTGACCTTGAAGCGCTTGCATCCAGATGGCTTTGTCAAAGTCAATGACAAAATAGCTATTAAGGTCATGGTTAAAGCTAATGCTGTGGCCATAAAAGGGCCAGCAATTCGCGTGGAGAAAACAAAGAAAAATTTTGGTGTAGTAGAAGAAGGAATTGAACTCTCCTGCAATTTTATGGTGCATAACGATGGCGATAAGCCCTTGCGTATCTACGAAACCAAGTCAACATGCGGATGTACTCTGGCTTCGATGAAGAAGAAGCTAATAGCTGCTGGTGGCAGAGAAGCACTCAAAGTAGTAATGGACACCTCAATGAAACAAGGACCAGTAACTAAGGAGATTACTATCAGGTCGAATGATGGCAAAAAATCTGCTCTTAGTATTTTTGTTAGTGCCGACGTGCGCAATCCCCATCAAAATCTCGGCAAGAATGTTCAAACTAAGATTTTTCAGGGTCGTTGTGCGGCTTGCCATGTTAATCGAGGCTTGGGCAAAGTGGGAGAGGAGCTATATCTGGCCGATTGTGCCATGTGCCACGGACTGATGGGGGGTGGAGCGGTGGGGCCAAGCTTGGTCAGACTTGATTATTCAAACAAGGGTATGGCGGAAGCTGTCAGCCAAATTATTGCCAACGGTAGCCCTAGTCACCGCTCTATGCCAGGCTTTTCAAAGAAAGTCGGTGGCCCATTAAGCGACAGTGAAATTGAGTCGATTGTAAAACACCTGCAACAGTTGTCTCAGCTAGAGAGCGGCGTTGTTCGGTAGCTGACAAGAGATCCTTTTTTGTAGGTCTTGCTCATCGGCTGCTGGTGTTAATATTGGCTAGTGCAAGAAAGTACGGCGCCAGCGCCTGACATCAATCAAAAAGCAACTAGTGTTGCAGCCAGCAAGCTAACTCAGGGCTATGTGCCCTGGATCATTCTTGCTGTAGTTTGTTTCGGCGCTTACTGCAACAGTCTGGGCAGCTGGTCATTTATTGATCCTGGCGAAACTTACTACACCGAAGCTGCTCGTGAAATGATCGAGAGTGGCGAATACATAGTGCCGCACCTCAATTATCAAACTTACTATTCCAAACCAATTTTGACTTTCTGGTTGACGGCTGGTTCATACAAATTATTGGGTGTCAATGAGTTCGCAGCTCGTTTACCCTTTGGCTTATTGGCTTCATTGTTAGTTTTTGCTAGCTACTATGTCACTAGCGTATTCGCCACTAAAAGGGCGGCCTTGTTGGCTGGCTTACTCGTTGCTAGTGCACCGCTTTTAGTGGCATATACAAAGCTCTCATGCATTGATGTGGCCTTTACGACATTTGTCAATCTCAGTGCCTATGCCTTTATTCTCTGTGTCTTTGCCGGTAAGCGCCTCTGGTGGATTGTCCTGTGGTTGTCTTTGGCTTTGGCGATGCTAACCAAAGGTCCAGCCGGACTTCTGTTATTTGCTGTTGGTACCGGGCTTTATTTGCTCCTTTCTAAGCCTGGTTGGAAACGTCTGGCTTTCTGGTTTGCCAGCACCAAGCCAATTTTGGGAATTCCCCTGTTCTTTGCCGCTGTTCTGCCCTGGTATTACCTGGTATGGAAAGCGACTAAGGGCCTATTTCTTCAGGTCTTCTTTATCTACGAAAATCTAGCTCGTTTTCAGGGCAAGACCAATTTACACAAGTCTAATTTTCTCTATTACTTTCCAGTACTAGCCTATGGATTAGCGCCTTGGTTTCTCCTGCTTCCCCAGACTTTTAAGCTGACTTTCTTTCAGCCCCTGGCAAAAGTATGGTTCGGTGGTACCAGACTTTCTTTCAAGTCATCATATCGACCCTATGCTCAAGATATGAAGCCGAGAGATCCAGCCCAAGACGACAAAGATGCTCTGCGGGCTGAGTACCTTGATTTTGATTTGTTGCAGAATCGAGCTGTGTTTTATCTCGGTTCTTGGGCTACTGCTGTTTTGTTGTTTTTCAGTCTCTCCAAAACCCAGTTAGACACCTACGCCATGCCTCTGGTAGCGCCGCTGACAGTGCTGATTGCGGTGGCGATGACGCGCCTAGCTGATAGTTCTGTGGCCAAGGCTGCTGCTGAAGCTGAACTTGCCGCAGCTGCCAGTGATAAATTTGCCTTTGATGATCAAGCTAAATGGGATAGATTATGGTTGATAATAGTCTCTTGGTTGGTCTGTTTCTTGACTCTTGGTGCGGCTTTGGGCCTGCCGCTCATAGCCTTCCTGATGACAGGGAGCAGCGCCCAAAAACTTAGTTTGGCCCTGGGTGGAGCCGTAACATTGCTTGGTGCTGCTGCTCAAATTCGCGAACTTTTGGCCCGACGCTATAGCGCTAACTTATTGGTTGCGGCGCTCACCATCTGTGTTTTGACCTCATACGTAACTCCCGTGGCCTTCCAGTATTTTGCAGCACAGAAGCAAGACAATATGAAAGCTGTGGCCTCTTGTATTCCAGACTGCCGCGAAGAAATCGCTCTCTATGGCGCCTTCAAGCCGTCGCTAATGCATTATTTAAAGAGACCGGTTGATACCATGTCGCACATTGATCAATTTATTCTCGCTACTGAACCATTGCCCGACGACGGTCTTTCTTATGGCCCGACAAAATCAGGGCGCAAGCAGCTCATTATTGGCGATGATAAGCATATGAAAGACTTTGCCGCTAGACCAGAGCTTAAACTCAGAGAGATGTATAGACAAGGCGACTGGGCCATCTATGAATTGACCAATGGCTATGCCGCTCGACCAAAGTCTTTAGAAGAGAGCTTTAAGTGGATGCTCCACGCCGGGCAGTCTTTCACCTCAAGCAATAACTTTGGCCCGTTGACCGTACCATTAGGTGGCGGTGACCCCAATTGGTACAGACGCCAGAAGTCAAAGTAATTCGCTTTATCGATTCCTACTCGTCAGCTGAGCCGTTAACGATTTGTTGTCTGGTGCGGTAAGAAACGCCGCGGAACAAGGCGATTTTTTCCATATGCTGATTGGAGATAATGACGTCATAGACCCCAGTTTTGCCATTTAGAACTGTTTCTTGGGCCACTGCGGTGAGAACATCGCCGCTGCGCGCTGGAGCGCTGTAAGTGATGGAGCAGTTAAGAGCGAGAGTGCGGTTGTTGCGGGAGTTGCAAGCAAAGGCGAAGGCTGTATCAGCCAGGCTGAAGGTAACGCCGCCGTGGCAGATGCCCAGGCCATTAACCATGTCTTCTCGCACAACCAGTGAAAGTTCGGCGTAACCGGGGCTAATTTGCTTCACCTGCATGCCGAGATATTGGGCATGCTTGTCAAGTTTGAGCATCTCATCGGCAACCTTGTGAGCCAAGGTGAGATTTTTGCTGTTGGTGTCGTTTTTCAACTTACTAACCCCGATGGTGTTAATTGCACTGATGTGCCAGATTTTAGCGCTGTTAGGGATGTTTTTCCACCTTCTTGTAGCTTTTGCCAATCTTTGTGGTCTGGAGGCCCTGCCAGGCCTAAATGAGAAGACTACTGGTATTGTTTTCGTAACCGGTAAGGCGCTTGGCTTCTGCTCTCTTTTCCTGACATGATTGGTTTGGCTTTTTCTTGGGTACATATACTTCAGTGATAAAACTGCTTTCTCTCTGTCTCCCCCCCCCCCCCCCCCC
>CAJXZK010000367.1 GCA_913063055.1 uncultured bacterium
ATGATACGGCGACCACCGAGATCTACACCTCTCTATTCGTCGGCAGCGTCAGATGTGTATAAGAGACAGCACCAGTAACACTGTTTTTGATTTCAACAGCGGTGATTTGATTGCCTTCAGTAATGAAGCGCACCACTTCTGAATCTTTGCGAATCTCTCCGCCTTTAGCAAGAACACGATCAGCGACTTCTTGCCACATAGAGCCAGTGCCCTTTTTAGGGTACATGAACTGTTCGACCAATGAAGTTTCAGTTTGTTTCTGACGCAAGTCAGTAACTGAGCCGAGCATTTTCTTAGCAGCATGGGTGACAACTTTAACGATCGAAAGCCCCTTAACCCGCTGAGCGCCCCAGTCGGCACTAATTTTCGAGCAAGCGATACCCCAAACTTTTTCAGTGTAATCTTTGAAGAAGGTGAGATATAGTTCGCGACCAAAGCGGTTAGTGAAAAACTCTTCTAAGTTTGATTCAGGCTTAATGGGCATGGCCATGGCCTTCATGTAGCTCAAGCCAATGCGAATGGTGCGAGCCAAACCAAGATTAGTGAAAGTAACCAGCTTGAGACTGATTGGATAATCAAAGAATTTGCGCAAATAATAAATGCGCGTCTGTCTTTGCAGAGTAATCAAAACGTTTTCTACATCATCTGGAGCTGGGCCATCTGGGCTCACCGGAATAGTGCGTTTCTGATTGTGATAGCTGATTTCAACTTCTTGCCCAGGCAGACCCTGCACAGGCATCATGGTCATCCACCAATCCATCACCCGGTCTGACTTCGAGAAGAAGCGGTGGGGGCCGATATCTAAGCGATTACCCTTATATTCGATTGTGCGTGACAGACCGCCAATCACATCACACTTTTCGATGATGATTGGTTTAACATCGCTCCGTTGTAAAAGCTCATAGGCAGCAGTCAAACCAGCGGGACCAGCACCAACTATGATGGCAACTCGGGACATTGCGATGGAATCCTTTCAATCAGTATCGAGTACAGAAGTAATAATTCTTGGCCACTTGCACAACCACTTTTCAAGCCAGAAACGGTCGCCAATCGACCATGCTAACCAATATCGTAGTGGTTAGATGAAGATTACTACATTAAATGGCGAAATATCTCTTGAAAGCTTTACTGAAGCATCTTATCTTCATCTATTCGGTTAGTTTCCAATAGCGCAAAGAATAATCGTTGCTTCCTGTCAGGGCATTTTCGCCGCTAGGGGTGAGGGCCAATCCGAACATGCCATAGGCGTTGAGGGTGAAAGAGCAGGTTTCAGTACCTTGCTCAGCGTCCCAAATGCGGAAGGTCTTATCCAGGCTGCCGCTTGCCACTTTGCTATCGGACTTAATGAAACGGGCATTGCAAACCCAATCACCGTGACCAATGAACTGCTTCAGTTCACTACCGCTACCTACGTCCCAAGTTCTGATGGTGAGGTCACGGCTAGCAGTCAAAAGCTTGCTGCCATCGGCCGAGAAGCCGACGGTGGTGACGTCGCCCTTGTGCCCAGTGAAGCGGCGAATCACCGAACCATCCCGCACCCGCCAGAGTGTGACCACCTTGTCGCTACCGCCGCTGGCAACCTGCTCACCGTCAGGGCTAAAGGCGACGCAACGCACAGTACCCTGCCCCTGACAGACTTGCAACTGAGTGCCGTTGAGCACATCCCAGATACGCACGGTACCGTCATAACCGCAAGAAGCAGCCTTGTTACCAGAAGGAGAGTAGGCGCAAGCCAAGACAATATTGCCGTGACCCACTAGTTTTTTCAGTTGCGCGCCAGAATCAAGGTCCCAGATGCGCACAGATGAATCACCACTGGCCGACATACCGGTATTACTGCTAGGGGAGAAAGCAACAGAGTTGACATTGTCTTCATGGCCGTCAAATCGTTTGATTTCTTTGGCCGTGGTCAAATCCCACAAGCGCACAGAGTCATCGTCACTGCCTGACAATGCCCGAGTGCCATCGGCCGATATGGCCAAACCCTTGGTCCAGCTGATGTGGCCAGTCATCTTGAATAGCTCTTCTGCTTTCTTTACTATTCCGCCAGACTTTAGCTCGCCAGCAATGCCGCGCACTGAGGCAATTTGAGTCTCGGAACCAGAGCTAGCAGTTGAACTAGAACCAGAATTAGAACTTGAAGTAGAAGCAGAGCTAACACTAGAACCAGAACTAGAGCTAGAAGAAGAAGAAGAAGAAGAAGATTTTGCTTCCCCTGCCGCTTCCACTCTTGCTTCTGATGCCGATGTACCTGTGCGTGAAAGTGATTTTGCCTCTTCCGAGTCTCCCGCTTGGGCCTTGCTTGCTGACTCGGCCTTAGCCGGAATCTCACCAGAATGAACTTCACCGGATGGAATTTCGCCCGATGGAGTCTCCGAACCTTTATCACTTGATTCCATCGCCTCTAGCCGGGCCCCGATAGCGTCAGCTTTGGCGTTGTTTCCTTGGGCCAGATAAACTTTGCGCAAAAGGCCTAGGCTGGTCTTAAGCTCAGGGCTCTGGGGGGCGATTTTCTCAGCTTCTTTAACAGCATTCAACAAGCTCTGTTCAGCTTTCTCATAATCATGTTCGTCAAAAAACTTGATACCACTCTCATTGAAAGCTCGCCAGATAATTTCTTCGGCCTGCGCTGGCAGGAAAGAATTAAAAGAAAGTGCCATCGCGGCCACGGCCATCAGCTTAAGCGACAGGCGCTTTGTCGTCCGCCGTGCCGAATTCAGTTGGTCTGTCACTTACGCTTTGCTCCTCTGTGTCTACCTGAATGAACTGGTGCTTGGGTACGGCCGCTGACCGTTTTACCACCACCAGCGATACTACCCTTGCCCTGCGCCTCAACGGCATCTGGCAGCTCAATTGGCCCCAAACCAGGAGAAGGAGCAGCTGGTTTTACCCCTAAAATTAGATCACTGCCACGCCACTTACTGCGCATGACCGGGGTCTGCAACAGGCCACGGTCACGTAAAACTTCCCGCTGCACTTCAGCTTCCATATAGTTATAGGCGTCGCCTAATTTAGTCATAGAGCCATTTTTGCGGAAGCCATCAATGAGATAACGAGTAAAGACACTGCCTTCATAGCGTTGAGATTCCCATGAGCGTTGATCGGGTTTGCTCGAAGAAATAACGAGCTGTCCGGTGCCTTGAACAATGGGGTCAACATCGATATTCCCAGCTCTAACAATCGACTTACCACTGGCTGGGGCAGTAACGCCGCTATGGCAAGCGTCAAGCACGAGCATGACTCGATCACTATGCACCCGAGCCTTGATAATGCGAGCCAGATCTTGCATAGCGATTCCCGTAGCATAAAGATCGGTTGGATCAGTGTCATAGGCCACTAAGTAATTGACGCCACCAATGTCTAAACTTGACGGGCTACCGTGGGTAGAAAAATAAATCACAACCAAATCATCTTTCTCTGCCACACGGGGCAGCCACTTGCTTCCCAAAAGAGAAAGAATATTGGCTCTGGTAGCAGCTTCATTAGTAAGAAGCTGAACATGATCTGGAGCAAAATTTCTTTCTTTAATCAAAAAGTCGCTGAAGTCTTGGGCATCTTTAGCGGCATAGCGCAAATTGATTTTAGGATCCTTGAAACGGCCAGTGCCAATAATCAGGGCCCACTTATCGCGAATCGGCCGATTGATCTCGATTTGCGAATTGTCTACCGCCTCAGAGCTAGCCGTAGACCCTCCCTCTGAGGCGCTGCCTGAAGCAGCTTTACGCACAAGATCTTCCTGGCGATCATACTTGCGTTTTTGCTTGTAAGCTTCAACCGCCTGCTCTGCCCGTTTAGATATCTCTGCGGGCATAGCGTGTTCTGTCCAGCCATGGGCGGCTCGCAGCATGCGCGTGTCAGAGAAAATCGAACCCGCTTCTTCAAGCTTAGAACCCATCATAAACTGCTTGGCGCATTGCTCAAGAGAAAACACCGCGTACTTCTGATTACCATCCCCCGATTGAGAAAGCTTGTTCAAAGCTGTTCTAAATAGGGCTTCGGCTTCAACTAATGAATGTTTCTTCAAATAAAGTTTCTTTCCCTTCCTTAACCTTTAAT
>CAJXZK010000368.1 GCA_913063055.1 uncultured bacterium
GATCAAGCCTGCTTCCTTCAGCATAGTGCCCAATAGAATATTGGCTCGTTTATCAATCAGATGATAGTCGAGGGGAATCTTGGGCTCCATCATCTCCTGGCTGTAGCTAGGAGTAGATTGGGGATACTGTTGTTGCATGGGCTGAGGCATCTGTTGCCCATAATTCATGGGCTGCTGCTGAGGATAGGGGCTGTTTTGTGGATATCCTTGCGGCATCATCTGCATCGGCTGCTGCATGGGTTGCTGCATTTGCTGCTGCTGCATCGGCTGTTGCATCTGCTGATTAGGCATGTTCTGCATGTATGGATAAGGCGTGTTTGGATTGAATGGTGGCATTCCCTGGAAGGTACCTCCAGGCTGCACTACCGGCATATTGGTATAGGAATTGGCGTCCGGTTGCTGTGCATAGAGTGGATTTTGAGGATATCCCGGCTGATTGACGTTTGGAGATGGCTGGGCCGGAGCTGCTTGTTGGGCTGGGTTTAGTGGTACCAGAGGCGTCATGCCTCCACCTAAACCGCCACCTAGTCCTCCGCCCATGCCGCCCATGCCGCCACCCAAGGCGGGCACGAGAGCCGGACCACCAGTGGGAGCTCCGCCTGGCATTCCACCAAGATCAACATCGGCAAAGCTATCCTCTGCTTGATTTTTTGGCTTTAGTTCATCGGGAATTTCAAGTTTTGCTTGCGAGCCAGCTGACATCGAAAGAATATCGTAGAGAAATTCAAGGTCTTGCGGTGCAAACGGTTGAGTCCAGACCACCTTTGAATTGCCTTCTATTTCTTCATATAAGGTCCAAACCGGATCTTTAAGGCTCTCATCCCACTGACAAGTCAAAATAAATGTCTTGTACGGCGAGTCGGGCCAGGGCATTTCAATGAGTGTGCCGCGTTTGCCTTGGGCTTCTTCTAATAGGCTTCGCACCTTACTGAGAGGTGGGCAAGAAGGCTCTGTCGGTAGACGAAGACGCCTAGAGCCAAAGTTACTCGGTTCTTCATTAGGCCTCTTTGGCGGTAATTTATTCATTGTTTCCTCAGTAAAGTCCTGAACGCCTTAATTCTTTATGCCACAAATTGCAGATTTAGCTCTTATCTAGAGAAAAATTTGAATTTAAACCTTGCCAACAGTTTTGGTAGTTCTTCTGTAAGTGTGTTGTCTCCATTGCCAGTTTGGTTGGAGCATATACAAGAGAACTTTCAAACATGAATGCCATGGTATTACCCTGGTAAATCGGTTTTAAATCATCTTGTGAAGCTTTGTTGAAAGTAGCTTGATCTGGGCCATGAGCCGTCAAGGTATTGTGAAGCGAACCTCCCCCTGGCACGAAGCCTTCTTCTTTGGCATCATAGACGCCAAAAATCAGACCCATATATTCACTCATGATATTGCGGTGATAATAGGGCGGCCTGAAGGTGTGCTCAGCTACCATCCAGCGAGGTGGGAAGATAACGAAATCAACATTGGCTGTTCCTGGTAGCTCCGAAGGTGAAGTGAGCACCGTAAATATCGAAGGATCTGGATGATCGAAGCTAACAGTGTTAATGACATTAAAGAGAGCCAAGTCGTATTTGTACGGATAATAATTGCCGTGCCAACCCACCACATCTAGTGGCGAGTTAGATATTTCGGCCTGCCAGAGCTGACCGTTAAACTTGTTGGTGAGTTTAAATGACTGTTCACCACTGTTTCGATCTTCATAAGCTGCTTTTGGTGCCAAGAAGTCACGACTGTTGGCCAGACCATTTGAGCCGATTGGCCCTAAACCAGGTAGTTTGAAAGGGGGGCCATAATTTTCGAGTATGTAGCCACGAGCTGACTTGTCGGGCAGTGATACTTGAAATTTGATGCCGCGAGGAACGACGATTATTTCGCCTGGTGCTAGTTCTATGATACCGAATTCGGTGGCGAATTTAAGTCGCCCTTTTTCTGGCACTACCAGAAAATCACCGTCACTATTGTAGAAAAAGCGATCGCTCATATCGCTGTTGGCGCAATAGACGTGAATAGCCGAGCCCCTGAGGCTGGCTGAATCTCCGTTGCCGGCAATGGTTTTGATGCCATCGATAAAGTCAACTTTCTCATACATTTCAGGCAGACTAAAAGCGTCCCATCTCATCTGGTTGGGTGAGGCTTCGATTTCATTAAAAGGCCGACTGCGGATAGATTGATTGGCTATGCGTACAAACGGTGAATGCAGAACAGAAGGACGAATGCGATAGAGCCAACTTCTAAAATTTTCATGCCTGGCCATAACAAAAGAGCTACCGCTGAGCTGTTCGGCATAGAGGCCGAGGGGAGCTTTTTGCGGCGAATTTTGGCCGTGAGGAACGGCCCCTTTTTCGGCTTCAGATATAAAGTGATTGCCGAAACCTGCCAGGTAATTGTCACAATCGGGTGAGCGTTCTGGGAGCGTCATCAGTTATTCCTTATCAGTTAATCCTTATCAGTTGTTAGTTATCAGATTAGCTTTTCATGAAGATAGCGCGGGCATGGCTGTCCATTTTTGTTGCTTCTGCCTCCCGGCCAGCCGCTCTTAGCATTTTTGCGTAATTTTCATAAATGCCAATTAAGTCGGTGTGCAGTGGGCCGAGGGCTTTCTGTCTTACTTCTAGTGCGCGTTTGTAGTTTTGCTCGGCTTCAGGGTATTTGCCTTGGTTGCGCAAGCAGTTGGCTAAATTATTGAGGGAGTTAGCTAGTTTTGGATCTTTAGCGTCAAATTTTTCAGCTTCAGCGATGGCGCTGCGAAACAAATCCTCAGCTTCTTGGGGTTTGCCTTGATTCATGGCATTTTGAGCCATTAGGTTGTAACGTTCCCACATCATTTTGTCCTCACTAGGCGTCGGACAATAGTGTAGACCAATCACGCTAAGATAAACTTACTTACTTATTTGCGACGGAAAAAGGCGATCTCAAGAGATGAACGATAGACAACGAAAGAACCTCTGGCTTGGTGTTTTGGCCATGGTGATGATAGGAATTTATCCACCGTGGAAAGAGTTCGGCGCCGTGGAAAAGCCATCGGTTTTTGCTCCGATCAACCAACCGCCTGCTCTCAGCGCTGGTGCTACTCGTCTTGACATTGATTTTTCCCGGTTGGGCATTGAGTTTTTGCTAGCGGCTGCAGTTACGGCTGGTTTGGTTGTCACTGCTGGCGGCCGACCCGATCCGCCCTCATTTATACCTGCCACACCATCAGGTAATAATCTAGATGCCAGTAGTAAAGTTGCTAAGACCACCAGGGTCGATTTACCTCGCGACTATTACTTAGGTGAGCTATTTGTTGAGTCTGACGATGATTCTGAGTATTGGGAAGACTACTGCCAGGCCAAGGGCTCAATTGAGTTACCTAAAGGCAAAAAGGTGCAGCTTGAGTTGGCCAAAGATATTCGGGTTGATCTCTCATTCTTAAGTGCTTTTCCCTCAGATGCCATCTATTCTGTTGATGCCAGCGATGCCAAGGTTAGTGATGAAGATTTGAGCAAGCTCGGCGGTCTTGGTTCCATCAGAGAGTTAGATTTGTCAGGCACCACTGTTGGTAGCAATGGTGTAGTCAATCTTAAGTCTTTGGCAAAGTTAGAAAAACTCTGGCTTGACCGCACTGCCATCGATGAGCAGTGTGTGCCAGCCTTGATTTCCTTAAGCAAGCTCAAGAAACTCTCCATCACAGGCACTAATTTAAATGAGTTGGCACTTGAGACTTTGAAGAAAGACATGCCTAACTGCGAGTTGATAATCTCTTAGTTTGTTTTTGCTTATTTACTTATAGGTTTGTGTTTGGCTATTGACCAGCTCTCTGGCTCTTTCTGCCGCTTTCACAACAGCTTTGATTAGGGTTACTCTCAGTTTGCCTTCTTCAAGCTCCATCAGGCCGTCAATAGTACAGCCCGCTGGTGTTGTCACTGTGTCTTTGAGCATTGCTGGGTGAGCTTTTGAATCGAGTACCATTTTTGCTGCGCCAAACATTGTTTGAGCAGCCAGTAAAGTTGCGGTTTCCCTTGGAATTCCAAGCTTGACGCCGGCTTCAGCCAGAGATTCAACCACCACATATA
>CAJXZK010000369.1 GCA_913063055.1 uncultured bacterium
CGGCGTCCCCGTGGCCCTGTGGCAAGCCAAAGTCCCCAGCGCCATCGGCGAGTACCCGGTGCGTGTGGAATTCTTCGATTAGGTTCTTCGATTAGGTTCTTCGATTAGGTTCTTCGATTAGGCTCTTCGATTAGGCTCTGCGACCGAGTTCTTCGACTAAGTCGCAGAACCTCCGCACCAGCGTGGAGAAAAGCTCTTGCGGGCTTTTCTCTGCAGCTTTAGCAACTCAACTGCAAAGATCCCCAATGAGAAACCAAATCACTCCCGAAGCCTTCGCCAGCGCCATGGTCGTTGCCGAAAACCTCAAGCAGCAACTGGAGGCGCGCCTGATCAACAAGACCGCGCACGCCTGGAGTTGCAGTTGTGGCAGCTGCGGCGCCGGGCCCTCCCGCGTGGTGGGAATCAACATTCCCACCCAGTTCCAATACCAGGTCGCCATGTGGCTGATGTGGACCTGCGAAATGGAAGACAACACCGGCAAGCGCTGGTGCCAGAGCATCAGTAACTACATTCCCTGGACCGAACTCTACCCCATGTTCCGCCGGGCCTTCGCTGGCATCGACGTGGCCGTGGAGCACCCCTACGCCCAGTCGTACAGCGGCCAACCCTGGGGTTTCACTCCGTCTGGCCGCACCATCGAGCTGAGCGTCAAAAGTGCGGTCTTCGTCCGCCCCATCGGCGACCTGAGCCAATCGATCTGGGTCAATGCCGAGCTGCGCATCGACAAAGGCTTGCCGCAATACGCCACCAACGAGGCCCTGATCGCCTGCAACGTCGACGCGCTGGAATTCGACCAAAGCTGTGGTCGCGGCGAAGGCCAATACTACTTGCCGGCAGAACGCTCGGCCTTCTACATCCGCATCCCCGGCGACGGCCACGGACAAGACATCTACCTGCCAATCGCCAGGCAAGTGACCGTCAACAAAAAAGCCGGCACCGCCACCCTGGAATTGGACCAGTCGGTGGAGGTCTTCATCCCGGCCTGAACCAGGACGCCGCTGAAGAAAGTCTCGATTCACATCGCCTGATCGGCATTTTAAGAAAGAGAATCAGTGCCTAGTCAGCACCGCTTCTCTTTCTTTTTAAGCTTTATTAAGTAGACCAGTCTACTACAAACTGAAATATCGACAGTGACCTATTATTAGCAACAGTTCAAAAGAGGCGATTATTATGGACGAACTGAATTCAACGACTCTAAGAGTGCAAAAAATAGCGGCTTTTTCAGATGGTTCCAGCGGTGGCAATCCTGCAGGTGTAGTGATTGTTCAGAACCTACCTAGGGCTGAAGAAATGCAAAGAGTGGCAGCTGAAGTTGGCTTCTCTGAGACAGTATTTGCCGAACCAGCTGGTGATAGCTGGAGAGTACGTTATTTCTCACCGGAATCTGAGGTACCTTTTTGCGGCCACGCCACTATTGCTCTAGGAGCAGCACTAGCACTGCAATCGGGTGACGGTATTTTTTCACTGATCCTAAACCAGGCGAACATCACAGTTGAGGGTCGTTCAAACGCTGACGGTGCTATCTGGGCTGCACTGCAATCACCGCAAACCAGAAGCCAGCCTGCGCCAGCCGACCTCGTCTCTGCCACCCTAAAGCTTTTCGGCTACAGCGAAAACGATTTAGATAAGCGTATTCCACCTGCCTTAATTCATGCTGGCGCCGATCACCTGGCCTTGGCTCTCTGTGATCGAGCGACACTAGCAGCCATGAAATATGATTTGAATGCAGGACGAAAACTAATGACAGAGGCTGGCTTGGTGACAATTATTCTGGCCTATAGCGAAACAGCAACCCTCTTCCACACACGCAATCCCTTTGCCTCGGGTGGAGTCTATGAAGATCCAGCAACCGGCGCTTCTACAGCGGCTTTTGCCGGATATTTGCGCGATATCAACTGGCCGTCTTTGAAAACGACGGGTGGCGCCATTGATTTCATTCAAGGCGAAGACATGAAGATGCGATCACGCCTGCGTGCCGAACTTAGCAGCGTGCCAGGGAGCTCTATTCGCATTTCTGGTTCAGCGCGAATTATGAATGAAGAATAGCTATTGCGGCTGATCACGCACGGTTAAATTAACGACCTCAGCGCCACTGGCCAGTTGCAAATTGGCTGGAGTGATGATGATCTCTTCGCCCCACTGGCCGGTGCCAACACCAAGCTCAGGCTCATTCATCAGTGCACTATCGATGATTGTACGAAAACCCTGGGGTTGCCATGAAAATGGAGGTATTGAGCCAATAACATAGCCAGTTACCTCAACCACTTTTTCAGGACTGGCCATTTTTATATTGCGCGAACCAAGGGCTTTCTTCAGGTGCCCAGAAATAGCGTTTTGATCACCCCCGACCATAATCAAGGCACACTCGCCTTTATCGGTTTCAAAAATCAAAGTCTTGACCATGGCCCGCTCAGAAAAGCCCAAGGCCCGAGCGACATTGGCTGCACCCTTCTCTGTTTCAGGCGAAAACTGCAAGCGCCGGTGAGCGATATTGTGCTGTGCCAGATAAGCGAAAACAGGAAGTTCAGTCATGGTGCCTCTATTTTGTCATTCTCCGCTATCAAAAATCATCTTGTCTTGGGGTAACACCGCGCTCAAAGGGCGTAGTTAGAACCACGCTCGTTATAGTCTTTTTCACACCTTTAACACCACGAATGTTATCAAGAAAAGCCGATAGTGCGGCCGTATCAGCGGTACGAACCTTAAGTAGAACACACTCTTCCCCGGCAACAATATAGTATTCCTCAACCTCAGGAAAGGCCATCAAGCTCTGAGCCAAGCCGCTGGCTGAAATTGCCTCAATGGTGACACGCACAAAAGCACACAGCTTAAGACCCAATAGCTGGGGGTCAATATCAATGGTGTAACCGCGGATGACACCAATTTGCTCGAGTTTCTTTACTCGGGCGTGCACCGATGGAGGAGAGAGATTTAGTATTTCGGCCAAATCAGAATACTTTTTCTTTGCATCTTTTTTCAGCAAACCTAATAGTTTTTCGTCAATGTCATCCATGCAACTAACCTTTTGACCAATAGTAACTAATTCTATTCAGACTCTTATTGAATTAGTCGTTTAGACATTATCATTGTACCTAGTTAGGGCAACTTCATCAAATGCCAAATTTGATTAGGCTGCCAAAGACCAATGAATTGCTGCTCAGAAACGCCCAATAAGCAATCAGAGCAAGACAATGCCGTGGAAACCGAGGTGCAAAATGTTCAATATAGATCTTAAGTCAGACAGTTCTAAGCTAATCGCTGCTTTTCTAGCGGTTTATTTGATCTGGGGTTCAACCTATCTAGCCATTCGCTTTGGCCTGGAAAGCTTGCCGCCTTTTCTCATGTCTGGCTCACGCTATCTAATTGCTGGCGCCCTCATCTATTTATATGCCTGGAAAAATGGTGCTGGTCATCCTACTGGCGGTCAATGGCTGAGAGCTACAATCATAGGGCTGCTGCTCTTTGTCATGGGCAATGGTGGCATTGTCTTGGCCGCTCAAACTATTCCCTCAGGTTTAGTATCACTTATGGTGGCAACAGTACCAATTTATGTAGTCTTACTAGATTGGTGGAAAGCTGGCAAAGCCCCTAGCCACTTCACCAGTGCCGGGCTTATTGTCGGTGTTCTGGGTATGGTTCTCTTGCTCGGCCCTAGCAAAATCGGCGGTACCACTAGCGTTGACCCGGTCGGCATAGTATGGGCCATGCTTGCGTCTCTAGCTTGGGCTGTGGGCTCGCTCTACGCCCGCCATGCCGATTTGCCTCAATCACAGTTGCAATCAGCCGGCATGCAAACGGTAACGGCTGGGGCGATCATGATGCTGATATCGACTGGCATCGGTGAAACCAATGGCTTCAATATAGCTGAAGTCTCAACCAAATCGTGGCTCTCACTGCTCTACCTGATTGTCTTCGGCTCAATTGTTGGCTTTACTGCTTACGTTTATATGCTGAAAGCGGCCAGCCCCACTCGCGTTTCTACCTATGCCTACGTTAACCCGGTGGTGGCAGTGTTTCTCGGCTGGGCATTAGCAGGAGA
>CAJXZK010000370.1 GCA_913063055.1 uncultured bacterium
GCAATAGCGCCAGCCGCTATTTCCGCAACACCGGCGGTGACTATAATTCCGGAACTGCTAACGGCTCCTGTAAGCCCTGCTGCAAGTGCAAACGGAACGGTTAGTCCATCGGACATACCGATGACAATATCCCGAACTACCTCAGTGGCAGTAAAGTGTCTTTCTGCGTGTCTTTTATTTGCCAAGATTTTTACTCCGATTGAAGTGAATTTTTGAGTGTATTCCAAGAAGTCCATACGTTGCCGGTATTACAAGAAGAGTAAGAAGTGTCGATGTTATCAATCCACCGATGACGACTGTTGCCAGTGGGCGCTGAACTTCAGCACCAACAGTAGTGGCTATTGCCATTGGCACAAATCCTAGTGATGCAACTAGCGCAGTCATCAAAACAGGACGCAACCGTTGTTTAGCAGCTTTGAATGCGGCTTGTCGTGGGGGGAGGGCCTCACATTCCTCAATCTGCTGAATGGTGGACACAAGCACTACTCCATTTAGAACAGCAACGCCAAATAGAGCAATAAAGCCAACACCAGAAGTTATTGAGAGGGGCATGCCTCTCAGCCATAGAGCACAAAGCCCACCAGAAAGTGCTAAAGGTACATTTGAGAAAATCAGTAATCCCGGTTTGACTTTGCCGAATGAAGCATAGAGCAGCATGAAAATTAGAAGAAGTACCAGCGGAACTAGAATTAGAAGTCGATTTCGTGCTTCTTCTAAGCTCTCGAATTGACCACCCCAGGTTACTCGATAACCAGTCGGCAGCTGCATAGTTGCGATAGTTTTCTGTGCTTGTGCCACATAGCTCCCGAGATCTCTGTTGCGCACGTTAACTTGCACAGTGTAGTTCCTGTCGGTTTGAAGATGCGTTATCTGAGCAGCATCTTCTGTTCGAAGTATTGAGCATAATTGGCTTAAGGGAACGAGGTCGCCTCCCATAGTGCCCACGGGCAATGAGCCAATATCCTCGGCTCTAAGGACACCGTTACTGGCAAACTTAACGGCTAAGTCATATCTTGGTTTGCCTTGGTAGATGGTGCCTACAATCTTCCCTGACTGGGCCGATGCGACAGTATCAAGAGCCTCTCTTGTGTCGACACCATAAGCTGCAAGTGCGGCTGAGTCAATCTTCGCGGTGACAACTGGCAGACCGGCTGTCTGCTCCAGTTTTATGTCTCCTGTGCCGTTAACAGTGCCTAGCAGTTTGGCAATATCAGCACCAATTTCTCTTAGCTTGTCCAAATCGGGTCCAAAAACTCTAATGGCCACGTCGCTTTTGGAGCCAGCAATTAGCTCGTTCATTCTCTGTTCTATAGGCTGGGATACTGAGAAAATGGCTCCTGGAACCATATCGCGCACATTTTTAACGATTGCATCCTCTACAATCGCTTGGCTGTTTCCAGTCCTCCATTGAGCTGGCGGCTTCAGGATAACGAACATATCGGTTTCATCCGGACCCATCGGATCAAAGGCGATTTCAGAGTGGCCAGTTCTTGAGACAACCGTCTCTACATCAGGAGATTTCAAAACTGCTTTTTCTATCAACGTAGTTTCATTTGCCGCCGCTGCTAGTGACCCAGAGACTGGCCTATTAATCGTCAGCACCATTGAACCTTCTTTGAGAGTAGGCACAAACTCCGCTCCCAGAAAGGGAAGTGTACCAAGGCTGAGAACAAAGGCCAGGAAAGATACTGAAATTGCCATGATCGGATGCTTCATACAAAGGATGAGGAGACGCCGGTATGTTGGGCGAATCAAACCTAAGACAAAGGAATCATGTTCGCTTGATCGCTTTGGAAGCAAAAAATATGCCAGGGATGGTGTAATGAAGAGACCAACTACAAGGGCCGTTAAGAGTCCGAAGATAACCGTCAGCGCCATTGGCTGAAAGGTTTTTCCTGATACTCCTGGCAGTGCCAATATTGGCAGATAAACCGCTGTTATTATCAGGACAGCGAAAAAGACAGGTTTCGCGACTTCAGAAGCAGCTTGCTTAACGCAGGCTAGTCTGTTCTCATCTGGTTTCTCAGCTAGTCGCCGAATGATATTCTCCACCATCACGACCGAGCCATCTATTAGTATTCCAAAATCTATTGCTCCCAGTGACAGCAGATTGCCTGATGTGTTGGTTATGGACAGGAAAGATAGCGCTCCTAGAAGTGAGAAAGGTATTGCCAGTGCTGCAATTATGGCTCCTCGTATTCCTCCGAGTAGGAGGACAAGCACTACGATTACGAAAATTGCTCCGTGCGCTAAGTTATGCCAGACAGTATCGATAGTTTGTTCTATAAGAACGCTTCGATCATAGAAAGCCTCTATGGTTATTCCTTTTGGGAGAGTCGGAGCCACACTTTTCACTTGGGCGGTTAAAAGGTCTAAGACATTTTTGGAATTTTCGCCTTTCCGCATAACCACCACACCAATAACTGTCTCCCCTTTTCCGTTGGCTGTAACTATGCTCTGTGCCTGCTTGTGGCCGACAACAACCGAACCGAGATCTTTTACTTTGACTACACCAGTAGCGACGCGACGAATGACCACGTTTTCAATGTCTGCTGTTGTATGTAGCATTCCCTCGCCCCTGATCAGGGTTTGGTCATCATTTTCAACAATGTAGCCACCACCACTACTCATATTGTTCTTTGAAAGAGCTGTCATGACTTGGGAAGGACTGATTCGATATCCGTGAAGTTTCTCGCCGTCAAGTTCTACCTGGTATTCCCGGGCTTCGCCGCCCATCGCTTGAATTTCATCAACTCCAGGCACGGTTTTTAGAGCTGGAATTATTTGCCAGTCGAGAATGTCCCTTAGTTGCATAAGGCTGTAACCACTGCCTTTCACCTGGAATTGATAGATTTCGCCAAGGCCGGTCGCAATCGGGCCTAAAGCGATCTTGATTTCATTGGAAGCAGGTAACTGGTCTTGGGCTGTTTTGAGCCTCTCGCTCACCTGCTGTCTTGCCCAGTAAATATCACAACCATCTTCAAAAACTGCTGTCACCTGCGACAGCGAAAATTTAGATAGTGAGCGCAGCTGCTTGAGCTTCGGCAAGCTTTGAAGGGCTAGCTCGATTGGATAGGTTACGTATTGCTCGATTTCTTTAGGAGCTAGCCCTCTAGCATTTGCTGTTACCGTTACTTGGATATTGGATACATCGGGCACAGCATCTATATGCATCTGCAGGAAACACAGCACTCCCAATGCCGATGCTAGCAGCGTAATAAAGATGACCATTACTCTTGACTCTAACGCACACGAAACTAGGTTAGCCAAGAAGCCCATTGTTGGTGCACTGTCTTGCGATTCCTCATTCAATATTAGTGAATCTATTGCTTCATTGGATGAAGGTTTCATTCTTCACCTCCAATCGACCCTTTCATCAATTCGCTTTTTAGAAGAAAGGCTCCTTTAGTCACAATCGTGTCTCCCGCGCAGATACCCGAGACGACTTCTGTGCTAAATCCATCGTCATTTGCGATAGACACAATTACGGGCTTGAAACGAAATGAGGCAATCTTTTTGAAGACAACATTTTGATTTGAAAGCTTTTGCACCGCTGTGCGAGGAATAACTACATGACTAGTGGAAGCTGGTATCTCGACATTCGCGAGCACCATCATTCCTGGCTTTAGGATTGACTCGGTGTTTTCGATTTCTGTGCGAACTGACGCTGTTCTACTCATTGAGTCAAAAGTCTGACCGAGCTTAGTTACACGTCCGTTGAATTTTTTTCCGGGAGCTACTTCGGAAGTGAATGTTACTTTGGCACCGTTTTTTATTTTAGAAATCTCTGATTGCGGAACTTCTAGCATGACCCACACCTTTGAAAGGTCGACAATTGTAAAAAGCGAGGGGCTTGAGGCACCACTCAGTGGACCAACTTGTTGACCAGGCTGAGCTGTTTTTTGACTTACTAAGCCATTAATTGGCGAACGCAGAGGCAGTTCGGTTGACAGTTTATCGATC
>CAJXZK010000371.1 GCA_913063055.1 uncultured bacterium
CAGCAGTTTTTGGTGCACGGGGGAAGGGAATAACATCACGAATGTTAGCCATACCGGTGACAAATTGCACTGTGCGCTCAAGACCCAAACCGAATCCAGCATGGGGTACTGTGCCAAAGCGACGCAAATCGAGATACCACCAGTATTCTTCAGGGTGCAAGCCGCTATCAAGCATGCGCTGTTCGAGAACATCTAAGCGTTCTTCTCTCTGACTGCCACCAATGATTTCGCCGACTTTTGGCACCAGCACATCCATTGCTCGCACAGTTTTATTATCTTCGTTCATGCGCATATAGAAGGCTTTAATACCCTTCGGATAATCAGAAACAATTACTGGTTTCTTGAATTTCTTCTCGGCCAAGTAGCGCTCATGCTCTGACTGTAAGTCAATTCCCCACGAAACAGGAAACTCAAAATTCTCTCCGCTCTTGAGCAGAATATCAACGGCTTCAGTATAGGTAACCCGAGCAAAATCGCTGTTGACGATATGAGTGAGAGTCTCGATGGTAGTTTTATCGATGCGCTCGTTGAAGAACTTCATGTCTGTTCCGCAGTTTGTCAGGACATCATTAAAGATAGTTTTGAGAAACTCTTCAGCGCAGTTCATATTGCCTTCTAGGTCGCAGAATGCCATTTCAGGCTCGACCATCCAGAACTCAGACAAGTGCCTGGAAGTATTGGAATTCTCGGCTCTAAAAGTTGGACCGAAAGTATAAATGTTGCTCAAGGCAGTGGCATAAATTTCGCCTTCGAGTTGACCGCTAACAGTCAAGCTCGTCGGTTTACCGAAAAAGTCTTGTTCATAATCAACGGTGCCATCGTCTTTGCGCGGAACATGATCGAGATCTAGAGTAGTGACCTTGAACATCTGACCAGCGCCTTCGCAGTCACTGCCAGTGATAATTGGCGTGTGGACGTATACGAATTTACGATCTTGGAAAAACTTGTGGATAGAAGTACAAATTTCATTGCGCACCCGAGCCACTGCACCAAAGGTGTTAGTGCGCGGACGCAAGTGAGCGATTGTGCGCAGAAACTCATAAGAGGTCCCCTTCTTCTGCAAGGGATAAGTAGCCGGATCAGCGAAACCAAATACTTTCACCGATTCGGCTTTAATTTCAGTGCTTTGCTCTTTGCCCGGTGATTCAACAACTTCGCCAATAATTTCAACTGAGCTGCCAATGCCTAATTTGAGAACATCGCTTTCGTAATTTTCTAGCTTGTTTTCAGCCAACACTTGAACATTATCAAAGGTCGAGCCGTCATTAATGGCTAAGAATGAAAATCCACCTTTAGAGTCACGCCGCGTGCGTACCCAACCGCAGAGTCTGACACGCTTACCGATGTTCTCTTTTTTCAAAGTCTCAAGCACTGGTGTGCGTGTGAAAGTTTCCACTTTAGCCGTCATTCTTCCTTCTCTCCTTTTTTAGCGTTTACGCAGCATGAAAACACCGTCACGCAGTGTTAGCAATACACGATCAACGCGATCGTCTGTGGCAATAAAATCATTGAATTCGATAATTGCTTGGCCAGATTGATCGGCCTTGCTTGGCTCAAGAACCGTTCCGCTCCAAAGCACATTGTCGACGAGTATGACCCCACCAACTTTGAGTTTGGGCAAGACCGCCTCATAGTAATTTTTGTAATTCGGCTTGTCAGCGTCGATAAAGACAAAGTCAAAAGGTCCAGATAACTTCGCTAGCGAATCGAGTGCAGGTCCTTGAATCACTTCAATCTTAGAGCCGTGCTCGCTACGCTCAAAATATCTCTTGGCAAAGGCAATACACTTTTCATCAATCTCAAGAGTGGTTACCTTACCGCCTTTGGCCAAACCCTCAGCCATCGAAAGAGCGGAGTAACCGGTAAACATGCCTATTTCTAAAACAGACTTAGCCGCGGCAATCTGAACCATCAACTTGAGAAATCTTCCCTCAAGCCGTCCTGTCAACATCTGAGGATAATCCATATTTTCATGGGTATCACGCACAAGCTCGGCCAGAAGTGCGCTCGTAGGCTCAGTTTTCGACTCAGCGTAGTCGTCGATTCCGGGTTTAGTTAGAGTCAACATAAAGCTCTCGTTTTAAGAATTTTAGCCTTGATATATAGCACATGATCGCTAGATAAAACGTTGTAGAATCGGCGGTCATACTAACATTCGAGTGTAAGCAATGAATCCAGTACGTGCCGATCACATCAGCCCCCTTGATATGTTCAAGATTGGTGTTGGACCATCCAGCTCCCACACTGTCGGGCCCATGGTGGCAGCCCTCGAGTTTCGTAAGATTGTCTCCGAATTGCTGGGCAAGTTACCAGCGAAAAGCGCTCATCAATACACGATTAAAGTTGAACTTTATGGCAGCCTTTCTGCCACTGGCTCAGGCCACCAGACCGATGGGGCCGTTTGCGGCGGGCTTTGGGGCTACAGCCCTAAAGAATCTATGCCAGATGAAATTTGGTCGGCCACTGAAAAATTGAAAAAAAATCCAATTTTGCCTTTTGCCGAACTTGGCGACAAAGTCAAAGTGCGCTTTCATCCAGATGAAGATTTAGTCTGGGCAGCCTGGACCATGGACGGCAAACCATTGCCCCATCCAAACACTATGCGATTCTTGCTCAAAGAAGGCGAGAACACAATCAAAGAGCTAATCATACTTTCAGTGGGCGGCGGCTTCGTCGAACCTGTAGACCCAATTACCTGGGAGCGCCAGCCTGCTGGTTCTAGCACTACGATTTATGACCTGCCTTACCCCTATAATTCCGGCAAAGAATTTGTAGACCAGTGCAACAAACACAAAATGGCACCGTGGCAAATTGTGGTTGAGAACCAGAAAGTGTGCGGATTGTCCGAGCAAAAATTACGAGAAGAATTGAGCAAAATTCTGGCGGTTTTCGATTCATGCGTAGAGCGTGGCCTTTCCACTGAAGGAATTTTGCCCGGTGGTCTCAATGTCAAACGCAGAGCAAAGGCGCTGCACGAGCAGATGCTAGCCGGAACCAAAGTAACGGTTTACTCTTCGCCTGCGGGGCTCAAACCATCTGTTTATGCCATTGCCGTAAACGAAGAAAATGCCGCCGGCGGCCGAGTCGTAACAGCACCGACCAATGGCTCTTCAGGATTGATACCAGCCGTTTTCAGAACCCTACAAGAATCACACAAACTTAGCCAAGAGACCCTTCAAAACGGGCTGATAGTAGCATCGGTTGTGGGTGCTCTAGTCAAAGTACACGCCTCCATATCTGGTGCCGAAGTTGGCTGCCAGGGTGAGGTTGGTACATCCTGCGCTATGGCCGCCGCCGGAGCCGTAGCCATGCTCGGCGGCAGCGCCGACCAAGTTGAGCAGGCGGCTGAAATAGGCATAGAACATCATCTCGGTATGACCTGTGACCCAATTAAGGGCCTGGTGCAGGTACCTTGCATCGAACGCAACGCCATGGGAGCAGTCAAAGCACTCAATGCAGCCGAGCTTGCCCTGGCCTGCGATGGCAGCCATCTAATCAGCCTTGACCGCTCTCTTGAAGTGATGAAGCAGACCGGCCTTGATATGAATCAAAAATACAAAGAAACGGCTACAGGCGGCCTTGCCCTGGGTTAACGGTTGCTTGGGAGGCAAAAGCCAGAAATTGGCTTAGATTAACTCTGTAGGGAAGATTAAAAACCTCTTGACAATGCCCGGGATTAGGCTTAGTCTGGCATAGCCGAGGATTATGTCTAAAAGTACCTAACTAATAGATTAATTCGCTCTATCTGGAGTCAACGGCCCCTCATGCTTTGCATGCCTTTCTTTTCCAGGAATCCCAGCCATGAACCCAGAATTACCACATAACCAATACTGCGATGATCCCGCACTTGAACTTAGCTTTCAAGAAGTCGAACTCGGCTCCAAAATTGAAGGGGAGCTGCGCACAACCTTTCACGTCTACAAGAGCGAAAGACAGATCGGC
>CAJXZK010000372.1 GCA_913063055.1 uncultured bacterium
GACGGCATACGAGATCTAGTACGGTCTCGTGGGCTCGGAGATGTGTATAAGAGACAGAAAAACCACTCTGCCTGGTTACTTGCTTACGCTCACATTCGCTAACTATATTCCGTTAGCTTTAATTGCTTTCCTGGTGCATTGAGGCAACGCCAACAGGGAATTATAGTTAAGAGTAACGACTAACGAGGGCAATCTTAATGACAGCAGAACGCTGCAATTATCGAAGAATACCACTAGCTTCAAGCTCAACCCTGAATTTTGTCAATCGATACGAAGTTTTGACGAGTGCCAAGAATGGCTCAAACGTTATCGTGAAAGTGAACATAGGGGAAGGCTTTTTATGGGAACAAGCCATTAACCAGTGGAGAACCCATCCAAAGCAACCTTTGGTCGGTCCCGAAGGAGAAGGGATGGAAACTGTGAATGTAGGGCGCTGCAGTTTCAGACCACGGGCAAATCTTGTAGCTACTGCGTGGAGAGATGGCGATCGCGATCGTGAGTACTGGGCTTGGTATGATCCGGACTTTAATGCAAAAATCGGAAATCCAATTGACCATACCCTAGCCTACTTCATCAATGATTCTCCACTCGACTGGGAGCTTCGTTTTGAATGCAATGACAATGACACAATCGACAACTTTGGAGATATTCGACATAGAATTGCTGTAATCAGACTTTAGCGGTTTCCATTATCATTCATGGAAGTAGATTACACGGCATACTAAAAGTCAATTGCACAATCTCTATTTCCCATCCTAGTTAGAGCAACTGTCTCAGTCTAGGCCGCTTTTCGCGCTCTAGAGTCCTGACTTTGCAGCTATCGTTGAAAGCAAAAATTCACTGGGCTTGTGATCTAGTTAGAGGGTATCAGTTATCATTCTCTTGTTATTCGAGCGCAATGTTGGGGGCTAGTCTATGAACAATATCTGCGTTGAGTCTTATGAAACGTTTGTTCCGAACCTTAAACAAGCGCTATATCCAGAAATTAGCATCGTTGGTGAAAACGGAGTCAGCAACGATGGGCTAGTGATTTTACATCTGCAAACCTATAACTCAAAATGGCGATTCATTTGGCTCGGGTCTGCCGGGGTTGGGACGCTCACTGACGACCTTACACGGACCCATGCGGGCAATTTTGATTTAGCTGCGAAACGCGCCGTTGACATTGGAATCTATATCAAACGATTCATTGCCGAACATACTGCTATTGCTGAGCTTGCGCCGCATCATGAGATGTTGCAACCCTGCGAACTTTGCGTTCGCTTCGAGCAAGAAAGAAAAGTTCTGGAGACCTCAGGGAAATAGCACTTCGAATATTCGCGTGGCAACGCGACATTCTTGATTCAATGCAGCAACTTGCTGGCTGGGTCTAGAAACCATCAGCCAGATTACTTGGCTGATAGTGTTGGGAGAATCTTAGTGCCGTGGACCTTGTTGTACTGCGACACGTGGAAGAATACATTCATGTAGTTGGCCCAGGTGGCCTCTTCCTGAGCCTGGTCGTTGGCCTCTACTGCTTGGTGGAATTGTGCTCTGGCTTGATCGAGTTTCACTTGCATTTCTTCCATTTGCTTGCCCTCTTCTGGTGCTAACGCCAATCTCAAAGGGCATATCGAGCACGCAAAAAGGGGTCCGCAGGACCGAGCACAGCGAGGCTTGCCCCTTGGTGCGAGCGCAGATCTGCCCTATTCTCGGCAGTTAGCTCCAGGAGGCAGCTATTGGAATTGCAATTGAACCTACTGATTAGCCAGCATCTCCACTCAACGGCAGGGACACTAGAGACCAATTGTCGCTGAGCCATCAATCAAAATATTTTCACAAAGTGCCTGCTCAACATTGGCAATCAGAACGTTCAATTCACAAAGAACGACCATGCTAATTAGGGCATACAGAATCTGTGGCTTGAGTCTCAATATGTCTAAAATCCAGCTAGTTCTCCTACTCTTCCTAGCCTCTTCTCTCAGCTGGCCTTCTGGCCTAGCTGTACCAAGCCTGCTATGCATACCGAAAACTCCCGCTGCTCCCATCCAAATCTCCAACAATAGAAAGCAAGATCAAGCTGCCATTCGCAGAATCCGCGTCTATTACGTCAACGGCCACAGTGAGTGGGAGGCTAAAGCCCTTGTTATTAACGATCAGGTCAAAGCAATAATATTCAAGACTAACCAAAGGCCTATTATTCGAAGCCAAATAGACAGCTCCGGCTTCGGCTCAGGAATAGACTTTCGTGGCATGCCTTGGGAATTTCATGGCTGGCTAGATCCATGAACGAAGATAGAGTATTGGTCAAATCAAAAATGGCTTGAACATTTACCTACAAGAAAGAATCCCCCAAGATCAAGCTTGCCGCAAGCTCTTGGGGGATTCTCTTAATCGTACCAGATCGCTGCAATGATACCACTGTTAACTTAACGGCTCACCTCCCAGGCCTGATAGCTTCTTCCACTAGGCCAAAATCAGCTCTATTCTTACTCACATGAAACAATTTATAGAAGTACCGGCAGTACTCAAAAGGAAAATACACTGTGAACAAAACAGACCTTGTCGACCTATTAGCCGCAGAAAACTACTCCACAAAACAATACGCTGAGCAATTTATCAACTCTTTCATGTCGGCCATTGTCTCTCAAGTAGCTTCTGGTGAGAAAATCACCCTTAAGGGCTTCGGTACTTTCGACACCATGGTGCGCAAGCCTCGTATGGGCAGGAACCCCAAAACAGGTGAGTCTGTCAAAATTCCAGCTAGGCGCATAGCACGCTTTAAAGCTGGCAAAGAATTCTCCGAAGCCGTCAACAAAAAACGCAAGAAATCATAGATAACAGCGGCTTGAATCAACAATCACTTCGGCTGAGTAATGAGCATAAGCACGTGAATCTAAGTCAGCAAAATCAAGGTTTAGTGCGTCGCAAACATGCCTAATGTCTGCCAACAAATCAGCAATGCCATCTTCTGGGCACTGCTGCCAATCTGCTCGGCTTGAATGATCATAGTATCCGGCCGGTCTGCCATGCGTCGGCTTCCCTCGCAAGGCAGCCAAGGCCCTAGCTGCCCGCCTCTTGTTCTCGTATTTCATCTTGTCCTCCTTGCTTAAAGCCAGACTTCCACCGGTCCGCCAGTGCGGACCGGCAAATTTTTTGCAACTTAAAAGTAGCCACCAGGCGCTAACCTGGCGGCCACTTGTTGCACTGAATAACCTAAAACCACAAATGACTGTAGTTTTCTCTCAAAGAATATAAGCTTGTTGCTGTCACGATCACGTGATCGATCACCTGAACACCAAGAAGTTCACCGCCTGCTATCAACCGCTTTGTTGTCTCTATGTCTTCCTTGCTGGCGTCCTCAATCCCTGATGGGTGATTGTGTGCCACGATAATTGCATGTGAATTATTTAGCAGGGCCGCCTTAAAAACTTCCCGAGAATGAACCAACGACGCTGATAATGTGCCGTGCGACACTTCATGAAAGCCCGTCACCCGCAGCTTACAGTCAAGGTGAAAAGCAATGAAATATTCTTCTGAACTGTGCCGCAATGGCTCAACAAACTGACCAATAGAGTCAGCTGAAGTAATGACAATTGGCTCAGGCCCTGACTCTCTAATCAGTGCTAGTTTCATTTGAGGAACAATGTACCTTAAGTGATTCTTGAGCATTCGACTGCTCACTTTCTTACTTTTCGCCTTGCTCTGTGCCTTCTTCTTTGTACGGCGATCTTTAATTACTACCTGACTCGCACTCCCGCTCTTGCTCTCACTCATCAACACGCTGTCTACATTGCTATTCATTGCCCTTTTCCTCATTGCTTTACTGGCTTGTTTTCGGCCTGTTTTTCGCCTACTTTTCTGCCTTGACTAAACGAAGTGCGCAGCGCACCCCATGCGGCAATGCCAGTAAAATCCCGCCCCTGGGGCCTCAAGTC
>CAJXZK010000373.1 GCA_913063055.1 uncultured bacterium
ACCCAAAGTCGAGTTTCACGGTGTTGAATCTAGCGGAGCGGTCAGCATCGGTTCACCAGAGCCGCTTGGGGCAACAGTAACAGAACATGGTGTCAATTTCGCCGTGGCCTCAGAGAGTGCCAATAAAGTTGAACTGCTAATATTCGAAAATAAAGATGCTAAAGAACCAAGCAGAACTATTGAACTAACAAAAACAGACAATGTCTGGCATGGCTTTGTCGAAAATCTATCAGCCGGCGTTCAATACTTGTTCCGGGCCCATGGCGAATATTCACCAGCCCGCGACGGTTCACGCATTAACGAAAACATGGCCCTGCTTGACCCCTATAGCAAAGCCGTAAGCGGAGGCACAAAAGGGCCATTAGGTTACGATAATAGCAACCCCAGCGACGCCAATCGCCATCTAAAAAAAGGCACTACCGATAGTGTCGAAGAAATGCCCCGGTCAATTGTCGTCAAAGCCGGTGAATTTGACTGGCAAGGCGACAAGGCGCCCAATATTGATATGGCTGATAGCCATATTTACGAAGCCAACTTGAGGGGAATGACTGCTGCCGATCAAACACTCGGTGCCAAAGCAGGTACATATTTAGGTTTGCTGGAAAAAATCGAGCATTTGAAGAAGCTCAATGTCACAGCCGTTGAGCTGATGCCAATAATGCAGTTCGACAAAGCTGATTGGCCACATAATGATCCGGTTACCGGAGAACCCTTAGGCAATTCTTGGGGCTATAACACTGTCGCTTTTCAGGCACCAGAGGGTCGCTTTGCTATGGCAGGCTCTGAAGGAGCCCAAGTAGCCGAGTTTAAAACAATGGTGCGAGAACTGCATAAGAACAATATCGAAGTAATTCTCGACATTGTTTTCAACCATACCCGAGAAGCTGGGCATATGGGCCCAACCATTAGTTTCAAAGGCTTCGACAACAAAGTCTATTACATGCTTGTGCCTGGTCATCCGGAACTGTATGTCGATCATACTGGCTGTGGCAACACCATGAACACCAATCACCCGCAAGTACAAAAAATGATTTTGGACACCTTGCGCTATTGGAAAGAAGAAATGCACGTGGATGGCTTCCGCTTTGACCTAGCCACGATCTTCAACTACGACATCAATGGCGCCGAACAAGCTAAGACACCAATCATCGAAGCTATGGAAAATGATCCGATACTTAAAGGCACGAAGCTAATTGCCGAAGCATGGGGCCCACATCAATACAAGCTAGGACATTTCTCGGAACAAAGATGGTCTGAATGGAACGGTGATTTCAGAGACACAGTGCGCAAATTTATTAAGGGTGACACGGGTCAAACTGGCACACTAGCTGAACGAATCAAAGGTTCGCCAAAGTGGTTTAGACCAGAATCTGGACGCTATTCAGTTAATTTTGTCACCGCCCATGATGGCTATACACTGAACGATTTAGTTTCATATCAGGAGAAACACAATCACGCCAACGGCGAAAACAATAACGACGGCAGCAACGATAACTTCAGCTGGAATCATGGAGTAGAAGGCCCAGTAGAGCGCTCAAATCTTCCCCTGGCCGAGCAGCAACGTATCGAGCAGTTGCGAGTGCAACAAGTAAAAAATGCCCTGGCCTTACTCTATTTATCAAAAGGCACGCCAATGTTGTTGTACGGCGATGAAATGCGCCGCAGTCAAAATGGCAATAACAATGCCTGGCCCCAAGATAAGCTCACACAGCTCGATTGGATGCTGGCAGAAAAGAACAAAGATGTGCTGCGCTTTACCCAAATGATCACAGAACTGCGCAAGCAACACGGCATTGGCAGAGTGGCTGAAGATGCCATCACCTGGCACGGCACGAAGCCTTACCAGGCAGACTTCTCAGATGGTGCACGGTTCATTGCCTGGCAATACGGCAACACCAACAATAGCGGCCGTTCACTTTATCAGGCGTTCAATGCATACTGGGAGCCCTTAGACATTGTTCTACCGCCCGGAAATTGGCATCGACTGGTTGATACAGGACTGCCCGCTGGACAAGATATAGTTCCTAGCCCAACAGGACAAAATCAAATAGGATTAAGTCAACTAGCACAGCCCGGTCAAACAAACCAAGTCGATCAAGTGACAACCTACAGAATTCAACCACGAACAGGAATTGTATTCGAATCGCACTAAATAGCTCCAATAATAGCCTCGCCAAGGTGCTCCATAGGGGGTCAGGCTTAATATTTGGAGACTTTGCGTTAGCTTTTCCTGCTTAGTGGAATAAGGACCTAGAACTCTAATTTTCTTTATATATAAAATGGTTTGAGTCCATGTCAAAAAAGACAATCACGACTTTACTAGCAGTACTAACAACTTCATGCTCAACGCTGGTGGCAGCACCAGCTGGCGCTCAAAGCATCATGGAAGCCGGAGGTCTGCATGCTGGTGTGGCAGGCCTAGGCGCCGGTTTAGCCGCCAGCCAGAACCACGGTAAAGCCATAAGATCTACTTATGAAGTGGCTGCCCAAACGCAGCAAGCTGTATTAGCTCAAAACGAAGCCATCAAACAATATCTCAATCTTGGCACAAAGTATGAGGCTAAAAAAGATTGGGCTGCAGCTGAAAAATGCTACGCCTATGTCTTGCAAGTGGTCAATCGCCGCGACGGCCCAGGAAGCGCCAATGGGCTACCAGCTCTAAAACACTTAGTCAGCGTCAACCTTGCCCAAAACAAGATTCCTGAAGCAATTGGTTTTCAGAAAACTGTTGTGGCTTTTACAGAGCGCGCCAAGCAAGCCGATCCGCGACAAGTCTTGCAAAGCAAACTTGATCTCTCCAGGCTGTTCATAAAACAAAATGATTACAGCAACGCCGAGCCTTACTTGCAGCAGTCGGTGGCAATCACGCAGAATGACACGACAATTCCAATAGCACAGCGTAAGACTACTCTAAAGACTTACAGCACTGTGCTGCGCAAGCTTAAAAAAACAACTGAGGCTGAGGCAATCGAATCAAAGCTAGCGGAACAAGAACTTGAAGAAGGTGCAGTAGCAAGCCAAAAGCCAGAAGCCAAGCCTGAAACCAAAGAAGCAAAAGACGAGAACAAAGCCGAAGTAAAGGCTGAGCAAAAGCTAGAGGAAAAAGCCGGTCAGAAAGAAGAAAAACCAGCAGATAAATCTGCACCGGCGGTAGAGACTAAGGCTTCTGCGGAAATCAAATAGAACATGTCTGCCGAAATCGACCAGCCTGATCTACTGCAAAACGAGCTCCCGAAGCAGTATCAAGTCTTAGGCGAAATCAAATCAGGTGGCATGGGAGCGATCTACAAAGTAGAGAACCGCTTCACCAAGGTCATTTATGCAGTCAAGGTAATAAAACCAGAAGCTGCTAAAGATGCGGCCATGCGACAGCGTTTCATCGTAGAAGCCAAAGCAGCAAGCTTGCTCAAACATCCTAATATTTGTCAGACCTATGATTTCGGCGTAAGCGAAAATCACGTACTCTATTTAGTAATGGAGTGGCTTACTGGCATAAGCCTGCAACAGAAGGTGTCGAGAGATGGTCCTCTACAGGCAGCCGAAGCAACAACAATTTTCCAGCAAGTGGCAATAGCTCTCAATCATGCTCACGAACACAACGTTATCCATCGCGATTTAAAACCAGATAACATCATGCTTAGTCGCGATGAGAATGGTGGCACTGTGGTGCACATCGTTGACTTTGGCATCGCTAAAGTAATTAGCGAAAATACTCCTTCTAAAGACGGCCTTACTCAAGCTGGCGCACTGCTAGGCACGCCAATGTATATGAGCCCAGAGCAAGCCAATGGAGATGCCGTAGACAAACGGGCCGATCTCTATTCACTTGGCTGTGTTATGTACCTGTCTCTTATACACATCTCCGAGCCCACGAGACCGTACTAGATCTCGTATGCCGTCTTCTGCTTGAAAA
>CAJXZK010000374.1 GCA_913063055.1 uncultured bacterium
TTCAAGCAGAAGACGGCATACGAGATCTAGTACGGTCTCGTGGGCTCGGAGATGTGTATAAGAGACAGCAATAAGGTAGGGCTTGTTTAGGCGATTCTCTTGTTTCTCTAAAAGAATATGTGCCAGCGTCTGTACTGTTTTGCCCAAGCCCATATCGTCGGCAAGAATTCCGCCTAATTTAAACTCTCTGAGAAAATTGAGCCAACATAATCCCTCGATTTGATACGGTCTTAGCGTCGCTTTGAAATCTCGTGGCGGCTCTACTATTTGTATTTTTTCAAAAGCCTTGATCTGATCGGTTAGGCGTTGCATCTCCTCGCCAAACACCCAGAGATCGTTGCTTCCAAGAACGAAAAGAGATTTCGATAAGTCCATTAATTGCGGCAGGGAAACGTCTGGGCCTATGCCAAGCTTGCCCTTTTTGTTGAAGAACTCGATCATTGAACCTACGATTGCTCGGACGCGCTCTGCAGGCAGCGCAGCAAAACGGCCGTCTTCAAGCGGTGCGTAGACGATGCCGTGTTTTTCTAAAGTGTCTATTGTTAGAAGTGGATCCCATGGCTTTTTCACTGTCGGGGGCGGATCCAGAAATTTGCTCAAACTCAAGTCGGGCAGCATCATGAAGGCTTCTTGAATGATCGGCAGTAGAGCAACTCTTTTGCCATCGATCATAATTCCTAATTCGAGGTCGAACCAGAAGGTGGAGTTTGCCCTGCATTCGAATAGCCATTCTTGCGGTACCACTGCTTCAAGGCAGGCATTTTTGTCAATTTCAATTTGCCAACCTGCCGATTTTAAAGATGGAAGGCCCGCGGCGATGAAGTCGAACCAATCACTAATGGTCTTGCCTCGAAAGTGTAATTGTGCCCGCCAATCGCCCTTGGTGCGGCCGGTGCTAACTAGTCCGAACTGTTCTAATTGACTGAGATACAGTTCTTCCATCGAACGGTCTTTTTGCAGGATGGTGATCTTCTTTCCCTCAATAATTTTTACTTCTGCAGTATTGACCTGATTTAACTCGGCATCGCCATAGTCGACGCCAAAAAAAGCTTGTAAGTCGCGCTGTTGAAAGCCGGAAAAAGCTAAGGCTGTTTGGGCATTGGCTGCCATAGTCAACTTCAGTCGAGGTAGCGGTTTTACTACTTTGGTCTCAATTGTGTATTGCGATATCGTATTTGGTATTACTGTAGAGTTTGATTTGAGATTAGCTAGTCTCTTGAACTCCTGCACTGCTAGCTCAACTTCTGGCGCCGTCAGCGGAGGACACTCTAAAACACTGTTGATTACGTTATCTGGTAGAGGCAGGGCGATGGCTCCGATAGCGGAATCGAATTGATTGACGTACCAGGCGATGCCGGCCTGAGCGACTATGTCGTCGGGGTTGTCGGTTTCAATGCGCAGTTGATGTTTGCCGTCTCTGAGCGCTAGCCACTGCAAGTGAGCCTCTCTTGTTGCAGCCATTTGGAGCGGACCAGATAAAGGGGTTTTCCAGTAGCAGCGACCGGTAGCGACGATCATTTCAAGTAATAGTTTGCCTAGTTCTTTGATGGTCGGGAAATTGTGTGCAGAGCTGAAATTGTCAGAATTGCCAGTTATTAACAATTGGCCGATATTGGCGTCGGCATCTGCCCCGGCGTTGTCGATGAGATAACTGTGAGCTTTGTAGGCAAGTTTCTCTAGGCTGACCGCACTTGTATTTCCCCAGGAGTCATTTTCTAACAATTCAACCATTCTCGTGCGAACGGTTAAGGTGTTATCGCATGCTGCGTCAAGCAGATAGATAACTTTTACTCTTATCTTTGACTGTGCATCTGAATTTTTTGCACTTGCAT
Organism: uncultured bacterium; assembly: GCA_913063055.1. Classification (GTDB taxonomy): domain Bacteria; phylum Cyanobacteriota; class Vampirovibrionia; order Obscuribacterales; family Obscuribacteraceae. The sequence continues at coordinate 1,833 of CAJXZK010000374.1, forward strand.
CTTTATGCTTGTTTCCTCCCGCAGCACTTTGTAAATCACCAAGCCAAGTTTCAAAGCTCTTGCTAATCGTTTGTTTTTGTTCGCTGCCTTGAGCTTCTGAACCTCTAGTATCATCAGTCTCTCTTCCCCCTGCAGCATCCGTGGTTCTAATTAGGTGCAAGACCAGGGCGGCAGAGTGTTTGCACAAACCACCCATGGGGCAGCTGCAGTGGGCCTCAAATAGGTCGGCGGCTGAGTCGTTTAGCGCTACTGCTACTTCGTAAGGGTCTGATTGAGTGCCTTTAACTTGACCGAAGATTTTTTGCTTGGCACTATCAAAGGTGGCCGCGCGCACGGCCCCCTGCCTCTGATAGGCACTGCCGCGATTGGCATAAGTTCGGCCAAAAAAAGCGTAGACATCTTTCTCTGTGACCATGTCTCTAATACTCTTTGTTACTTTACTTCTTGAATACCCAATATAAGCGATGGTAGCCCGCGGCACAAGAATTGAAAATAGACGGTCAATTTTCATGCAACTATCGCTAATCTCAGGCCCTCAGCGTGTTATAAACAATGAGCAATATAATTTTGAACTTTTTCCGCGTCAAAATCGAATTGCTAAATGCATGGTTGGCAGTCCATATTGCTAGAGGATATATCGATTGAAGGGCGTGACACAGGAAGTCATTGCTGAAGTAAGGATGCGAGCAAGCATTCTTGAAGTTATTTCTGAAACCGTTGTGCTCAAGCGCGCCGGCAAGGAATATAGAGGGCTGTGCCCATTTCACAATGAGAAAAGCCCATCATTCAACGTTAATCCGGACAAAGGAATTTTTAAGTGCTTTGGTTGCAATGAAGGCGGCGATGTTTTTGCTTTCGTGCAAAAACAAAAAGGCCTTGATTTTATTGAAACTGTGCGCGAGCTCGCCCGAAAATATGGTGTCAAGCTTGTCGAGACTGAGGTCGAGCGAAAAGAATATGATCGCCGTTCGCAGATTCTTATGCTTTATCAACAAGCAAGCGAATACTACATTCGCTTGTTGAAAGATCCGCAAGAAGGGGCTGTGCCGCGCAAGTACTTGGCAGACCGTGGACTCAGTGATGAGACTATTGAGAAGTTCAAGCTTGGCTATGCTCCTGATGCTTGGGATGGCTTGCTCAACTATTTGAGTCTCAATGCTGGCGCTTCTGCTAGTACCTTAGAAGAAGCTGGTCTAGTGAAAAAACGGGCTGAGAGCAGTGGACACTATGATCTATTTCGCAACCGCTTAATGATTCCTATTTGCGATAGCGAAGGTCGTGTCATCGCATTTGGTGGCAGGACCCTGGGTGAAGATCAAATCAAATATTTAAATTCACCAGAATCGCCCATCTATACTAAGGGTTTGAATCTATTTGGCTTTAATTTAGCGAAAGAGTCTATTAAAGAGCGCGATGCTGTGATTGTGGTCGAAGGCTATTTCGATGCCATTACGCCACACCAGTATGGCTTTACTAATGTCGTGGCTACATTGGGCACGGCCTTGACTGAGCAGCAGGCCAAGCTTTTAGTGCGCTACACCGATAGTAAGCGTGTCTATCTTTCTTTCGATGCTGATGCTGCTGGTGCTCGAGCCATCGAGCGCGGCGGAGAAACTCTCAATCAGATCGCTGAGGGTATTGGTATTGACTTAAAAGTCTTGAAAATTCCTGGCGGCAAAGATCCCGATGAATGTCTAAGATCTGGTGCCGAAGGGGTCAAAGCTTTTGCCCAGGCGATTGAAAAAGCGGCCACCATGATCGACTATCGCCTCGAATCGGCTGTTTCGGCTATCGATTTTAGTTCGCGCATGGGTCGCATCGACGCTTCTAAGGCCGTTGTTCCAATTCTTGCCTCGATTAAGAATGCTGTGGCGCGGGGTGAATATGTGCGGCAGTGGTCTCCACGACTTGGTCTACGCGAGGAAGAGATTTTAGCTGACGTCGGTGAATACCGGCGCAAGAATCGCCTTGACCAGCCTCAGGGTTATGGCCAGGGCGGTTTTAATCAAGGTGGATTTAATCAAGGTGGTTTTAACCAGGGTGGTGGCTTTAACC
>CAJXZK010000375.1 GCA_913063055.1 uncultured bacterium
CACGAGATTGGCACCATTACTGCGCCGCTCAAGGCGAATCGCTAGTACGCGCTCAAGCATTGCCGTGACAAGCTTTTGGATAGTTACGGTATAGGCCTTGGCGGTTATTTCGGTCTGCACAGTTTTTTGCGCATTGGTGACATTGACATAGAGCACAATTGAAAAAATTAGTTGGCATATTAAAGGAATAGACAATACCAAGATGCCAATTTTTTTCAGAGTGAAGGTCTTCAACGTGGCACCTCGCTTCCAATTGGCAGGCGCACGGTGGCTTTTTGAATGAAGCCCTGATCAACTATGACAGCAATAGTGCCACCATGATTTCTAATGATATTTTCTACCAGATAGAACGACATGGGTAGATTCATTGCCATAATTGAGTCGCTATCTATCAGTTGCTCTGCTGGTGCGTTTGAGAAGTCTCCGTCGTTGGTAGCATCTGGCAAAAAGGCACTGATGCAGGCAAAGTTTTGCTTTCCTTTGGCTTCGCGTTTGACTACCATGGTCAATTGTTGGCTGCGCACCACTCTTGATATAAGTAATTCAAAGATTGATAGAAAGGCCCTTTCTAAAAGGCTATTGTCACCACTAATTGTAGAGTTCTGCTCATTGACTAAATCAATACTGATGACGGGATAGAGAGTCTCCAGGCGTTCTGCTACCTCGGTGGTAAGCCTGAGACAATCGATCTCTAGCTCGGTTAGGCCAAGATTGCCTGATTCAATTTTCTTCCAGTCGAGCACATCGGTCACTAGCTTTGTCAGCTTTTGTGCGAGCTGACTACTGTCTTTTAACAGGGCTGCTTGCCGCGGGGAATCGCCGCTGTCCTTCATCAGCAATAGTTCAATACTAGTAGACATTGACATTAATGGTGTCCGCATATCATGGCTCAAGGTGGCGCAAATATTTTCACGCAAACTTTGGAGCTGATGCTTTTGGGTAATATCGTGGCAGACACAGAGAAACTCGCCTTCTTCTTTGACCCAATGGATGGTCCATAAAAAGAAGGTATCAATGCCACTGACGTCTAGATGCTGACATTCTAAGGAGCGCACTCCACCTTCGATTTTTGCTTTATTGAGCATCTTGAGAATCGCTGGCAGCGAAGATTCAGCAATGATTTGCTCAAGGCTTTGGCCCACAAGGCTATCGGCGGGATAACCCCAAAATGTTTCGCATGATTTGTTTACTCTGGTAAAGATGCCGTTGGTATTGAGAGAACAAAGTACGTCCCCTGAATACTGCACAATGGCCAGCTCTGACTGATTCAGTTCGTATATTTCTTCAAGGGCTGTCTCAATCTCTTGGTTCAGGCGAGCTATTTCATCACCTTTTGAACCCAGTCGCCGAAGCTTCGCCGGCATTTGGCTCTCTTGCTCTTGTTGCTCTTCCTGCTCCTCTTGCTGTGCCAGATTGCCACTTTCGATCTGTTCTTTCAATTTGTGCAGCGGTTCGATTAGTTGACGATTGAAAATGAGAATGGCAGCGGCTGTGGCTGCCAGTGTTATGAGGTTACCTAAAATCAAAAATGGTAAAAAGAGTTGCTCTTGCTGTTTGAGATTGGCTAAAGAGTTGCTCTGCAGCCAGTCTTCTGCTTCCTCTGTGTCGCCAAAGGTAGAACGCGCCGTTAGTCCCAGGGAGAAAAGGTCCATTTTGAGGCGATCCATTGTGGCTGAGTCGTTGGGGGTGCGAGCAAAAGTTTGCGCTCTCTCTACTAGTTTGAGAAAGCCATTGCACAGTTCGTCCATCTCTTTGGCCTGGGGAGCCAGCCGAGGATTTTCGCTCACAGCTACTGGCAAGTCTTGATGGTTTTGCCTTATCTCAGCTGTCAAGCTGTTGAATAGAGATTCTCTTGCTTCTTGGTCTTTAGTCCAGTCGGTGCTTAAAACCTGAACCAATTTGGAAATTTTCTCTTCTAGAGCAAGAAGATTTAGCACTCTTTCTGCTGAGTGTTTGTGGATTGTGTATTCACGCTCCAGGCAGTTGAGAGCATAGGTGGCTGCCACAATGCTTGTTAAGCCGCATGTGACTGGTAGCAGCATCAAAAGCATACATTTTAGGCGAATGGGCATTTTAGGCGAATGGGCATAAGGACAGATGGATTACCGTTGTTGGTTTGGCACAGGCAGTAACTGAGAGCCGCTTCCGGTCATCCAGCGAGTGAATAATGAATGGCCGCCGGCTAGCTGTTCTAACCAGATTGGTGCAGTCCACATTCTATCTAAATTTGCCGTGTGTGGATCTTTTCTCTGCACTTCGACGTAGTAGGCCGAGTTTTGTCCAACTTTTCCGGTTATGGCGTCGAAAGCCACCGTTTGAGACTGGTTTAGCAGGTCGGCGCCGCTGATGTCTCGTTGCTGCAAGACTTCGGCTAGTTTTCCGTCACCAACTTTGGTATCACCCCATAGTTTGACTGCATAATTCGCTGCTGGATCAATATTGCCATCGATGCGCATTTTAAGCGATAGGCTTGGTACAGCACTTTGATCAACGATACTGCCCATGAGGAAACGGTCGTTGGCTGTTAGCAGACCGCTGAGATTTTTTGAACTGGTGGTGGCAATTGTACGGCGCTCACGCATGGCTTCCAGAATGCTAGGCTTGTCAAGCCCCTTGGCGTAAAATCCTGTTGCTCCAGGGTTTCCCACTGGCTCACCAAAGTGGAAGTCACGGCCGAAAGTAGGGCTGGCATGCACTTTCTTGTCAATATAGCCAGCAAAGCTGGTTGGGTCTAGGTCGCCGGTGGGCACCTTGTCGATTGGGCTTGGATTTAAGGCACCGCCTTTGATTAGTTCGAGCTGGCGCACATATTTGTCGGCAAATCGATCGAGCCATTCTTGTTGGTTTTTGAAAGACTTTTGTCCATAGTCGCGGCCGCGCTTCCAGGCCGGTGTAGTGGGGTTCTCATCGGCCAGGTAGCGGGGGTGATTGAGTTGAATAATGGGAGTATTGCCAGTGGTGTCTTTAATTTTGTCGAGGTGGTCGACCATTGCTCGGTAGTCGCCGTCGTTATACTTAATTACGTCCGGTGGTTTTACAACCACCTCTGGCTCCTTGCCGACTGCTCGCATAATGAAGCTGCGCAGGCCGGTTTTTGGCTCGCGCACAGCTTCAAAAAAGGTTGGTACTTCAAAGAGATTGATATGATTGACACCACCTAAGTGGTTGGCTTCGTTCGACTCTAGTCTTGCTTCTTGCAGGTCAAATTTCTCGCCTGCATGCGCTCCTTTCTCTACTGATTCGGCATTGACCATGCCGTGGCTGTGCTTATGTTCACTGCCTACTTTACCGATGGTGCCCATTTCTGTGCCCACCAGAGAAACATGCTTTCCTTCGACTGTGGTGGCGGCAGCATCAGCGAATGTTTGCGAATATTCGATCGGATTTTCAGTATTGATTGGTGTGCCAGTTTGATCTTTTGCTCTGGCATCACCGGGGCCGATTCCACCCCTTGAAGCAGCATGATTGTGGTCGGTAATGGTGGTGACGTGCTGCCCTTCGCTAGCGGCTTTAGCGTAGAGATCTTTTGGCAGTCCCATGCCATCTGAGTAGCGCGAATGTCCATGAAGAGAGCCAAAGTACATCTGCATACCGGAGCTGCCGTCTAGGCTTCGCTCTAAATTGCCATTGGCGAAGCCATATTGCTCCACTCGGCGGGCCATGGAACTGGTTTTGAAAACTGATTGAATAGCTCCAGTGTCACTGCCTGGTGCTTTTTCGGCCCTGTCTCTTATACACATCTGACGCTGC
>CAJXZK010000376.1 GCA_913063055.1 uncultured bacterium
GCGCAAGCTCTAGAATCTGCTCGGCAGTGTATGCAATCGACATGCCTATAGAGTATAAATTTTGCGCCCTTCAGTGTGCTTGACTTGCCGCTTTTTGAAGAATTCTCTATGTTATTTTTTCTATGTTTATTGCGCTAATTTTATTTAGTTAGTCAATATTGGCGATCTGGCGGTGGAAGCGATTGACGATATTAGGATCTGGATAGAGCCTGACTTTGGCATCGCCCTTACCGGTGTAATCGAGCAGGTTAAGGACATAACGGATGCTTTCAAGGCGGGCCATGCGCTTGTCATTAGCTTTGACCACAATCCATGGGCTAAACGACATATGAGTACGGCTGAACATCTCTTCTTTGTGAGAAGTATAGTGCTCCCAGAGGTCTTGGGCTTGTTGATCAATTGGGCTCAGCTTCCACTGCTTGAGCGGATTAGATTGTCTTGATTCGAAGCGCTTTCTTTGTTCTTCTTTGGAAATGGAAAACCAAAATTTGATGATGGTAATTCCGTCTTCATAGAGCATGTGTTCAAATTCAGGAACTTGCTGAATGAAGCGCTGATACTCAACTTTTGTACAGAAGCCATTGACGGGCTCGACCACTGCTCGGTTGTACCAGCTGCGATCGAAAAACACTATTTCACCAGCATTCGGTAACTGTACTGAATAGCGCTGGAAGTACCATTGCCCGCGCTCTTGTTGAGTCGGTTTGGGCAGTGCCACCACTCTCATTGAACGAGGATTTAGGTGCTCAGTAAAGCGTCTAATTGTGCCGCCCTTTCCCGCTGCGTCTCGACCTTCCAAGATAATGGCAACGCGTTTACCTTTGTCTTGCACCCAGCGCTGCAATTTGACCAGCTCTACCTGTAGCCGCTCTAGCTCTTCTTCGTATTCTAAGTCGGCCGTAACGTCTTTTATTTTGATATCTTTGGTTCTAAGAAGTGTGAGCAGACCTTTATTGGTGTTGACTCTTCTTAGATCATCTTCTGAGAGCTTGCTTTCAGATTTTTCAATCTGCGTCTTCTTTTTCTTTACTTCGGGTTCTGGTGTGACAGTTGCATGCCCGTTCTTGTTATTGCCAGACACACTAATGCTATTGCTGGCAGACTTAGCCTGATCGGTATCAATTAACGCTATAGAATCGACATCTATTGGGCTTGAGCTGACGCCGCTTGCTTTCTTGTCTGTACTCATCTTCCCTTGGCTCTCCTACTATCTGGATTCTTTATGCCACGTCGAGTGCTAACATATCCTGCATCCAATTCAAGTTATGGATTTTTCTAAGGCTGTTCCATCGAGGTCATTAATGCGAAAATTTCTGTTGCCGACACTTACTTTGGGGTTAGTATTTGGCGCCAATCTTGAGGCCATTGCTCAGGTCAACCAGATTAACTCTGTGGTGTTTGGTAATAAGATACCGCGCTTCATGGCCGATCCCACTGGCGGTATGCCCGTGCGAACAACCGCGGCTGATTATAGCGCTATGGTGCCAGCCATAGCATCAGCCAAAGTGATTATATATAGCCCTAGTGGTCAGTCTTTTCTTACAGTCTCTGGCGATACTGCTTCTCTTTGGAATGCCACAACCGGTGTGCAGATTATGGCTTTGCAGCATGGTGGGCCAATTCGCTGGGTCGCCTATAGCCGAGATGGCTCTTTTATAGTCACCAGCGGCGGTACCTGGACTAGAACTTGGTCACCGGCAGGAGAGTTTAGAAAACAGCTTGATCACCAAGCCAATGTTCGACAAATGGTGCTTAGTCAAGACGGCAATATGATCGCCGTTACTACCGATGAGAATTTTCAGCTTTGGTCAGCTTCTCAAGGTCTAATGACACTTAAGATGCCTCAATCAAGGCAGGTAATTTCGTTGATTTTTAATCCTGATAGCAGCCAGCTGGTCACCCTTGATGGTCAGAACGCTAAATTGTGGAAAACTTTCGATGGTGCCGAAGTAGGCACAATAGCTCATCAGTATCCAGTTCGGGCTGCACTCTTTAGTCCCGATGGTAGATACTTATTATGCTCAACTGAGCAGTGGACATATTTATGGGATGCCAAACAATTTATCAAGATTGCTGACGTTCAGTATGGTGGCGGTTATCGCTAACTGAGTACGCTGAGGTCCATAGGCTTGTCGAGATAGACGTCGAACCATAGTGGTATGCGCAAATTCGCAAGACGCAGCATTAGCTCTGGAGTTAGTGCTGGGCAGGTATTCCATGAATCGGAGAACCAGGCTACGACCAAGTCAACTGTGTAGCCGGCCAGTTGCAGTTTGTAGATTGAATTGCCGTGATTAGCTAATTGGTCGGCCATCCATTCGATGTGTTTCATGGCGTCGGTGCTGCGCACTGAGTGCTTTGACGAGAGCAGCCAACCGCCGGTTTGGGCATCTACTGCCTTAGGTGTGTCGGTATATTTTTCGGACTCGGCAATGGCAATTTGATCACCCATTTTCCAAGCCATCGTCGGCTTTAGCTCAAAGAGTGCGGTTAGTTGATCAGGCTCTAGCTGAGCATGATAGATGCGCAGAGTAGCGTAAGTTTCTTGTGGCTGTGTTTCAAAGTTCATGTTCTTACAACTAATTCTTATATCAACTAATTTCTTTTTCTTCTGAGCCAAATAGATAAACGTCAAACCAGATAGGCAAATTGAGCTTGGCAAGTCGGCGCATGAGATCTGGCGAAAGGGCTGGAGTGGTATTCCATGATGTGGCATGCCAGCCAACTACCACGTCGATCATAAAACCCCTGTTTTGCAGCTCTTTGATCATGTTAGTTTTGCCCGCTAGCTGGTCAAGAAGCCAGTCGATATGGGCGCCAGCATTGTTGCCGCGCATAACCGTGCGTGAACTCAGGAGCCAGCCGCCTGATGGGGCTTTGAAGCCTGGCCGCTTGCGCCATCCGTATGAGTCTTCGCCACTGCGCCAGGCAATTGAAGGTGTGATTTCAAGAAGCTTGGTTAGGTTCTCTGGCTCTAGATCGGGGTGGTAAATGCGAAAAGTCGCCCGCACCCGTTCAGGGCCAGTGGCCCGTTCAAGGGTTCTATCTTCTAGTAGTTCTTCAGTTTGTTGCATTGACCAGCTTAACTTAGATGTTAAGGCCTAAGTATAGACCCTTAATCGCCCTTATAATACAGTCGCCCACGAGGGAATTGATTTAGATGGCCGATTTTGTTAAGCCCCCTGATTTAGCTAAAAATCTACCTGACTGTGGCCCTGAGTACCATCGCCAGAGGCTTATACATATTTTGCAGATGGCATATTCGGGGGAGCTAGCGGCCGCATTGGCTTATGCTGGCCATTGGCGAGCGGCTTGGAAGCAGACTGAACGGCAGGATATTCATCGCATTGAGATGGATGAATGGCATCACCGTGCCGGTTTGTTGAAGATGTTGCATGAGCTAGGGGCAAAGCCTGTGCTTTGGCGTGACTTGATGATGCGTTCAGTGGGCTCTGTTATTTTTCTGGCTTGTTTTGTTAGTGGTTGGTATATGCCAATGTATTTTGCTGGACGCTTAGAGCAGGCCAATATTCAAGAGTACGAAGACGCTGCTTATCACGCCAGCAGTCTGGGCTTAGAGCAGTATGCAGCCATTATCAAAGTTTATGCTCAAAAAGAAGTTGAGCATGAGCAATATTTTTTC
>CAJXZK010000377.1 GCA_913063055.1 uncultured bacterium
CCTGTTGGCAGAAGATTGCACAGTGCCCTTTATCGCCCGCTATCGCAAAGAGGCTACGGGCACCCTCGATGAAGTTGCCATTGCCGCCATCCGCGATCTGCAAGAGCGCCTGCAGCAGCTCGATAAGCGCCGTGATGCCATGCTCAAGTCACTGAAGGAACGGGATTTATTAACTGATGAACTTCTGGCTAAGCTGACAGCTTCCAATTCTATTAATGATCTTGAAGACATTTACCTGCCCTTTAAGCCTAAGCGTAAGACCAAGGCCAGCGTTGCTCGCGAAAAGGGATTAGAGCCATTGGCCCAGGATATTTTCACTTTCAAGCTCAAAGACGTGCAGAAGGCAGCTGAGGCTTATATCAATAAAGAAAAAGGCGTCGACACTGTGGAGCTGGCTCTCGCTGGCGCCCGCGACATCATGGCCGAATGGATGAGTGAAAATCTTGTAGCCCGCAAACAGTTGAGAGCCTATTGGACAAAGAATAGTTCTATCTATTCCAAAGTAGCCAAAGGCAAAGAACAAGAAGGGCAGAAGTTCAAAGATTACTTCGAATGGAGTGAGAAAGTTACAACCGCTCCTTCTCACCGGATTCTTGCAATGTTTCGCGGCGAAAGCGAAGGCATCTTAAAAGTTTCAATCAAGCCCGATGATGAAGATGCCTTGATCATCATGGACAACAATTTCCTCAAAGGCGATGGTGCTTGCAAGGCCCAAATTGAAATTACTGTGGAAGACGCATATGACCGTCTGCTTGCTCCGTCGATGGAGACTGAACTTAGAGCAGAGCTGAAGCAAAGGGCCGATGTTGAGGCTATTCGGGTCTTTACCCGCAATCTTCGGGAGCTTCTCATGGCACCTCCTTTGGGTGAGCACGCCATAATGGCTCTAGACCCTGGTTTTAGAACGGGTTGTAAGCTCGTTTGTCTCGGGCGGCAGGGCGATTTGCTGCACCACGATGTCATTTATCCGCATATGGACGGCTCTGGTGAAGGCGCTAAGCAGTCTAAATTGAGTGCAGTGAAGAAGATTGTGGAACTTGGTAAGAAATTCAATATCGTTGCTGTTGCCGTTGGGAATGGCACTGCTGGCCGCGAAACAGAAGAGTTCTTGCGAGCCATTGATTGGTCGGCTGCGGGCATGGATGAGCCCCAAATCGTCATGGTCAATGAAAGTGGTGCCTCCATTTATTCAGCTTCTGAAGTGGCCCGTGATGAGTTTCCTGACTACGATCTAACTGTTCGTGGTGCAGTTTCAATCGGTCGCCGTTTAATGGACCCTCTAGCTGAACTGGTGAAGTTAGACCCTAAATCAATTGGTGTCGGGCAGTATCAACATGACGTCGATCAGCCCGCTTTGCAAAGTAGCTTAGACGATACTGTGGTCAGTTGCGTTAACTCGGTTGGTGTTGAACTAAACACTGCTAGTAAGCAATTGCTGTCTTATGTCTCTGGCTTAGGTAAGCAAATCGCTGCCAATATAGTCGCTCACCGCCAAGAGAACGGCCCGTTTAAATCAAGAGCTGAGCTGAAAAAAGTAGCTCGTTTGGGGCCAAAAGCTTTCGAGCAAAGTGCGGGCTTCTTGCGCATCCGCGAGGCTAAAAACCCTCTTGATGCCAGTGCCGTTCACCCTGAAAGTTACAAAGTCGTAGAGACCATGGCGAAAGATTTAGGCACTGATTTAGCCACTCTGATGTCAGATGCTGAGACTCGCAAAAAGATTGATTTGAATAAATATGTCTCAGACAAAATTGGTCTGCCCACCTTGCGCGACATTATGCAAGAGCTAGAAAAGCCTGGCCGCGATCCCCGCGCTAAGCTTGAGCCCATGAAGTTTGCTGAGGGTGTGCATTCTATCAATGATTTGTATGAAGGCATGAAGCTACCTGGCATTGTTACCAATGTCACCGCTTTTGGTGCTTTCGTTGATATCGGCGTACACCAAGATGGCCTGGTGCACGTCAGTCAATTGACAGACAAATTCGTCAAAGATGCTAGTGAAGTTGTCACTGTGCAGCAGAAAGTACAAGTTACTGTTTTGTCCGTCGATAAAGATCGCAAGCGCATTTCCTTGAGCATGAAGCGTTAAGCGTCATGCGCTATGCATTTGCCAGGGCTAGCTCTTCGTCGGTCAAATGACCAGCTAGTCCACTTTCGATCAGCCGTTGGATTGCTGCCAAAAATTGAGCCGCTTGTCCCATATCAACTACTAATGTGTCGGAGGAAAATACCACCGACATCATCCGCCTTGCCTTAATCTCGTTTTCTATCACTTTCACTCGGGGCTCGACTGTGCCCACACCAAAGATACAAGTGCTGACATTGGGGGCTAAAAGTGTGTTGAGGCCAAATTTGCCCAGTGATGTCAGGCCGAAGGTGGCAGGATTAACGATTTGCCGTAAAAAGGGAATATGCAGAGCGATAGCTATATAGATGCGCCGCAGTATCCACGGCACTTTACTCAGTACGTGCTCTTTTGCTAGCTGCGGCACGCTCATAACATCCGCCGTGCCGTAGCGCTGTAACTCTTGGGCTATTTGCGCCAGGGGCATTTTGTGTACGTCTTTGATTGTGCCAAAGAAGACAGCTGGTTGTTTCCCGATCATGCGCTCTACAGTAAAGCCTGCTATTGGTTCTTTGCGCTGAACAACAGCGCCAATGGGCAGTCTAAAAGCTCGTGTTTGGGGGTGGGAGAGCTGGGCAATGGCAATAGCCTTTAATATGATGGCTGTGATGGTTACTTTATTGCCGCCGGTAGAGAGCTTAGTTCGCAGGACTTCGGCTTCTTCCATATCAAAGTCGGTCAATATATGCGTAGGTATGGTTTTCGTGGAGATTAGCGTAATCATGTCCATGACGTTCCACCTGGCTCGGTGGAAGCTAGACGTGGTATAGGCCGGTTTGCTCTCGGGGCTCTGTGTCGGTTCGCTCATACTGTCATTGCACTTTGCTCAGGGCCGGGATTCATGCTTCTGGAACTAGACCAGCTCAAGGTCGGGAAGTTCCCAGTCCTTTATTCCCCACACGAGAGTTTTGATTCTGCTTTTCTTTACTTACAAGAAGCTAACAAGGCAAATGGAACTGGGGCGGCATAGACCCGTCAGGGCAAACTGCGGGACATTGGTGGTCACTAGCAATTAAATGTCCCAAGTCGTTCTGAGGAGAATACACATGTTTGCATCTACTAAGTCAACCACCCTAGCTTTAGGCGTGGCAATGTTCTTGAGCCAATCAGTGGCATTTGCCGATGAAACCAGCTCAACATCAATAAAGACCGAAACACCGTTAGGCTCAGCTTCGACCAGTGTCAAAGTTAAGTCAAACGCGGCATCAACCACTAAGACTGTAAAAAGGGCTAGTGCTAATGCCGTTGAGGCCAAGCAAAGCACCTATCGCGCTGAAGTTGGCGCAAATGGCGCTAAAGTAACCCACGCGAAAGCTGCTATTCGCGCTAATGGCGATGGTAGCGTTACTTCTGAGCAGAAGCAAGAATCACACGCCATCGGCATTGGTGGATCTGCTCACAAAAAATCTAGCGCCAGCACCACAGTCGGTGCTAATGGTTCTTCGACTTCTGTTAAAGAAGAGAAGGAATCAAATACACC
>CAJXZK010000378.1 GCA_913063055.1 uncultured bacterium
TTCAAGCAGAAGACGGCATACGAGATCTAGTACGGTCTCGTGGGCTCGGAGATGTGTATAAGAGACAGGTATTGGTTGCTTGTCTTGTGGGCAGTTGGCGCAGTTGGTAGCGCGTTTCCTTGACATGGAAGAGGTCACAGGTTCGAATCCTGTACTGCCCACCATTTATAGAAGTCATTAAATTGCTCATTTCAGAGGTTTCTGGAGTGAGCGTTTTTTTGTTGTATCCAATTGTGTAGCCGTCTCCATTGCTAGAACGCTCGAGTTTTGGCTCTTGGGAACAATGCAGTAGGCAAATCCTCAGTATCTGAGAAGATTTTGCTACTTTCCTCTGGAGCGATAGGCTGTGAGAAAAACTGGATTTTTCGGTGAAGTCAGTTTTTTCAATTGGGTGCCTCCGCCGATAGTGCGATTTGTCGTGTGGACTGAAGGCTTTTGGCATTTGTATCTTTCGTTATTTGGGATAATGGCCTTCGGCTTTTGCCTGAAAGCCTGGGGGCTGTCACCAGAAATCCTCCTGACTGCAATGCCTATCTGCCTTTTTGCTCCGCCATGGATTCTGTTCATACTTCTAATCGGTTTAAATCGGTGGTTTCAGTCCCGCTGTGTATCTATCTTAATTGCATGGGTTTTTGGCCTTATGCTTTTTTGGGAGGGCAATGGTCTGACGCAAGGGGCGATTACATCGGCACTTTTGCGAGCATGGAGCGGAAGCCATCGTATGTAAAACACTTGAGTAATTCTATTTTGTGATTTTGTTGAGTACTCAACAATTTTTGAAACTGAAGAACCCCATGTTCTCGTTGGCAAATTGTTGAGTACTCAACAATTTGCCTCGGTAAGCCATAGAGAGCTTCTAATTTTGGGCAGGATGTTTTTATGAGTAAGTCTGCCAGATTGCTATTTCTGATTGTTTGCTTTTCGACCTATTGCCAGGCCGAAGCATTTGCTAAATCTCGCAGCGTTGAAGATTCCATAAATCAGGAGTCTAGTCTGAAGGCCAGGCACTCTGCTAGTCCATTTGCTGTTGGCAATTTCTTTAGTGCCAGTGCTGCTGCTGCTGTGAAGCCTAGTGTCGAGAAAAGGCCAGGGCCAAAAGATGTAATTGGCCAGCAGCTTGTTGATGCTAATCCGACTTTAGAGCAAGTGCGCTTGATTCCTTCTCTGGATGGCCCTCAGCGCAAACAGGTCAATGAACTGTTCAATGTTTACCGCAGTGATTTGAAGCTGCTTAACGAGCAACTGCGCCCCTTGCGCGAAGAATTTAAAGCGCGCTTAAAATCTGAGAAAGAGAAGTTCGACAAAGACAAGCAAGACAGAGACAAGCTAGCTAAAGAAACGCTAGCCAAAGAAAAGCAAGAGCCAATTAAAGCGGAGTCCGCTAGGTTTGTGCCAGCAAAAGAAGAGGAAGATGCTGCCATCATAGCCGTTGTCGGCAAAATCAAAGAGCGACAAAATCAGTTCACTGAAGCCTTGAACAAAGTTGTTAGTCCTGCTCAAATGCTAGAGCTAGAGCAGCTCAGGCGTGGCAAGGTGCCAGCTTATGCCCAATAGAAATAAGAATAAAAATGACCAGCAAATCAGGCACTTGCTTAGCCGTGCCGGCTTTGGCTTTACCCCTGAAGAGCTAGCTCCCTATCTTGAAATGGGCTACAGTAGTGCTCTTGATCGGCTAACCAGTCCATCATCAACTGATAATAGTGCCCTCGATAAAATGCTGGCTGAGCAGTCTTTTGATTTCACCAATCCTGATGATATTAAGCGCTGGTGGCTCTTTCGTATGATGTTCACGCGGCGGCCGTTAGAAGAGAAAATGACTCTCTTCTGGCATGGACACTTTGCTACATCCGATAACAAAGTGCGCAACCCCTATGCCATGTATGTGCAAAATTGCACCATACGCAAACACGCCTTCGGCAAATTTGATGATCTTTTGCTGGCCATGTCTAAAGACCCAGCTATGATTGAATGGCTTGATAATCAGCAGAACCGCAAGAATAAGCCTAATGAAAATTATGCTCGCGAAGTAATGGAACTATTCACCATGGGCATCGGCAACTATACAGAGCAAGACGTTAAAGAAGGTGCGCGCGCCTTTACCGGCTGGCAAGCTAAGCCTGATGGTTTCTTTTTCAATAGCGGTCAGCATGACAATGGCAGTAAGACTTTTCTTGGTCGAACTGGCAACTTCAACGGTGAAGATATCGTCAATATTCTGGCCAATCAGAAGGCAACTGGTCACTACTTAGCGGGCAAGCTGATTCGCTTTTTTGCTCTCTATAATCCCTCCAATTCTTTTGTTGATGAGATTGCTGGCGTTTATAAAAAGAGCGATCACAATATTGGTGCTATGGTCAGCGCTATTTTTTCCTCGCACAATTTTTCCTCGAATCTCTGTTTCCATTCTCTAATTAAGAGCCCCTGTGAGTATGTGGTTGGCATGCTCAAGACTTTTCAAGTCAGTCAAGTTGATGCTGAAGTGCCGCGTCTGATGGCGGCCATGGGGCAGAATCTCTTCAATCCTCCTTCGGTCAAAGGTTGGGATGGTGGTGAAAACTGGATTGCTTCAGATGTGATGATGGAGCGCTTCAACTTTGCCACAAGAATGATTTCGCAAAAGTTTGACTATCTTGAGAAATATTCTTCTCCAGCCAAAATCGCCGCTGAGCAGGGGCTTAGTACTGCTGCTGAAACAGTGGATTATTTTCTCGGCCTGCTTGTGGAAAATGACGCCCCTCCAGCCGTGCGTGAACGGCTAATTAAGTATGTTTCGAGCGATATGACTGGCAAGCCTATGACCAATCTTATGACCAATTCTATGACCAATCCTGCGGCCAAGCCCCTGGCTTCAGGCAAGCTCCCAGAAGATAAAGTTCTTGATGCTCGACTGCGTGGCCTGGTACATTTGATTATGACTCTGCCCACTTATCAACTGACTTGATAGACGATTTAATAGACGATCTAACAAAGGTGCGAACGAAATGACCAATCCCAGTTCTATTTATAATTCGATTAATAAGTCAATCAGTCGTCGTGATTTCCTGGCCGGGTTGGCGGCTTTAGGAATACTCGGGCAGCAGCAGCTGGAAGCATTTGCCTCTCAAATAGATCCCCTGGCCGGGGCGGAGCGGTCGATTCTAGTTATTCAGCTCAATGGTGGCAATGACGGTATCAATACAATCATTCCATACGCCAGTGGTGCCTATTATGATGCTCGTCCGAAAATTGCAATCAAGCAAGCCGATGTGCTGCATATCGATGATAAAGTTGGCTTCCATCCTAGCTTGACGGCCTTTCAAGAATTCTACACCCAGGGTAAATTAGCGGTTATTCAAGGGGTGGGTTATCCTGAGCCTAACCGTTCGCATTTTCGCTCTATTGAAATTTGGCAAACGGCACAGCCTGAAATTATTGGTGATACCGGTTGGTTGGGGCGCTACCTCGATCATTTGAGCATCTCTCAATCTCCGGGAAAAGTTGTGAAAGCGAGCATTGAACCGGGCAAAGAGAAAATTGCCATGTTGGCAGTCAATGTCGATCCTCTTTTGCCTAAGTCATTGTTAGCACGCAAAGTAGCTGTGCCATCAGTCTCTGATG
>CAJXZK010000379.1 GCA_913063055.1 uncultured bacterium
GTATGGCTATCTTTGTGCCGTCTTGATTAGGCTCGAAAGTGTCAAGAGCTGAAGCCAATGCTGGCCCGGCAATGGCAATTTGCTCTAGACTAGCCTTTTTCTCTTTATTGGCCGGCCGATAGCGAAATAAGGCCCGTTCTTGCAAACCAAACATAACACCACAAGCCGGTAACTTCACTGGCGTCGAGCTAAATAGGAGACTGCCGTCTTCCAGGGTACGAAGGCGGCTATCACTGGTCAATTCACCGGCACATTGAGCTAAATCCCGCCGCGATGAATGAGCCAGCAGAGCCCCATTAAGGTCTGCCACTGGCAAATTGCAAATGGTTGAAACCGGAATGAAAGTGATGTAACCAGAATCTTTTGGCGACAGCTCTCTAAAGAAGTAGAGAGAGCGGCTATCTCTTGCCCAGTCTGCCTTAGAAACATTGACTGCCACAACTTTGAGGGCGCCAGTTAGAGTGACAACCGATAGCTTATGCCGCCCCTTCTGGGCCTGGGAAATGGCTGCCAATTTTCCGTTAGGAGAAAGGCGCAAATCATCTATTGGCACAGAGCTTTTGAATACAATCGGACCGGCAGCGGCCTTCACATCTTTAATGTCGCCATTGAAATCAAATAGCTGCACATAGTCGAGAGTGGTATCGGGGGCCTTAACACCGGCTTTAGTCAAATGGTGCTTAGTGCGGCGATAGCCAAGCAAGGCATGATGATTATCAGGGAGCCAGCGGAAATACAAGACCGGGCCAAAGTTTGGCCCCAGAACTGGTTTAGAGATACTATCAAGGTCAGCCAGTCGCAGCTGGTCGGCCAGCACCGCCATGCGCTTGCCATCGGGCGACCAAGAGAGGCGTTCTTCAAAGTCGCAAGCGCCAAGAACGGTAATAGAGAATAGAGCAGCAGTGATCAGCTTAAGTAGTTTCATAGCTTCCTAACAAACAATCGATGGAAATTAGCCGGGACAATTATAGTCACTCAGTAATTTCCATCGATTGTCAGCATTAACTATTTAAAGCTTACTGAGCTTTTGCCACCTTGCTCAAGTTACCGGCACATTTGCGACACTCATCGGCGCAGGCTTTGATGTTCACATCGCTATTGACAGTCGATCCACCACAAGCTTTGATGCACTCATTACAGGCATCAACGGCTATGGCCGCGGAACGTTTCTGAAATGCCGAAGCATTGCCAATGAATTCAGATGATGACTTGCAAGCAGTAATAACATCTTTGAGTGCATTGGTCATCGAAGCCTTACCGTAGTTGCCTTTTTTAGTGACACAATAATTGAGTGTCTTAGCGGCAAAATTAGCACATGAATCACAATTGTTCTTAGCGATTTCAGCAGTAGTTTGAGCCGAGGCTCCGAGCGAATAGGCACCAAGGACAAAGGCGCAGAGCACCATAATCAGTGAACTTATCATTTTCTTCATAGCTTATCTAATCCTCTATTTATCTAACGACCACAGTGCTGTCTAACTTGGCTTGCAGACGGTTCAAATCATCAGTGATCACAGTCGCACCAGTGGCGCTGATTGAAGCACCATTGCGGAAACTAGCTTCACGAGCCGACAGGGCGGTCAAATCAGACTTAAACTGCAGCAGTTGATCTTTAGTGATATGACCAAAAGCATATTCATCTTCAATACGTCTAGTCAGTTGGATTTTACGGAAAGTGAGATCGTCTGCCAGTGTTAGCCGTCCATCAATGGTGACAAATTGCGGAGCAATGACACTTGAATAAGTCTTTTCAGTAATCGGAATCAAACGACTCGACACTGAATTGAGACCAGAACCCATTTGAATTGCCCGACTATAAGTGACAACACTAGAAGAAGAAGAAGAGGCATCATAAGGAGTTACAGTCGCCAATTCTTGACGCAATAGCTCGGCTTGAGCAGCGGCAAGACGACCTTTAGCTTGGGCATCGGCAATTTGAGCTTCAAGATCCTTGCGGCGTGAATCAATTGACAAAAGTAAAGTTGGTGCAGCCGGGGCCACAGCTACATCAACAATGTTGCCATATTGATCGACCATAGCCACCATCGCTCTGGTGCTCTCATCAACAATGACATAGCCATTAGAGAGCGGGGCGCCATTAACCAAATGGGTAACAGTATTGTAAGAGCCTTGTGCCACTCCAGTTATGGGATCTACAACAATGTAGCTAGAAGAACTTGGTAGAACATAGCTGGTAGAGAAGCTAGTTGGTGAGCTAGTTGAGCGCGTAGAAGAGGTAGTTGTTGTCACCTGGGTATCAGCATTAGCGGCAAGAGAGCCAGTTAATGCGAAGCCCGCTAAGAAGGCATATACGAATGTATAACGAAAGGTTTGCGTGCGACGCATAATTATTTTCTCCATCTGCTGTAATTGAATCTTTCAGCAGACAGAGACTGGTAGAACGCGGAGAAGTTCCAGCAATTTCAATTTAGCTTGTCAATTGATCACTTAGATATTGCCAAGCCATCAACTATTTCAACATTTGCCAGCTTTAGCAGTTGCTCAGGCTGAAGCACAACCTTAGTGGAGCGATTGCCACCACCCAAGATTATTTCAAGAGAGCTCGCCATCACCGCAGCATCTACATATAGAGGAATATCAGGTAAGCCAAAGGGAGTAACGCCACCAATTTGCATTCCTGTTAGGGCCATGGTCTGCTCAGCTGTGGCAAACGAAACTTTTTTGGCGCCAAGCAATTTCGACACCGTTCTATTGACGTCTAGTTTAGTATTGGCCAAGACAATGCAACAAGCAAAGCGTACTGGCTCGCTCTTCGTAGCAACGATAATGGCATTAGCTGACTGCCCCAACTGAAAACCATACTTTTCGCAAAAGAGCGCCGTATCAGCGAAGCTTGGATCACATTCAAAAACACTATACTGCAGCTGGTGCTGCGCTAAAGCATCAGCCACAAGGTCGTGAAGCTTCCCTGTTTGTTCGATCAATTTCACCTCTCTTGTCTCGATTACCGATATAAACCAGGTAGCCAAGCGTTAAAATCTCAAGCCTGAGCAATTATCATGCATTAATTTGGCTAGGAATAGTCGATAATTCTACTGACTCTAAAAAGGATTCAAACTATGCAGCGGTGGTTCGCACTAGCCCTAGTAATTCTCACAGTTCAACCCGCCTTTGCTGCCACATGGGATGAACACAACAAAGCTGGCCTTGCCGCTCTCCATGACGGCAACCTGGAGGAAGCAGAAAAAGAGTTTGCTGCCTGCCGCAGACAAGCCGAAAAAAGTGGTGCTCGTTATGGCAATTTTGCCACCACATTGATAAACCAGGGCTTACTTTACGATAAAAAAGACAATGTGGCAGAATCTGAAAAAGACTACAAAGAAGCCCTGGGCATATACGAAAAATCGTTTGGCAAAGATGCCATTCAAGTCTCTAACGCCCTCAATGGCTTGGCTGATCTCTACCGCCATCAAAAGCGCTATCCCGAAGCTGCTCCGCTCTACCTGCGGGCCAAACAAATTAGAGAAAAAGTTGCACCAGATCATCCTGATTATGCCCTGTCTCTTATACACATCTCCGAGCCCACGAGACCGTACTAGATCTCGTAT
>CAJXZK010000380.1 GCA_913063055.1 uncultured bacterium
GCTCTAAGTTGCGCTCTGAATAAGTTAGTGTGCGCAGCTTCTTGCCGTCGGCGTTTTCAATTGACGTGACCCGACCCTCATCATCAAATTGATATTTGCCCTTGCCAGAACCTTCTTCGATTTCTCCACCACTTGAGCGAACAATGTGTTTGGTGCCGTCAGCACTGTTGAAAGATAGGTTGCCGTTTTTGTGTAGCTCAAGATTAGTGACTGAACGTGGTGTAGCTTCGTTGCTCTGCCAGACAGAATCTTCTTTAGCATTTTCTCCAGCGGTTTCTCCATCATTTGACTCTAATATTTGACGAGTGAATGTTGTGGTCACTCCGTCTTTAACTTGTGAAATGCTAGTAAGTTTGCCAGCTTGATAGTTAGCAGTGAGAACACTACCATCGCTTCTTGAGACTTTTTCGATTTGACCATCGCTATTTGTTCTGACTTGGCCTCCAATAGCATTGATATGTTCTTTGATGATTTTGCCGTCGAGACCTTGAATTTGTACTTCGCCCTTTTCTAGGTAGCGACTGAATTCACCGTCTTTGTTTATGTCGAAACCGTTGGCGGCAGTTTTGCTGCCGTTCGCTCCAAGCATTTGCCACTGGCCGTTCTCTTTGATGTAATTCCATGTTCCGTCTTTGGTGCTGGTGGTAAGTTTATTAATTTCGCCACTGGCATCGCGGCCAAATTCTCTGGTTTTTCCTTCATCGGCATAGATGACTTTGTTTACTCTTCCCTGGGCGTCAGTGCTGACATTC
Organism: uncultured bacterium; assembly: GCA_913063055.1. Taxonomy (GTDB): domain Bacteria; phylum Cyanobacteriota; class Vampirovibrionia; order Obscuribacterales; family Obscuribacteraceae. Next base: position 753 of record CAJXZK010000380.1, read on the forward strand.
GACGGTAGGCTCTTTCCTGTCTCTTCGGTATTTGCGATGGCCTTTTCTTGTGAGTCGAAGAGAACCAGGCTTGTGATTTGCGTTTCGCCGCTTTTCTTGAAGACGTTTTTGTCCTGCAGTTCGCGAAATTGCGATACGCTGGATAATGCGGCAGTCGATTCTGCATTTAATTTCTCGCCACTGGCGTTTTGTGGTGAGTCTGGCCGCCCTTCAACCTTCTGATCTTGGTGTCGCTCGGGCTGCTGAAATGTTGGCGAAGGGATATTCGCTCCGTCTATTTCTATTCTGGGCATAGTAAATCCTAACCTTGTGGCCTTATCCGAATGTTAGGATGATAAATTCTAGTTGTGACTATTTGGTACCCTGATCAACGACTCAGGCTTGCTGCAGGGGAATCTCGAACCAGAAGGTGCTGCCTTTAATACCGTTGCTGTCGACTCCGATTGTGCCGCCATGCTGTTCGATAATCGATTTGCAGATTGCCAGGCCCAGACCTTTTCCGCCGAGTTCGCGAGAGTCAGATTCTTTCACTTGTTTGAATTTTTCGAAAATCGTTGTTTGAAAGGCCGCCGGTACGCCACGCCCCTGGTCTGATATTGCCACTTTGACTAGTTCTCTTCCGCCTGTACTCGATATCAACGCTGCACTAATCTGCACTTCTGCGCCTGCCTGTGAATATTTAATGGCGTTGTTGAGTAGATTTGTTAGAACCTGTCCCATGCGCTCGGGGTCGAGTTCAAGCATTGTGTTCATGGCTTTTCCGTTTTCTATGTCGGCGGCTAGAACCTTTATGTCATGTTGTTTGGCAAAGGTAGATACAGCATCCATTGCCTCTTCCACAATATCTGCCAGCAAACAACGTTTTTTGTGAAGTTCTAGCTGACCTGAAGCTAGGCGCTCGGTATCGAGTAGATCATTTGTCAGTTTAATTAAGCGGCCGAGATCACTCTCGGCTGAAGAAATTTTTTCTTTCGCTGCTTTTGGTAGCTCTCCAGCGGCCCCAGAGGATAAAAGAGTAAGAACTCCTTGAAGCGATGTTAGCGGAGAGCGAAGATCGTGGCTGACCATGGCTATCAAATATTGCTGCATCCTTTTGGCTTCGTCTAAATCAGTCACCATAGAATGGAAGACATGATCAAGATGGACGATTTCATCTTGTCCACTTAATGGTTCATTTAAGGCTATTCCCTTGGGTAATCTTGCGGCGTTGTCAGAAATAATTCTCAATTTTCTGATAATGCTGCGCGAGAAGAAGAAGGCAAGAGCAAAAGCAATGAATATGTTTGCTGCAATTCCGGCAAATAGGAAGACTTCTGTCAGTCGTCTAAATTCGGCTTCTTTCTTTGGGCTATCGGCTGTTTCGGCTGTTTGCTCGCGGACTATTGATTTTAATTTCAAGTGCAGTCTGTCAATAATCTTTTTCACCGTGGCCATTCTGCCGTGGCTGACTAGCACATTGCGGCTGCCATAGCCTTTATCGACGCTATCAATTACTTCGTCTAAGAGCAGAGTGCCTTCGTTAGCTGCCATTCGGGCTTCTTTTGCTTTGCTTAAATATTCGCTGTCGCGACTTGCTGTGAGTAGACTTTCCAGCTCATTGAAAGCTTCTTTTGTACGACTTTTGTTCTCCTCATAGAGATCCTTGAAATGTTCAGCCCTTGAGACTGAATAGGCGCCGACATTTACAGCACATTGTGTGGCATAGGTAGCCGCTGAGCTGGTGCAGTAAACGATGTCTTTGGCGTGCTCCTGGCGCTTTATCTCAAGTTCGGCCTGATGCACGGAATAGGTTAGCAATCCGACGAAAAGCAGCTCAAACGCTAGAGGGACGCCCACTAGGATCCAGCCAATCTGACTTATTTTCAGGTCGAAACGCATAAAAACCAAGAGGATATAATGTCAAATGATAGCATTTCAGCCCCTGGCTCCCTCGGAACTCATTATGCCGAAAATCTTGATAGTTGAAGATGACCTCCAGGTCGCTGGTTCAGTTAAAGATTGGCTACTTTTCGAGAAGTACCTGGTTGAGCACGTCACCACTGGAAGCGAAGCTCTTGAGATGATGATGGCTTATGAGTACGATTTGGTGATTCTGGATATTAATTTGCCGAGGCTTAGTGGTCTTGAAGTTTGTAGGCGTTACCGAGACAGCGGTAGGACTTGCCCAATTCTTATGCTAACTGGGCAGGATGCAGTCGATGATAGAGCGAACGGTCTTGATGCTGGTGCCGATGACTATTTAACCAAACCGTTCCATCTCAAAGAGTTGTCTGCGCGTGTGCGTGCACTTTTGCGGCGGCCTGCGACCCTGACGTCTAGCATACTTAAGGCTGGCAATCTGGTTCTAGACAGCGCTAAGCATAGTCTTACTGTTGACGGTATAGCTACGCATCTACCGCGCATGGAATTTGCACTTTTAGAATTTTTGATGCGTCACCCCGATCAGATTTTCAATGCTTCAACTTTATTGGAGCGAGTTTGGACGGCTGATTCTGATAAATCGCCAGAAACAATTCGCACCACAATCAAGAAATTGAGAAACAAGATTGATGTCGAGGGCGTGCCATCGTTGATTCAGAATGTGCACGGCGTTGGATACAAGCTGTCTGAGCAGTAGTTTATCTGTCTCTTATACACATCTCCGAGCCCACGAGACCGTACTAGATCTCGTATGCCGTCTTCTGCTTGAAAAA
>CAJXZK010000381.1 GCA_913063055.1 uncultured bacterium
CGGCAGCGTCAGATGTGTATAAGAGACAGGTCTCTGGCAATCCTCGACAAAAACAACCTGGGCAGCTCAGCAAAAGCGGCTGCCACACTTTGGAATCTCGTGCTTACCTGCCGTGACCTCGATGATAAAAGTGCCTCTGAGCAGTATAAATTGCGCGCTCAAGCAATAGACAAATCTTTCAATCGTATCTGCCGCGAACCCTAACAATAGCTTTAGCGTTATTTGCGCAGCCTATCGGCGGAGAAGCTCACCCGAAAACCGAGATACTCATAAGGGTCATGGTTAGCTATTTCGTCGCCATTCAATGGCGAGCAACTATCCATTGGCGAATAGAACTTTTCGACGATGGCAATGATACCGTTGGCCTTAAACAGGTCATGTACTTCGCCGTCCTCCACTATTACTAACGATGGCGGATGGGGAGACAGAGCCTCTACTCTCAAGCGATCGTACATGGTGGCCTCAAACTGAGCCAAGCTCGCAATTTCTTCAGGAGTACCACGTTCGTGCAAGAGCTTCAAAGTATGCAGAGGAAAGCCCCAGACTAGATAGCCGGGGGTGCGACGCAATTGTGTCAACAAGGGGAAAGCAGGGCTGATCTGCTCCGAATAAATCCATACTCGATCGCGAGCTACACTGGCCGCCTTTACTGTCTTACTAAAGAAGGAAAGATCGCGCTCAAAACCGAAGCCATAATATCCCAACTCACGCAGGGAGAAGGCGCTGCCCTTGGCCAGCTTCAAAGCAGCAACACTCGACGAGAGGAAACAGACAACGACCAAGATAGGCAGCAACACTAAGACTTTTTTGCTGAGGCGAGCTGAGCACCAAGCCGCAAACGTACCAGAAAAGACCTTAGCCGGGCGGTAGGCCCGGATGTAGCGACTGATGGCAAGCAATAGAGCTGTAAAGCCATAGGCGATCATCAAGATACCTTGATGGCTGAATAGCGTTCCTGAGAAAACAAAACAACCAAAGCCAAAAGCTGCCATTACGCACATTAGACGAGTCAGCAAGCAGCGACCAGCAACTGGTAGGGATAATACAAAAAATACAACAAATGCGTAGACCAAATCACGTCGATCGGGAGACTTGCCGACATACGAGAGATCATTATTGAAATATTCGAAGGTAAGCTGATTGATACGCGAAATTGGACCTAGATATTCACACACCACAGATGGTGCCAAGCTGATAAGAGCCAGACAAAGCAGAAGCAAACTAAGCAGGCAAGACATAAGTTCACTTGCAAGATAACGGCGCTTGAGTTTAGTCAGCGAAATATCACCAAGAGAGAACAAACATGTAAATTCGACAGCCGGTAGTGCTAGTAGATAAGCAGGGTTCAGCAATAAGCCAAGAGCAGCGAGGAAACCAATTAGTGCAGGCCAAAACCGCTTTTTCCCTGGATTTAGCGCACTAATAGAGAGATAGCGCTGGATCAAGTATGGCAAAAAGAGGAGCAAGAACAGCAGACTCTCTTGACCAAAGTAATTGAGGAAATATATTAGTGACAGGGCCACCCCTAATACCAGTGCTGGCAAAGAAAACTGCAACATTCTAAGCCTGGGGCTGAAACCTCGCCCACACCTAGCAATGAGCAAAAGTGATAGCAGAGTAAGGAGCACAACCATCAAGTTAAAAATAGTGATTGGATGTACAAATATCAGCTTCGAAACTAGCGCTGGCAAACTAGCCAAGTACAAAGCGAAAGGTGAAGAGTTATCTAAAAAATCAAGATATGGTCGCGCCCCATCAGCAATCTGAATGCCACAAGAGAGGCGCATCGCAGCTTCGGCCGGAATCAACAATTGATGTATCGAAAACCAGCCCGCCAACAGCGCAGAAAAACAAAGAGCAAGTAAGGCAGCGAGGAAGAGATTGAAACTAAGCTTGTTCATCTAGCTCTTCACCTGCAATTTGTAGGCAGTATAACCAGCCACATCTTCTATCTTTTTATAGTTCTTGAGATACTTATCAAAATTGTAGGGGGCCAAATATTCAGCAGCAGGGCCATTCTGTATGAATATCAAAACCGGCTTGTTCTTCTCAATATCTTCGGCGTACTCTTTCACTATGCGGTCTTTAAAAGCAAGCAACCTGGTATTTTCGGGGGTAACATCTCGGACATCTTTGATGTACTGCAAGACCGAAAGAATGCAACAGTGCAAATGCCGTGAACCAGGCTTAACCCGCAACTGAGTAGTCGGCGGAAATCCAGGAGCCACAGCATTACCAATGAAAATCACCCGATCCTGAGGCTTAGCATGGGCCAAAATTATGGTGGCAAAAGGCGAGTCGATATCAGAATATGGTGAGTCACCAGAGTAGCCAATTGTACTAAGTGGAAAATTCGGCTCACTTTTGATCCTGTCGTATTCCTCTCGCCCATTGACGATCGAAGCCCCAGCTATCAAAACTAGCAGAATCAAACAGCTAACAGAGAAGCGCGAAGCCTGTTTTTCACTGTTGTTCTGGGAACGGCTAAAGAACTTAATCATGACAACAAGTAAAGCTGCGATGCCCCCACAGATAGTAATTACCGCTCCAGCGAAAGCCGGAATGTTCTGATAGGCCCATCCCTTAAATTGCAACAGATAAGGCACCACTCCAGAAAAAGCAAAAGCAGCACAACAGGCAAGAAGGGGATAGCGGCGAGAGAAAGCCAGAGCAAGTAAGGCTCCAATTGAGAGCAAGAAGAAGACGCCACGTTTATCTGGGGCACCAAGGCTACTAACCAAAGATGTGTCCCAAAACTGATAGCCAGCAGCAAAGGCTGGCACAAGGAAGCCAAAATAATTGTCTTTTACGGCCTGGGGCAACAATAGGAAGTGCGCCAGGTAGAGCAAAGCAAAGCCAAGTGCGGCAAAATTCTCCGGTACTAAAATATTTCGCCAGCGTTCTTTCTTTGAAGCCGAGAGAAGCAAAAAAAGCTCTACACACACAGCATTGAAAAGAAAATAGTGTTTAAGACAAATGCCAATACTGGCCAATGTACCAATCACAAGGGCTTCTCGTCGAGAGATTGTCGCACCCTGATACCGAGCAAATCGCAAAAACAAAAATGGGAAATAGAGCAAGACAAAAATCTGCTCGCGCTGACCAAAATCAAAAGTCAAAAAGAAATTGAAGTACAAAAGACCAAAAATCAGACCCAAATTAACAAGTAAGTTTTCACTGTCGCAACTAAGCTTGGTCACAACAACAGAAGCGCAAAGCGAAGAGGAAAGTAAGAGAAGTAGGCACATGAAAAGGTTAAAAGCCAATGTCACCGGAATATTGCATGCCGAAGACAAAAGAGCTGGCAACATGTCTAAATACCAAATCAAAGGCGGATTGACATCAAACATATCGACATAAGGCAGACCACCAGCGACAATCAGCTGAGCACACTGCAGGTGCAAAGCTGGGTCCCAGCC
>CAJXZK010000382.1 GCA_913063055.1 uncultured bacterium
AGCATCCCAGTGGAACCAAAAGATCTGAAGGGCAAAAATTAGCCAGAGGGCGCCACCGAAAACAAATACTGAGTCAAAAACTGGATTGACAATCCAACGGGTATTTGCCGCTTTGGTAACGACCTTATCAGAAGCTGGCTCAGGAGCTGGCCTGGCGTCTCCATCAAATTGAAATGTAGTGCTGACCAACTTTAACTGCCTCCATCATGGACACCCATCAGCTACAGATAAGGCGCTATGCCAAAAGGATTTTGCGACAACGGGGGTCACGCAGACGCCATATGGCAGCATCGGTAACAAAGTGATGGTAGTTAACACAAGCCAATACAAGACCAGCCACCAGTGAGTAGGGCTGACCAATTTGCATAAAGAAGTGAGGAATACCAACGTAGAAGAAGCAACCAGAAAGAATGACAAGGCCAAGATATTTCATACCAGGAGAACCAAGAGCTGACTTGGTGATGTTCCAAGTATCCATCCCCTGAGGCATGCCTCTCTCTTTGATGTAATAGGCCATGCAAACAGCCAAATACTGACTGCCATGGAAGAAACCAGGGACATAGAACCAGAACATCGAATTGGCAGCATCTTGACTGAGACCAAGACCAGCAACGGTGGCAACAACCATTAGCGATGGCCAGGGCATCATCTTGTTTTCTTTAAAATACTTGCGAGCGAGAAGGACAACAAAAGCAATAGTCATGCCGACACAGGCAAATCTTGCGATAAAGAAGAAAACTTCGGGTAGGGGTCCCCAGAACGGAATATCTACACCAAACCAACTACGAGGGCTGAATTCTCTATAGGTAAGAAAGCGAATGGTGGTATAGCCAACAATTGAGAACAAGAACCAGCGAAATATCTCTTTTTCAGCATTGTTGAGCATATAGCCGCGCTTATAGCAATAAATAAGAGCGATGCCAAAAGCTTGAGCAACATAGTGCCAGTAAACAGTGATCAAATAGATATAAACAAAAGCACCGACTAGTCCGGGTATGGTCAATCCCATGATGAACATTGGAATAGTGGAATAAGCCAGCCAGGTACGGTGGAACTTAAACCGAGCCCGGTCTTCGTCACTTCCCCAAATTCGCAAATAGGTTGCCGAATTATGCGAATCGGCAAAAATGTGCTGTGAGAGGAAGCCGACAGTCATCAACCACCATGCAGCTGGACTGGTCATCACGCCGTCAGGCACCCGCCAACCAAGATATACATAGTTAAGGACGAGAAGAGCAATGGCTCCACCGCCAAAAACAAATATGAAGTCGAAGATTGGCGAAATAATCCAGGGGTAGGGCCCGCTATGGGCGGCCGGGATAGCTTCACTTTGGCCATCACTGGGTTGGCCAAGGGCTCCAGAACTAGCAATACTACTGCTGACCAAAAGAAAATACCTCGACTTCTAAGTTGTAGATTGAGAACATCGATAATTGCAATTTTAGCTGCAAATCACAACAAAATCCTTTCTTTATTCTACCCCCACAAAGCCGAGTCTAACAAACCTTTTGCAGTTTGCCACTACCCCAAAAATACTTCACGATTACTTCACGGTTAGTTCACGCCAACTTCATAATGAGCCGCTGCATTTAACTGGCGATCAGCCCTGCAAGTAGTAACTAGCCGTGCGGCGAATTGTCTCAGAAAAGGCTGTGGGCTTAAACTTAAGCTCAGCGGTAGCTTTCTTACAGTCAAAGAAAATTTTGTAATTTGAAAGGTAAGCAACTTGCTTGGTCAGTGCTGTTTTGATGTGAAAAAGAGGCAGAACTTCCTCAGCAAATTGACCAGCAAATGTTACGAAAGACTGCGGCAAAGTCACTAGCGGTGGGCGGCACGAATAAATTTTGGCAAAAAGCTCCCCGGCCTCTCTATAAGAGAGATTTGCGGAGACAAGGCTATAGCGCTCTCCTGCCCGCCCTAAATCAATGGCATTGAGGTGAGCATCTACGATGTCGACAATATCAGAATAGGGAGTGCCACCAGCAGGGACACCAAGCATGAAACCCTTGGACAAGGCCCTGAAAATGAAATGATGATGAGGGTGAGTATCACCCTCACCAAAAATTATTCCGGGGCAGAGGGTGATGACATTTAGACCCTTCCTGAAATACTCTTCCACCACAAGCTCGGCTTCATGCTTAGTGTCACAATAACTAAGATTTAGACCTGTCAAATTGTATTCAATAGTTTCATCACCAATGGTGCCCTCGGGAGGAATACCAAAGGCAGCAATAGAACTTGTATGAATGACCCGGCCCACTCCGTTTGCCAGGGCCGCCTCCATAACATTACGGGTGCCCTCTACGTTGACAGCTCGCTGCCTGGTTAAATCGGCGCTGCGATAAGACACAAGACCGGCCATATGAAAAATAATGTCATGACCGGCGCTGGCAGCCAAAACCTGTTCGTAGTTGGTGACATCACCACAGATATGGTTGACACCCAATGACTCGAAATGAGGTTTGCCACTGGTGCGGCCAAAGGTGCTGACAAGAAATCCAGCGGCCACTAACTTCGGCACCAGATGAGTGCCGATGAAACCACTGGCGCCGGTAACTAGAACCCGCCGTGGAGCAGTAGAATTTTTAGAATTATCGCTGCTATTACTAGCGGAGCCAACAGTCAAAACTAGTCTCCATCCCAATTACGATAGGTGGCAAGCGCATCAACTAAGCTGGTAGGTCGACGTCCAATTATGTTACTGAGAGCATTGTCACTACATATATTATCGAAACCAGTCATACGCACTTGATCGGCGCTAAGCAAGGGCACGTCCTGGAAGCGCTGCAGAAGCGAAGCGGCAGCCAGAGCTAAACTTGCAGGAATATCAACAAACGGCTTCTTGATATTTATGGCAGTCATAATTGCTTCCACAACTTCTTTCATGGGAAGCGCTTCGCTACCACCAATTTCAAAAGTCTCGCCGGTAAAATCAGTGGAAGATTCTAATTCAGCCTGGTGACAGAGCCTCTCAACAATTGCTTCAGCCAAATCAGACACAAAAACTGGCTGCACTAGATTGCGACCACCATTAATCAAAGGCACAAAGGGTCTGGTTTTAGCTAGCTGGCGATAGCGCTTAACTAACTTACTATCACGCCGGCCCACTGCTCTTCCTACAATTAGTGATGGTCTAAATATGCTTGAGGCGATCCTGGCGGGTTCTAGCTCTGAAAGCAAAGCCAACTCACCTTCTCGCTTGGTACGCAAATACTCACTTGGAGCATTCTGATCAGCACCAAGAGCGGTGACCATAGCAGCACGAACGAAGCCACCAACGTCTCGAGCGCGCACACACCAGCTAGCAAAGGCCCTGCTCTGTTCTTGATGCAACTGGCTAAAGTTCTCACGTTTTGCTGGGGCAATCGAACCAATCAGATGGACAGCATGAGTGACCCCAGTAAAAGCC
>CAJXZK010000383.1 GCA_913063055.1 uncultured bacterium
GAGCTTGAGAGCATCGTGGCGAAGATGCTTGAGAAAGATCCAGAAGATCGCTATGACAGCCTTGGTATAGTGGCCCACGACTTAGCCTCAATAGTAAAGGGCAAAGACTGAGGCAAAATATCTCGCCCTCTTTCACTATCAACGACAGACCAATCAAACGAAAAGGACAACAACTCAAAAAGCAATTTTCTCAAATACATCATCGCAGCCACGATCGCTGTTGCGACTCTGACCATAGCCACAATTGGCGTGATTCAGTACAGCACTCATCAGCCAGAAAAACTAGCAACAGCATCACCAGATGAGCGTGGACAAGAAAAAGAAAAAGAAGAAGAAAAATCCCGTCAATCAAGAGATCCACTTGGTATTTCGTCTTCAATTGAAATAGAACCGGAAGAACTAGTAAAAGACCAAATAAAAGCAATGCAGGCGAAATCCGGAAACTATTTTTTGTTAAGAGCATCCGATATTACAGCTAAAGCACTAGAAGCAATTGCGGCAGCAAAGGGAATTGAGACAGTCGACGTCATCGGCAGCGAAATAAGCAACGAAAACCTAAATAAACTATCAAAGCTGCCATTAAAAAGCATCATCTTAACTAGCACCAATTTCAATGACATTGGTGCAGAAAACCTAACTAGCATTCAAAGCCTAATTACAATAAAAGCAAACGATACGCAAATTTCAGACCAGGGTCTGTCCTCCCTGAAAAAGCTCAAAAAGCTAAAGCAGCTAAAGATAGACGGCACCAAAGTAACTTTTGATGGTGTGCGTAACATCTGCCAAAGTAAAATGTTAATGAGCCTGAGTCTAGCCCACTGCCCACTTATTACGAAAGCACAAAGGGAGCAATTGAGTCGGGAATTTCCGGCAGTCAGGTTCGAATTTGTAGACAAACCTATAGAGACCTTGTAGGCAAAAATCGCGTCATGTCAAAACGATTGCAAGGATCAAGATGGGTTTCTAACCTATTGTGCTGTTCTAAATACTGTTTCTTTATACGAGCGATCAGTGGCGTCCTTGACCGCCGCCCGGTCCTTTTTAGCAAGATCTTTCTGGCCGATCTTATCGTACATAGAAGCGCGCAAAAGACGCACCTCTCGCTCCTCAAGCACAGCCAATGCGCCTATACCAGTATTCTTGATCGTATATTTTTTCAGTTGCAGACACTGCGAGAGATCAGCAATGGCCTTCTGTGGTTGATTCAAACCGGCATAAACCTGGGCTCGCTGCAAACGATAACTGTAATCACTGGGAAAACGCTGCACCAGTTGATTGGAAATAGCCAAGGCCTTCGACCATTCTTGGCAGTGTATGTAGCAATCCGCTAAAAACTTTAGGCGCACACTATCAAGGTAGTGCGGTGAATTAACTTCAAGAACTTTGGCTGCACCACGAAAATCTTTAAGATTATAAAGAGCATGAGCCGTGCAATAGCGCAAATTACTCATGTAAATAGTTAGCCCAGCGTCCTTAGGCTGGCTCTCGCAGAACTTTAGCGCCGCAGTGCTAATAGCCACCGACTCTGCATATTTCTCACAAGCATTGAGCTTGTCGGCACAAGCAATTGAAGCATCGAGCCAATGCGGACTAGCCTTAAGAGCCAACTTATAGTATTCAATACACTGCAAATCTTCAAACTGGGCATCAACTACTTTTGCCATGACGAAATTGGGACTGGCCCACTGAGGATGAGCACGAAGCGCAGCTTTGGCTAATTTCTCGGCATTAGCATAATCGCGCACGCCTAAAAAATAACGAGCAGCACCGTAAAAAGCTAGCTGATTATCAGGCTCACGCTCATATAGGCTGACGCTTTTCCGCAATAGGCGCAAATCTAAAACTATGGGGACATAGAGGGGCATCCCCCCAGAGTTAGACACAGTGGCAATTGGCTTGGTCGCCGCAGAGGCAGCGGCAAGCTTAGCTGGTCCAGAAGCGGCCAGCTTAGACTTTTCCTCAGCGGACGCTGCAAGAGGACAAAGAACAGCGAGCGCAAGAGCTGTGCTTACCAGAAGACTTTGTGGAGATGAGTCCTTCCACGTAATAGAAGTAGATTTTAGTAATTGCATGCTACTCGCTTTCATCAGTATCTCTAGTATATCTGCTGCACAAATTAGCCGCTTGGCATACCAATACGAAACACTCCTTGACCTCGGTTAGCACCTTTACCTCACCTTAACTACTTTAGTCGATTCTATACACATTCACCTTTTACCTTTCCATATAGCAATTCAGTAATCACGCCACACGTAACACTTACATTCCAGCGAGTATTTACTATGTCAATTTTAGTAGCCGATATTGAGTTTTCAGGACCTTACCGCACGCCAATCGAAATCGAAGACAAGGCCGGAATTTTTGTTGTCATGCAAGAATACGATGACCAGTATGAAGTGATTGATTTTGGATACAGCGATAGCCTCAGAGCCGATTTAGTGGATCCCGATGAATTTGAGCAATGGACCAAACAATACCCTGGTCTGCTTTTCGTCGGTGTTCACTACATCAATCAGAGCGAAAAAGCGCTCTCTGGCTCGCTTGTCAAAACCATTGAAGACTGGTTCGAGAATGCCGAACCGCCTCTCGTACAGACCTTGCAATTTGCTTAAGAGCCCAAGAAATACAGTCTTTTCTACTAACGATTTTTAGCACCACACATAATACTAGAGCCGCGACAAACGATGTCGTGGCTCTAGTATTTTCAAAACTTCTTCGAAGTGACAGACAGACAGACAGACCGACCGACCGACCGACAGGTACAAGCCACGCTAGGCCTGCAACAGAAAAAATCTATGTAGCGCAAAATTTCCCAGCACAAAGTTAGCGGCAGGTAGCGCATGCGTAGATTCCCCACCCGCTGCAGGCAGGGCAAAACTGACTCATAAGTCAGCTCAAAGACGGGCCTGCCCGAAACAGCGAGAAAAGGCACCCAGCTTGCACCGCGAACATGTCAAGAAGTGTTAACAACATTACTTTTACGCCCGTAACATTACTTACCTTTCCCCTAGGGCCCCAGAGCTGGTAGCCATTAGTTATCTCTTTCAACACATCACATCACAGGTAGTTCTTCTCTCCAGCCAAGCCAATTCAACGCCACCAGTCTCTCTACCAGCAACCCTGTTGCCGGTACGAACACACCTGAGAGAAATGGCGTCGATAAGCGAAGTTAATGAGCGGGCTATCTGACTGAGATTGTTGACGAGAGCTTACGCAACCCTAGGAGTCCCAATGAACAGATTGCTCACAGTCTCCACGGTTGTGGTGATTGGTGCTGCACTCGCGTTCGGAGCGGCCTTTGCCCGCGATGTCGAATCGGCATCCGGTGTCAAACCAGCCCATGTGGAGGTTCGACCGAACCCTGCCACTGGCCGCACAACCGAACAAGAGAACATCGC
>CAJXZK010000384.1 GCA_913063055.1 uncultured bacterium
TAGTGGCGTCGTAAAAGCTATCCACTGAATGCGTTTTGAAATCGGGAAGCTTTTCTTCCGGCAAAGATGGATTTTCTTTCAAAAGTCTACTGCGAGAAACATCAAGTGTTTGCAAGTCGCGAACCAATTGCTTTTCGTCGAAAGCCTCCCTTACATCGAGGGCCAACTTGATAGCTTGCTTGGCCTGCTCTGTGGAGTATTCACCTCGGCTAATACTTTCTATATCACGCCTTGAAGCGCTTATAGGATCAAGAGTAGTTCTTAATCTTGAGACTGCATCGGTGTATTCGATTCCGGCAGCGCTTAGCCCTAAATCAAAATTGAGCGACATTGCGCCACCGACATCGGAGCGCCCTACGGTTTTGACCTTCGCTTGTTTTAGTTCCTCAAAGAGTTCGTCGCGAAATTTGCTCGCCGTGCATTCGGACTCGTCGGACGGCTGCCTCTCGAAACAATACGTCTTTCTTGATTCTAAGCTCATTAGATGCCCTCCGAGTTCCACTTTCTAAATGCTCATGCGACTTGATTGAGTGAATAGTGCAAGTTAGCCAGATTCAAATTTGTAAGCCAATCATTGAATTGAGCATGAGAAATGATCCTTGATTGAATACCAGTTTGTATTCTCAGAGCTATTCTTAATTGCGAGGCTGTAATTCTATTTCTATGCACCAGTACTTGCCCGAGAAGTTCATCGCTGTCTAGTCCGCATTCCAAGGCACTTAGAAGTTCATTCACATTGACCAGGCCAGCCTGCAAAAGCAGATAACCAAGCCGTTGTCTTTCAGGATTGAGGTTGGTCACCGCCGGACTGTCGTCAGTAATGCTTTGCTCGTTGTCCTCGAACAAAGCCTGGCGCACTGACAGTTCTCTTCGTTTGATTTGCAAGACTAATTCGAGTGCCTCCTGCCACTCACATAGTGTGATTAAGCCAGCGTTGAAAAGATCTTTGCCTCCAATCATTTGATGTGGAGTGCTTATATTGGCTAGTTTTAGCACTTCGCTGGGGTCAAGAAGTCCAGAAGTGATCAGGAGCAAAACTACACTATTGGTAGTCTGTAAATCATCTCTTTGCCAAAGTAGCTGGAAAGGGAGTTGAGTCTTGAAGCTATAAGCAAGGATAACTGCTGCCCTAATTATTGAAATCTGACCATTGAGCACAATTTTTGCAGCGGTCAAAGCTGATAAAAGTTCTAACTCACTGAGCCTCTGAGTAGTCACCAGTATGCGACCAAGCGGTATTCCAGACTTAGCTGAGGCCGCTACAAGCATGGGTATTTCTGCCTGGTAGAGTTTTCCTTGAGCAACAAGTATTTCTGCCAATATGTCGGAGATCTTTCTTGTGGTCATTTGAAACTCCTTTGAACTTGATTAGAAGGATTGAGCTTTTCACAGCTTGCAGGAAAGTTCTTCCTGGAACTGATTAGACTTTATGTACAGTGGCGGCGGAGACCAGCCGATAGACACTTCATCGGCTTTTCTAGCAAACATGGTGTTGATATCCTGCAGCCTGCAATGACTTCTGTACGAACTAAATATTGCCATCACGCTGCAGGCGGCTTCTCTACATCTGCCAAAGTCACAAAAGAAGCCGCTTAGAAGTGCTGCTCTGCCAGTAGGCACAGTGGCAGCTCTAACCACAATCAATGTTCTCTCTTGCTCAATCGCCATTGTCGTGAGCTCTAAATATGTTGACGAGCGACATGTCTCTTTCATGAGCCCAATTACTCGTTTACCGTCGCTATCAAGCAGCCAAGAGTCATCTGCCACCCTTTGCGTCATGTAATTTTGGCACAATGGTATGGCAAATATTTGAGGGAGGTCGATCACGAACGAATGAACATACGCTGGAGGTCCAAATTTAGAGCGTAGATAAACCTTCCCCAAAATAGTAAGACTCAGCACTGCTGACGTGCTGATAAAAGCACTGAAAACAGTTGACCAAAGCCAGTCCTCGGTTCCCACAATGTTATTAAAAAATCCGGTGCTAATAAATGAAACTGCTTCAGTCACTAGGTCTGATATGCAGAACAAAATAAATGAGACAATGCCCACGGCTATAAAGAGGCAGAGAGTCTGCAAAGACGTGTGCCAGTCATTGTTGGGGTGACAAAGTTTTTTCATTTTGTTGCTAGACGGAAGAGCCGCATGAAATCTACTCATAGTTAGCCTGCTAGTAAAGTTGGTTGGGTCTCTATTAGGCAATTAAACTATGGCGAAATGTCTAAACCATGTCTAAACTATCTCCGGAGTAATAAAGTTCCAGAATGGCAATGGGCTTTGTGTTTAGGCATAAAATGGCTGAAAATTAGTCGCGAAGATCAATCGTATGCGTCTATTGGGTCTAAGGGCAACAAAATAAAAGGGTTAAAAGTCGGCTGCAAAATGCAGTAGTCTCTTAACCCTTATCAAATGTGCGGTCGCAGTCAACTAGAACTTAGTGATTGCGTTAGTCAATTTCTTCACAGTGTCGATGGTTAGTGGTTTTTGGTCACTTGATTTGATGTCGGTAGACTGCACCATCATGAAGATCATTTTGCCACTGCTAGACGACTTAATGGCACCGAAGAAGGTGTTATCGATATTGTTAGCTGCTGCGCCTGGTTGCTCAGCATGGCCAATGACGTAGGGCATTTTCTGGCCGCCAACTTCCAAATTATCGTGACTGCTTACTGTCAGCTTTTTGGCACTGGCTGGCCCTGGTGTGGTCGGTGCATTACCACCTTTGGCAATGGCATCGATGGCTTCTTCTGGAGTAGCGTCTACTTTGGTGTTGGCGCTTTGAGGCACCGTGAAGAAAGTATAGAGCGCTTTGTCATCGTTGCTAGAAATTACAACAAAAGGCGAATCCATGAAATTCCCGCCCATAACGAAATTAAATCCGGTTGGTAGGGGATCGGCAAGGGTCATGAAGATTGAGGCCGACTCTCTAATTTTGGCCGGGCTGGTCAATTGTTGATAGCCAAAGAAGAGAAAGACGCACAGACTGATACCCCCGATCAGGCAAAGCCCAGCTGCAATTAAGACGACCTTGAGCCAGGTTGCCATGCCCCGAGCGCTTCTCCAGCGGGTTTGATTTTTCATGCTTTTGCCTTCTAGTAAGTATCGAATCAATCTTAATCGATTGCTGGCTGAAGTTTAAAGCCATTTGGTTGTCAGGCCAGTTCTCAAGGAATATTTTTCAGGACTATTATGAGGGATCTTTACCAGGGGATTTTTAGGGAGCGATTCTAGGGCAATAGCCCTAGCCAAGGGCCAGAGCTATTGCTGATGTGGATGCCTGAGCTTCTATTGGCAGTCAGTAGTGCACCTGTGCTAATTTCCTGTCTCTTATACACATCTGACGCTGCCGACGAATAGAGAGGTGTAGATCTCGGTGGTCGCCGTATCATT
>CAJXZK010000385.1 GCA_913063055.1 uncultured bacterium
AATGATACGGCGACCACCGAGATCTACACCTCTCTATTCGTCGGCAGCGTCAGATGTGTATAAGAGACAGGGATTAACTGGGGCCGATGGTTGGCTGAAATTGGCCGGCGCATGCCCAGGCTGGGGGCCGGCCTGAGAGCCTTGCTGAATGTTGGCAGCCTGCTGCTGTTGGGCGCTAAAGGGGATATATCCAGGCAATTGCGAGAGAAGATCGTCTTCCCCCTCTTTTTTCTTGTCGCTGTTGTCGCCGGATACCATATTTAGATCTTACCCATTTCTTCGCTAAAGCTAAGGATAGAGGTAGATCTCTATTTCTGTTTCTCTGCGGCTTGATGTTCTTCATTTTGTACAACTTGTTCAGCCACAAAAATGCCACCAGCGGCAATGCGCTTGCCAAGTGGTGCTTCGATGGGTTCTCTTTTGCATATGTATTAAGGTGCCTGAAATTAATTCTTGACGTCGATTACTTACTGGCAACTCTTGCGGAAACATTGTCGCTGTCTGGGCGTCGAAGGGTTCATGTGGAAATTGCCAGTCATCTTGAATACCGCCGGTGGGGCTAGATGTATTGTGCAATTGGCACTTGTCAGGGATAATAGCACCGAGCTGAAAAGTGGCTCTGAAAGGGCGTCCCTGACTTGCATAACTTATTTCTATGCATGAGGTATAGCAATGGCATCTCCAACTATCTTGCGAGCATCCGACCCAATCGTCGGTACCAATGCGGGTAAGAGTTCTCTGATTTCGGTCAAATTGACAAGTCAGAGCCGAACTACTGTAGAAATGCCTGAGAGAGTTTCAACCTCTGCTGGTTATCGCTCACTGATGTTGAATGACAGTTTGGCTGGTCGCAACGCCTCGCGCGTTTTTAGAAACGAAGAGCGCGAAGATGGCTGTTCACGTATTCGCATGGTGAACAGATTGCGTCAGAAAGAAAGATGGCTTATCTGGAAAGAGTTCTTCAAAGATTTCGATCATAACGTTGGTGCCTTTTTCCAAAAGTGCGCACCATCAGCCTGGATTAATCACTAGTACGCTTAGAGCTTTGGTGCGTCTGCGTCAGGCTTATAGCCCAGTTGATTGTCGAAAATGAGCTTGTCTACCCTGAAGGCATCAGGGCTTACCTGCAAGTCGCCCGAGAAAGGTGCGCCAAATAAAATTACGAGATACATATTTAGTGATATCAGCAGTGATACCATGGCCGTCATTGCCATCTGCGCTCTGGCATCGCTTAGCCCAAAGAAGTAAGTGAATACAATCGTCACTATGGCGCCAATAATCAAGACAACCCACTCAACAACAGGTATGCCATGTTGGGCCATATTTGTTCTGGCCCGGCGATAATCCCAGACCTGGCAAGCTTCTTGCACAGCAATAGGATAAATTGCTTTTTGGTTTTCTGTAACTGGTTCAAAGCTCATCACTTCTTTCATCAGTTCGACAATGGCTTTTCTTGCCGTTTTGCTGATTTTGCCCTCAGCCATAGCTGGCCACTCTTCTGTGAGAATCTCTTTGACATAGTCGTTGCAAACTATCTGAACCTTGCGGCACTTCTCTTTGGGAAAACTCTCTGATAATAGAAAAACATCAGCCAGTGAATTTGCTTCTTGCTCGACAACTTCACGGGCGGTCTGAAACTTAGTCATGGCGTCGACCACAATTAGGCCTAGCAGCACTGCGTACATTGTGCCAACGACCGAGAGAAGATAGCCGCCTACTTCATGGCAGCTTTTCAGCTTTTCTAAGTCAAAGTACTTGCGCACAACCAAAAGGCCGAACACAGACAGCAGCGATACGCTAAGAATTAGAATCGTGCCAAAGATATAAGAATCAGCTTTCATAAGCCTAGTTTCCTAGGAAAGTTGATTTTCTTCAACTACTTTTAGAGCACTTGTTTAGGTGCAAGCCGTTTTAGTTAGAGTCACCGAGGCGGTCAAAAGAATGCAAAAGTTTGGTGGCCAAATCAAGCACGCCGTGGGCGATACTGATCACTTCATCATGAGCCACTGTGAGGAGGAAAACTGCCCCGAAAGTAAGCACTATTGCATAGAAAAACACTACAGTCATTTGGGTCTCCGCTCAAAATTATTTGATTCAGCACCTTGGAAGCCACTTAAGGCATGCCCGATTGCTCAGTCAGTATCTTTTCAAGTGGTTAAAGGTGAGGTTAAGAGATGGCCCAGCTGTAATCACTGTAACCATAACTGTGATTAATCTTCAGCGATTATTCTGTGGCTTCTACTTAGTGCTTGCAGCCGGGGCCATGGCTATGGCCTTGATGATCGTTCTTTTTCGCATCGCCATTGCTAGTGGATGGGCCATGGGAGTGGGCAAGGAAGCTGCCATGGGTAAACTTTCGGTTCAACAGGTGGGTTCCGACTAGCAGTAGATTGCCAGCCGAAATTAGAGGAAGTTCAAAATTGGCGGGAAACTGTCCGCGCAGAAGAGCTACCGCGGCTACAAGCGTCAGGCCTATTACTAATCCGGCCAGGGCGATGGGTTTTTTATGCTCACGATAACCGGGGATAATTGCAAAAACGGCAAAGCCCACAATGAAAGCTATGAGAACGTTTTCGGTAGTTTCGCTCTGCAGCCATTGCCATTGCATTCCTATAAAAGGAATAGCCGCGACCACGAACGGCATAGCCAGGCAATGAATAAGACAAAGTACCGAGGCGAAAATACCTAGATTATCTAGTGAGAGAATGGCTTTCTCTGCTGCTTCTTCTGCTTTTATAGAGTCTAGCTCGGCCATAAGAGTTTCCGTCCGCAGTTGCTCTGCGCTTGTGTAATAGTGACTGCTTATCTAGCGTTTTTGACTGCCACTGCAATCATTGCAAAGGCCGAAGATTTCGAGCACATGGCCCTTTACCTGAAAACCATAGTTCGAGCGAATACTGTCTTCAAATTGCTCGATTAAGCATTCATCAAGATGCAGGCTCTTGCGGCAAGACTCGCATACAAGATGGTGATGATGCTCGCCCGGCCGAACTAGCTCATAGCGCCGCTCTCCGTCGCCGAGTTGCACAGCCTGTACCAAACCCTGGCCAACCAGTGATTCAAGCGAGCGATAAACAGTAGTTAGACCCGGAGCCTTTGGGTCTTCTGTGCGCATTAGACCGTGGATATCTTGGGCACTGGTCATATCGTGCGCGCGCTCGAGATACTCGAGAACCTTGCGTGCACCCTTGGTCAGCTTTTGGCTGGGGCTAATAGTTAAACCGTGTTTATGCTCTGGCATTATTAAAGGATAGCAGAAACGCCGTAGATCAACTTATTGCCCAGTTTATCTAACAAGCTTTTAACGGCCCAGTCATATTCAGCAGTATGCAATGAAACAGGATTTATACAAGATGGAGAAGAATCAATAATATCAAA
>CAJXZK010000386.1 GCA_913063055.1 uncultured bacterium
AATTTTTAGTTTTCTACGAGTGTCGGCGATCTTCTAGGTTCGCTGACTTTTCTTTTTTGAAGCCGACTTTTGCAGTTGGAAGATTTGGTTGGTCTGGAACTGAATAAAACCTTCAAGCAAGTGCCTCGCGCGAGGCCTGCCAGCCTTGTACCGACTTAACTGCTTTAGTCATGTATAGAGACTTTTCGCCTTTGCTCTGGGCAATTGCTTTGACTGGCCCCCTCACTTTTCCATAGGCTCAGAATATCTCTCTATCAAATATTCAATTGATCTCGCTGCAGGAAATCTCAATTACATCAATCTAAAACCAACTAAAACAAAGCAATCATGAAACGTGAATTCACTGTCGTAGGCATTTGCATGGTGCTGATGTTAGCCGTTCAGGCGTATCTCAAGCCGGGCTTCTGGGCTAACACTGTAGTAATTATTCTATGCGCTGCCACCATGTGGGCATTAATCAGCGCTATTTTCAAAGATGAACGGCACTCTTAAGCGTTCGCATTTCTTTCAATTAAAAACCTAAAGTTATGAAATCAAAATCAAATGGCATCAGACCATTGCGAGTTTTCGTATGGCTGCGCCGCTTGACCAGAACACTTATCGTTTTGGTCATTCTCTACTTAGCGCTTTCTCCTCGCATGCTACCTGGGCTTTACACCCACAAACTGTTCCATCCCGACAAAGAGCGGGGCACACAGCTCGACATTGAGCATTTGGATAGCTTCAAGTCTGTGCCTAACTATCAATGTCTTTTTAAAGCCAAGGACAGCAGCAATTTGCGCGGCTGGATTTTTAGAGTGCCAGATAGTGCCAGCACAATTTCTTCTGCCAAACTCTCTAAGCTAAATCGGGTCTTTCTTGTTTGCCCTGGCAATGCTGGTGATATTCCCAAAAGGCTGGAATTCATCAAATTGCTTTTGTCTACTGGCGCCTCGGTTTTCACTTATGAGCCCCGTGGATTTGGTAAGAGTGATGGAGTACCTACTATTGCTCATATCTGCGAAGACGGCCTCAGTGCCTATGATTACTTGGTGAATGTATTGGGATATAGGGCCGAGCAGATTGTCATCTACGGCATCTCCCTGGGCACCACAGTGGCCTGTCATGTCTCTTCTCTGCGAGCTGCTAAAGGTTTGATTCTGCAATCGGGTTTTGCCTCATTGCCACGTATTGCTCATGAGAAAGTGGCCTTTCTCAAAATCTACCCCAGCTGGCTTTTTCCGCATAACCCTGCTCTCAATAATGTCGCTATTCTGGAGCAGCCCCATGTGCCTTTATTGATTTTGCATGGTGCTATGGACAGTATCATCGACATTGATCATTCAAAGGAAATGTTCAGTCGCGCTCTAGCTCCCAAGCGCTTTGTTGTTTGTCCGCGCTCTAGTCATGTCAATGTCGACCTGGCTGATGTGATGATATTTTGTGGTGCTATCAAGCAATTTTTACACCAACTAAATTGAACTGCAAGAAATAAAGACACTATGAGAGCAATAGACGACACTTGAAAAATCTGCATGCAGGCTGCAAAGCTTCCGGCAGATTTTTTTTACTTTTGCTATTACTATATGAAGTCGTGATAATGGTTGAAAACTGGTTTAAATAAATGACTTAATCTTTTCCTTTAGTGCGCTGCCACTGGTGACAGCTTCTTTATCTCCGTGCCAAAATGGTGCAGTTCATTGGAGTGATTGTTTCTATGGATTGGCTCAAAAGGATTTTTGAGAAGAGGCAAGATACTGATCGAAACGGGATCAAGCATCCGCCTAACGTGTCATCAGAATTTCTGCAAGCGCTGCGCTTTTATTTGGCCGTGCTTGGCGACCATGAACAAGAGCTGCAGCAATCTTTGCTTTCATTTATTGTGGATGGTACGAATGGGGAGTGTCTTGAGCGCTTACACAATAATGAAAGCGCCTGCCGACAGTTAGGTTATGTGGTCGATTTCGATGGGACCAATCGGGTAGTTGAAACCAAGCAAAAACGTGCAAAAGTGGTGGTTGCCGATGCGGCAGTATCGAACGAGGTTTGGATTCGGGTAGGACAATTATTTGCAGCAGCAAATGTTGGTAAAACTAGTGTACTAGGCCCGGCCGATTGGCCCGATTGGCTAGCAAACCTGCTAGCGGAAATCACATCCAGTTCTCTCAGGTACCGCAAGGGAGAAAAGCGGCCGCCTGTATGGTCTCTAAGTAAGCTTGAGGAATTTGTCAGAATTGCAAAACTGCCTGCGGATGCTTTGGTGGTGGCTCTGTTCGATCTGAAGTATCGCCAAGTATTTGCCAGCGATTGGCATTACGGCCAGTTTGATCCGCCAGAAGCATTTGCGGATTTAAATGTTTATTGCGATAGGCATGCCGGTGCAATCGTGAAGTTTCTCAAGCAAACAGATTCGGAAAATCGAATTCATATCGTGCAGTTTCTTAAAGCGATTAGATACAACGGAGATCCAAGCATCGAAGAAATCGTGAGCATTGAGCGAGAGATAGCCGAGTCTGCCTCGTCGATAGAATCGGAACCTGATGTAGGTGATGCTCAGATGCCGTTTGAGGGCGAGAATGCGCTGGACATAGGACAGTTGGAGTATGTGGAATGGTTGAAGTCGCAACATGATCCCGACCTTTGGCATCAAGCAGCACAGGCCGAGTTGGCTTTCTTTTCGCGTGCCGATTTCATCGGCTGGCTTATCCAGCAACCGGCAATGGATCGCGCTACTGCAGGCTGGCTCTTCTTGTGGACAGAGTCACAGCGTTATCTAAAGGGCAAGGTTGACGATTTTGATTTGTACCCCCACTGGCTCCCAATGTTGAAAGCTCTGTGCGAGCGGAGTGAAGGCATTGGCTTTTGTGATGACAACTTGGGTCTAGAGCCGGAATTTGAGGCTCACCGACTGAAGTGCCTGGAAGTGGTCGCAAGTGGCGAAACGTCTGCCGGCGTAGTTGTGCCACATGCAATTATTGACCGTCCTTTTGCCGCGCCAAAGCCAAGTCGTTACATAATTGATGATGGGTTGATCTACACCGTTGAGCAATTTCGTCGCCTCATGCATGGAGGGTAGCTGACTAAATGCTCAACGCAAGTGTGATTTCTAGAATATGCATGGGATCTCAAGCTTGGGGTGTATGCACTGAAAGTACTGTATTCTATAGTGTGTATGCCTCACCGCAATTATTCACGGGAGTGATACCAAAGTAATCTTTTAAAAAGCACAAAAGCCCTGTCAGTTGGCTCAGAATCT
>CAJXZK010000387.1 GCA_913063055.1 uncultured bacterium
ATTCGTCGGCAGCGTCAGATGTGTATAAGAGACAGGCTGGCAGCTGCTCGGCACTACGAGTGCACCGTCGCAGAGCTGAATCCGGACTGCCTGCGCGACTTCGCCAACGGCGTACCCCAAGCCTGCTGATTCTTCGGGGCTTTCTTTAGCGTGCGCGGATGCTTTCGGCCTGAAGCTGAGAGCATCCGATTGTCAATAGCTGCCGGCACGGTCGGCGGTTTCACTGAGAGGCTATCAAATGGCTGTTTCCAAAGATTTGAACAATCGCTTCTTCGACGGTTTGGAGTCGGTGGTGTACAACCCGGATGGAGTGATTGCCGGTGATTTCAACTGGGGTGATGTGATCGCTCATGAGGTCTGCCCGCCTGTGGGGGCGCCTCTGTTCTCGTCCATGGATGTGAGCGCCTTCACCTCGGCTCCGCCCTTTTGGCTTGGGGATCTGGACCCGCTGGGGCTGGCCTTTTTTCCGCTGCTCGAACCGGTCTGCAGTGAGGAGCCGGCGGTGCTCACTCCACTGGGCAATTCGGCCGAAGAATTGCTGCACCACTACAGCCGCGAAATTGCTCGCGAGCTTCGCCAGGACCGTCTTTTGCCCCTGGCCGGTTGTGACCTTTTCCCTAACAACTGGCTCTACGTCAAGCCGGACCTGCTGGGGCGAGAAATCGTCTGGGATTTCTTGGATAAAGCGAATTGAGCTGTAGGTTCTACAAGGCTTCTTCGGGGAGGTGAATAACTATTGCCCGTGCTGAAATAGTTAAACGGCGCTTAGTCGAGTTTCTAGGCCAGTAGCCGTCTGGCTATTTTTAGAATTGCTTTGGCAAGGGGAAACCTCAAGCGCGGTTTCCCCTATTTCGCTTTTTTCTTCTTGCTACTAGCCGATGTAGCAGCAAGGCCTAAATACAGCTTCTGATCTTTTTGTTTTATTCTAACTTCTATTCTAAGCTCTACACTAAGTTCTAGTCTAATTTGGCTCTAGAGGCTTAATCGGCCACTCGACTGTATCGATATTTTCAACAAAGTGCAGTATGGGCTCGCCTTCAAGTGCTAGTCCTAATGGTGTAGCCATAGTGTTAGTGCGCCATTGAGCCATAGCTGGTTGCAGAGGCCAGGGCTTGTGGTGGATGTCTCCGCGATAAACAGTGCCACTAAATACGGTGAAGAGGCAGTAGCGTTCTGTGAGGAAGTGCTCGAGGCTGCCGGGCTTGCTGTGATAGACCGGGCCAGTGGGACCATAGGTGATGTCGAGCTGCGCCTTAGCCTTGATTGATTTTTTGTTTGGAGTTGATCCAAGGGTGCGCAGACTCTTGTAGCTAAATTGCTTTTGGCCCGAAACGAGAGTTTTTTGACATTGCATTGTGGCGTCAAAATAGGGCAGATGGTAGAAATTACAGGCGATCCAAACTGCCACCGGGTTGCCGGCATCAAGGCTGAAAAAGTAGACACCAGGCCGCCCTTTGTATTTTACATAGGTGCGGACGTTTAATTCTGGGAAGAATGAAAGCCAGGGCATTGAAGGCAAAAGACGCGGGCTTACTTCTCTCATTTCAAAGGGCACCACGGCGATATAAGCCTGGCCTTCAAAAAGATCTAGCTCTAGCTGTGGTGGCACTAGTGCCCGCATGGTGTCGACTGCTACGGGCCAATGGGCAAAGAGAAGATTGCACCAGCTTTGATTGAGAACCCAGGGTGATTGCTCAACGGCAAAGGGCCTGTGATCTGTGTATTGAAGTGTATCTGCGTATTTTGTGCTAATCAAAGTCATAATGGCAGTCTAGCAGATAAAAAAGGCCTTTCCCCTTTGCCTCTTTTTATTGCAATCAGTTTTGCACTGCTGAAGTTGTTGCTGATTTTTCCAGCCATTTCTTTCTAAACCAATCAATGCCGTGGTCGCTCGGGTAGAGCTTTTCATTTGTGGCATCGATGGAAGAATTGGGGCTGTGGCTAATCACTGCATATTTATCTTGATTGAGTATCACTGAGTTCTGATAGTTTGAAATAATGTCTACCAAGGGCTTAAGCCCACTGAATGTGACAAAACTTTGATAACTGCGGGCGTATATCTTAGTGCTTTGTTCATTGATTGGTACAAAGGCAAGCATTTGATAGAAACTGCCAGGCTTAATTACCAGCCTCCAGATATTGGGAAATTTAAATTGAAAGCCGCCGCCATCTTTGAACGATAGTGTTATTTGTTTGTCGTCTAGTTGGAAATCACGTTTGATTGAAACGTCAAAACCACGGCCGATTGAATTTCTGTGCAAATAGGGCAAGTGGGCATAATCAAGCTGGTTTTCGATACAGCGGGTGACATGAATTGGCCAGACATCAGAATGTTCTGAGTAGACTAGTTTGGGATTTTCTAGTTCGTCAAACCAGTGAGTTTGTGTTGCAGCGCTATTAGCCTCCTCGCCTAGCCACATCCAGATGAAACCATGTTTTTCGGTCGCACTAAAAGTAGGCACGGTGAGGTTTACTGCTGATTTTTTTGTTTCGGGCACAAGCTGGCAAGAGCCAGCGCTATCAAATTCGAAGCCATGAAAAGGGCAGACTATGCAGTCTTTATTGATGGTTCCCAGGCTCAGTTTGACTCCTCTGTGTGGGCACTGGTCGCTGGTTATAACGGGTTCGCCACTTGATTTGCGCCAGACAACCAATGAACGACCAAAGCGCTCGATTGCTGTTGGTCGATTTTTCTTAAGCTCAGTCGAGCTTAATATGACGTACCATCCCGCTGGAACTTTCAATGACTAACTCCTCGATAGAACTCATTTATGTTAGCGCTTGTGAGATATTTTGCGGGCTTCTGTTCACGCCTTATTCATACAAGCTTTCTAACATCTATTTGTACGGATCCTAAGATCCAAATAGCGAGTCGTTTCCGGTGTCTACTATGATTTCTCCGCCTGGCCTTACTTCTTCTTCTGGCAGCCCTGTGGTGTCTACAGGGCCTCAAATCGTTTATGGCAGGATGCGCCGCTGGTTAGGTATTGCCTATGTCGGCGTTGTTGTCACTGCTTGTTCCATTGTTCTCTCTTTCGATCTTTCTCGTTCAATTTTTCCAGCATCCAGTCAGTCGATGGCCAGTTTGGCCCTCAATTTGACCGGGGCAATATTGCTTTTTTCTCTTTGTTCACTACCATTTGATATTGTGGGCTTCAACATCGAAAGACTTTATGGGCGAACTACTTCGTCCCTGTCTCTTATACACATCTGACGCTGCCGACGAATAGAGAG
>CAJXZK010000388.1 GCA_913063055.1 uncultured bacterium
GTGAAAGACTGGGACAAAGTCATCGAATTGCAACCGACTTCAAAATATTATCTATCACGGGCAGCTCTATTAGACAAACTCGGCAACCCACAAAAGGCAAAAGCAGACAGGCTTAAGGCCCTTGAGCGAGACTAGGCTTTTACCTTTTCGCAACCACTAACAGGGAGTGCTCATGCGCTGGTCCAAATTATTCATTCCGACTATCAAAGAAAATCCAGCGGCAGCCGAAAGCCCTAGTCACAGACTATTGCTCCGGGGCGGTTTCATTCGCGGTCTAGGTTCTGGCATCTACAGCCTGCTACCTCTTGCCTATAAGGTCAGACTGAAAATTATCAATATTATTCGCCAACAAATGAGCGCCATTTCGGCTCAAGAATTCTTGCTGCCAGCTCTACATCCAGCCGAAGTTTGGCAAGAAAGCGGTCGCCTCGATACCATGGGCGAAATAATGTTCAAACTGAAAGATAGGAAGGGTGCGCCTCTAGTGCTAGGCACCACCCACGAAGAGATATTTACAGCCGTAGCTCGCGACGGCCTCGCTTCCTATAGGCAACTGCCCCAAATATGGTACCAATTTCAAACTAAATATCGCGACGAACTAAGACCTAAAGCTGGCCTTTTGCGAGTACGAGAATTTACAATGAAAGACTCTTACTCTTTCGATCTCGACTTCGCTGGCCTGGACCAATCATTTGAGGCCCATCGCCAGGCCTACTGCAATACTTTCAAGGCTGTTGGCTTGCCATACTTAATGGTCGAGGCTAGCTCTGGAGCAATGGGTGGCAGCCAATCGGTGGAATTTATGCTGCTGACTGATAGTGGCGAAGATCTAGTGGTGACCTGCTCAAACTGTACCTATGCAGCCAACTTAGAAAAAGCAATAGCCAAGCCAATCGCCACCGCCAAAGCAAGTGAAAATAGTGCCCTGGAGAAATTTGCCACACCCGGCGTTCGCACCATAGAAGATCTGGCAAAGTTCAATGGTGGCGCCAAGGCCGACAGTCAAATCAAGACTCTAGTTTACAGTGCGGCTGGCAGCCTCAAGCTCTTTCTTTTAAGAGGCGACCACGAGCTAAATCTAAGCAAGTTAGCCGAAGTCTGCCGCACGGCGGATCTCCGACCAGCCACAGAAGATGAAATTTTCAAGGCCCTCGGTGCCCATCCAGGTTCCCTTGGCGCTGTTGCAGTAAACAGTGCAGTAAATACTAAAGATCAGCCCCAAATCAGCGAAATAATAGCCGATCTGGTGCTGCAGGGGGCCAGTGAAATGGTCACTGGTGCCAACGTCGATGACTTCCACTACCGCCATGTTTCAATCGAACGAGACATGCAAGTCGATAAATTTGCCGACCTGCGTGTGGTCAAAGAAGGCGAAGGCTGCCCCAATTGCGAAGGTGATCTCAAATATAGCAAGGGGCTAGAAATAGGCCATATTTTCAAACTTGGCTTGAAGTACTCAGAGAGCATGGGAGCTCACGTACTCGATAGCAATGGCGAGCGCCGCCCCCTGGTTATGGGCAGCTATGGCATCGGTGTGGAGCGCTTAATGGCGGCCTGCGTTGAATCTTCACACGACGAAAAAGGCATCATTTGGCACCCAAGCATAGCCCCGTTCCAAGTAGTAGTGACACCAACTGATATCAGCGATAGTGCCATTTTAGAATACGCCGAAGAAGTCTATCACAAGCTAATTGAACTCAAGATAGATGTTCTGCTAGATGACCGCCACGAAAGAGCAGGCATTAAATTTGCCGAAAGTGAACTAATCGGTATTCCTTACCGACTGACCGTAGGCAAAAAACTAGTTGACGGCAAAGTCGAACTACTGACCCGCAAGGGCCGCACCATAGAGGAAGTTCCCGCGGACCAAGCAGTAGCAAAAATTGTTGCCTTGCTGAGCAGCGTCTAGTGCCAGGACAAGCTATGGTTAAGGCACTAAATGATTACAAACAAGCAAAAGAGCTGTTATTAGATGCGGCAGCGGTCTTAAGTCAAATCGCCGCAGAGCGGAATGACCAGGGCCTGGGGCAACGCATTGATGCCTTCTGTAAAAAAGTTGAAAGCGCTACATTCAATCTGGCAGTGGTCGGTGAATTTAAGCGCGGCAAGTCAACTCTAGTCAATGCCTTAATTGGCGACAACCTCCTGCCAATGGCTGTCATCCCCCTAACTTCGATTGCCACCACAATCGCTTATGGCAGTAAAACACATATTACAGTGCGCTTTCAAAATCAACACTCACTTGAAATTACCAAAGAAGAACTGCCCAACTATGTCACCGAAAGCGGCAATCCCAAAAACGAAAAGCTGGTCTCGACGGTAGAAATAGAACACAATGCCTCTCTACTTAAGGACGGCGTTAGACTGATTGACACGCCGGGAATAGGCTCGGCCTTTCAGCACAATACAACCACGACCTATGACTATCTTCCTGAAATTGATGCTGCCATATTTTTATTTAGCGCCGATCAACCAGCTAGCCAGCTAGAATTGGCTTTTCTCAAAGATGTACACCAATTTGCCCCGAGAACTTTTTTGGTGCAAAATAAAATCGATCATTTATGCCCTGAAGAATTAGAGCAATCGCTCAATTTTCTCAAACAAACCATTGCCGGCCAAATACAATGCCAGCCGGTAATCTATCCAATTTCAGCAAAACTGGCACTAAATAAACGATTAAATAATGCTGTGGCAGAAATTAGCGATGGCTTTGATGTATTAGAACACGACATACTTATTTTTCTCGTCGAGGGCAAGGCCCAAGCTCTGATTGCCTCCTCTTCTGCCCGGCTCAGCAAAGAAGTGGCGAGCACCAAGCAACTGCTGCAACTTGAGCAGCACAGTAGGAAACAACCACTAGAATTACTAAGACAAGCAATTACAAATTTTGGGCTGGCTGCCGATAAAATTAAACAAGAACAAACTGACGCTGAATATATCGTCAATGGCGAGACAGCCAATCTGCTGCGCCAGATCGAAGACGATTTGAAAAAATTTGTCGAAGAACACAAAACTGGCCTGGTCGCAGTTATTGAAGACTGTCTCTTATACACATCTGACGCTGCCGACGAATAGAGAGGTGTAG
>CAJXZK010000389.1 GCA_913063055.1 uncultured bacterium
GGCTCTGGCCCTCATGGCTGAAAATGCCGCAGCGCGCTACCCCACCCATCGCTCGGCCGCGCGCTTTCTATTTTGGGCAGGCAAAATTCATGAGCATTTAGGTGATCATGCTAAGGCCAAAGCACTTTACCAACACGCCCATAATCTCTATCCATCAAACTATTATGCATTTCGTGCCCTAGCCCGCTTGGCCTATCACAATGCCCCAGCTGACAAACGTCACGACCGTGGTTGGTCTACCAGCGCACAACGCAACTGTCTCGATAACTGGAGTTGGCCACAACCGCCTACTCTATTTAATTTTGATAAAGTTGCTCGTTTTGCTGGACCTAAAGTAGCTTTGCTGGCAGCAGCGCGCCAGCTAGATGAGTGTCAAACCGCACTAGCAGAGGTTGGAGAGGCCAATGAAAGTAATCGCGAAGACATAATTGGTTTTCGTTCATGGCTCTATCTTAGTCAGGGTTTGATCATGGAAGGCATTCGAGCCGCAGGCAAAGACCTAGAGGGCAAGCCTAATCGCGCTCCGCTCTGGCAGATAACTTATCCTTGGGCCTATGCCGCCAGAATCAAAGAACAAGGGCAGCTGCGCAAAGTAGACCCCTATTTAATTCACGCCTTAATTCGCGAAGAGTCACGTTACTTCCCCAAAGCGCTCAGCCGCTCACAAGCCATCGGCTTGATGCAGTTACTTCCTGGCACCGCATTTGGTGTAGGCAAACGCATCGGGGTGCCTCTTGCTAGCAAAGAAGATGTCTTCATTCCAGACAATAACATCAAGCTGGGGACGGCCTACCTGGAATACACATTGAAGCGCTTTAATGGCAATGCTATGCTGGCTGTAGCTAGCTATAATGGCGGCCCTAACGCAGTCAAGAGCTGGGTTGATAAGTTCAATGCTGCTGGTGGAAAAGATTGGGACTACTTTGTGGAAGAGATTCCGTTTAGAGAAACAAGAGACTATGTACGCAAAGTTTTTGGCAGTTACTTTGTGTATGAAACTCTCTACTAAGGGTATAAGCACTGTAACCACTGAAATATAAGTATGACTATCAATCTCGAGTTCTGTGTCTACGCCGTTTGCGGCCTTTTTGTATTGTTATTCGCCGTTCCTCGCCTTTGGGCGGTGATCGAACTCAATCTCTTGCGCACAATCACCGAGCCCTTGATGGGAAAAATCGCCCACCTGCCTGTGGCCATTCAGAGCAAACAAGAATATAGAGCAGCAGCAGCTTCAGTACAAAAAGCATTGACACGCAGCCACCGTAATTTTAAGTACCATATCAAAGTAATCAATATCGTCGACCCAATTGAGACCTCTATCCGTGTCGAAGGCGTGACCGATATAGCTCTTAGTCGCGTAGCCCAAGTAACAAGCCAGTACAAAGATACGAGCAAGACCACAAAGATCATGATGACTGTGCGTGTTGACGTGACAAAGTACGGTGAGGGCTCAAAAATTGTTTGGCGCTATTTGCCATCAGATCCATCGCTCTTTCAGTCGCAAACACAAATACACGACCCTAACATTGACTACTTGTTAGCCCGCACAAACTATGTGCTGATGTCACACCTCAAGCCACTGATTACTTAAGCGCAATTTTTACCGCCATTAGTAATTCCAAATTAGCAATATCCAAAAGTAGTATCCAAAAGTAGTACCGGGGGCGATGGCACTACTAAATAGTTGCCCTTGCCTGACAGTGCTGTCTAAATTGCCAAGAACAACAAGGGACGGCCTTCTGACCGTCCCAGTAATATCTATTATTTGCCAATGAATTACAAAGCCATTAAGCCCGTCTAGACTGAGCGCAACTAGCCTAAAGCTGGCTTTTCTTGACTGCTGTCTTTTTGCTTAGACTGGTTATTGAAGCCCAAAAGCTTGGCAAATGGATTAACCAATGCCTTTTTTTCAACTGAATTATCTGCACCACTATTAGCTGGAGCTGAACTGACAAACTTATTGCCACAGGTCTGGCAAATGTGCTTGTTGGCTGGCACTCTGAACTGGCATCGTGGGCAAAGGAAATACTGCATAGATCCCTCTCTTTACTGTTTTCACTATAACACAGGAAATCAAGTGCGGGTGCCCGTTTTGGGGTGTATTGCTGAGGATTTCTCCAACATTTTACCTGCTCCTAACCTTCTGCCGATATTCAGTATCACGTCAGTTTTTCTCAAATTAGGAAAGCCCTGCAATGACGGAAATGAACAGATAGTCAACAAGAAAAAACATGCCTTTGCGGCGCAAGCAGGCTACCATTGCCTTATGCCCCAAACCAATGCTGATAAGCGGCTCATTCTTACCTTTCCTACTCTCCACCAAGTGCTCGCCGCAGAGCGGGCCCTGAGAGAAAGTGGCGACAGCTCTCTGCGCTGTCGACCGACACCAACGCCACCAGGATTGTCAGAATCAATTTGCGGCATGGCCATTGAGATATTTGCCAAAGAAGAACAAGAGAAAGCTATGGAGTTTTTGCGCAGCCAAAAACTTGAGCCCAGCGGATGCCACCTGGTCGGTTGAGTCAATCACCCTGAGCGCTAGCTACGCCAGCTTACAGCCGGTTAATGCTCAGGCTATAGCTAGCTAGCGAGCCCTACCCCGTGGGGCCGGGGGCGTAGATATTAAGCATTGAGAACTAATTACCGATTCCTGATTAAAAGCAATTGCACTAATAACTCTTGAAGCCATCTCTTGAGAACTACTAGGCTAACAGCTCATCTTTCTCAATTCCAACCAACAAGCAAACAACAGAAATCACCGCGAAGACCTAGGCAAGCACCCAGCAATAGCCCCAGCAGCCAAGAGTCTCAATTGAGTTCTTGCGTTTGTTAGGCCGTTCTTGCTCGTCTCTGCTTTCGCTTTCCCTAGCCGCCACCGCAGACAAAGCTGTGCTTTGCTCTGTGGCGCGCTTTTAACCTCAAATAAAAGC
>CAJXZK010000390.1 GCA_913063055.1 uncultured bacterium
GGTCTCAGTCGGCCCATCGAGAACCCCGGCGATGTTACCAAGGAGCAAGAGCCGCTCTTGCCTGGGCAAGCTCCTGAAGTCTCCCCCATGCGCCAGCGCATTCAACCTTTGCCTAAAGCTGGCCAGACTAACGATTTAGTGGTGAAAAAGGGCACAACCACTCCTCTTTTAAAGGCTGAAGTTACCTATTGCGTGCCCAAAGGCACTGGCATCAAGCTCAAGCTGTCTTCCGTGCCCACCCAAGGCATGCACCTGCTTGACCGCGACATGGATGGCAAGCTTCATCCCGCTCATGTGGGCGACATCATCACTGCCGCTACTTCAGAAGACATTTTTGTCGAAGACAATAAGGTCATTCCCGCCGGTACTGTCTTTAAGGGGCGGGTGTCGTCGGTTAAGCCGCCCCGGCGAGTGCAGCGACCAGGTTGGCTAGAGATTTCGTTTACCGAATTAGCTTTACCAAATGGCAAAAGATTTGCCTTTTCGGCCGAGGCCAATAATTTTAAAAAAACCACTCTTAAGGGCGTAGCCAAAGGAACCGGAATGGTCGCGGCAAATGCTGCCGGCGGCGCCATTGTCGGGGCTTTAGCAGCCTACCAGATTGTTGGTGGAATGCGGGGTTCGGCTGCCTGTCACTATTACAATATTGCCGGTGGAGCTGCTGCTGGGGCCTTGATAGCAGCTGGTCACGCCATCATGAAGAAAGGCGATCGGGCAACCCTTGAGCCTGGTGATGATCTCAATCTATCTATTGATACTGATTTGCTGTTGCCAGCCCTGTCAGAACCAACCAAGAAAGCCGCTAATATGAACCTGGATGGCCTTTCGATAGAAGTCGGCAAAACTAAAATTATCAAAGATGGCCTTGATGGTCACTTTATTCGTATGGACGTCACTATCGACAACAATAGCGATCGCAAACTCAGTGCTATCGATCTTTATTTGCGTGACACTAATGGCAATAAGTATCCTGTCGGTATGGGGCCTGGAGACGACTCGGAGTTTCTCTTTACCCTTGAGCCTTATTCATCATTGCAAACCAAATTATTCTTTGCCACTGAATATCCGAAGCTCAAGCATGAGCTGATTTGGATCGACCACAGAACCCGTAAGGTCTGCTTCCGACAGAAGCTAGAATAAATCTGAGAAAAACTAAAATTAGCGAAAATACTTTGCGTAATCCTACGTAGGGTGCCATTGACTGGCTAAATTAGCAACCTATAATGTATTTACTGAGTATTTCCGATTAGTAAAAGTATTTAGTAACTGATTTTCGCCACCAATAATTTGGTACCTTACACAAGACACCCTTCTGTCTTTGCTTGTGTTGGACCTTTGTTTTACTGCATTTGTCTTACTAAGTTTTGTCTTACAAAATAACCCTTTATTCCTGACCAGTTCGAGCTTAGCACCCCAATGACAGCAACTTTAGCTCTAGAAACAACCTTATCTCTCAACTATGAGCGCGAGCAACTCGCTCATCAAGCGCCGCAATATAGTCAGGCTGTCAATCTTGACCAGTCGCTCATGCTCGAGTTGATTGCTCAGTCGCAAGTTGTCTCTAACGAAGTTTTGGCGCAAGTGGCTCAACTAGCCAGCATGCGCAATAGTCAGGTGATTGATGTTTTGTTTGAAAGTGGATTTGTGGCAGCCAGTGATCGGCGGGCATTTCTTGATGCGGCCCAGGCGATTCGCTCTAGCTGGCTCTTTAAGCCATGGGCTATTCAAGCTCTCAATCGCGCCTTGAGCGATTTCTTGCCTTTCACACAAGTCTTAGAAGAACTCGATTTGCACCCAAGCAATGCCTTCTCTGATAGTGCACTTGGACAATTGGCTCTATCGTGTCAATTGATTGATCGTGACCAGTTTAATCAGGCTAGACAATACAGTTTGGCTCGTGGCCTCACTGTTGGTCAGAGTCTGAACCGCTGCTGCGGTCTGCCAGTTTCTATGTACAAAATTTTGATTGATGGCCTCGCTCGCCTTACTACCGGTCAAATTAGCGCAGAGCAGTTGCATCAGCGTGTGCGCAACGCCCGCATGGAGAATACTCTCACTGGTTCTGTTGGTGCTGCCAGCCAATCTCTTAAATTTGCTCACAGCACCTTAGGTTTTGCTATCTACGCCAACAACCGCGACATCCTTGAAGTACTAGACCTCCTGGTTCAGTCTAATTGTCTAAGTGAAGTAACAGCACTTGGTTTGATGGAAGCCGCTTTGCAAAATAGACTTTCCTTTGAATCGGTTTGGGACGAATGTTCACCAATTCCAGCTGTAGTTCTGCAAAAAGCCAGAGCTTTGCATAGCTTGGTTGGTGTCGGCCAAATGACTCCGCAGCAAGCTGTGGGACATTTGAGAGAATTCAGTCTGGCCCGCTAAAGCTAACTTTCGGCCAGTTAAAGCTGCTATATAAAGCTGTCACTATATTTAGTGGCAGTTTTTTTGTTTTCTACTGGGCGTAAAAAAAAGAGCAGAGGATGCCTCTGCTCTTACCATGATTATTCTGTAACTAAGAAACCTATTTTGAGAAGGCTAGGCCGCCACTAAGTCGACGTTATAGCTCAATCTAACAAAGTCATATTCCACTCTAATTGAAACTGTGTTCTGGGTGGCGAATTCGAGACGTACACGGCCAAGATTGTTGGCGCTATATTCGCTCCAGTGCTCAGGCACCGAGACGATAACATTTTCGGGGCCCCACTCTTCAACATAAGCTTTGAGCACTTGGCAGAGTTTTTCTTCATCGGCTGGGTGGTTGAACATACTCATCATGGTGTTGCTGCCTCTTAGTTGTATAAAGAGTGTAGTGAGGCAGCAAGCAATCAGCAATTGGTGGTAATCCCACGGGTTTCGTAAAATGCCCAAAGTTTCTCTTGGCGCAACTTTAGCGCTGTCTCTTATAC
>CAJXZK010000391.1 GCA_913063055.1 uncultured bacterium
TTTTTTCAAGCAGAAGACGGCATACGAGATCTAGTACGGTCTCGTGGGCTCGGAGATGTGTATAAGAGACAGACTGCATTAACGACATCCAAGATTGATATTTCTGCTGGTGTTCTCGCTAAGACAAAGCCACCGCCTATGCCACGTTGAGAATTTACTAGCTTGCTTTTGACTAGCTGTTGCATGATTTTGCTGAGGTACCCTGGTGGCACTTTTGTCACCTCGGCGATGCCTTGTCCGGTGGCGGCTGAATTTTGCATGGCGAGGAAAACCATCGCTCTAAGGGCGTATTCAGAAGTTTGTGAAATCATGGCGGCCTCTTCGTAACCAAAAGTACCTTTATATACACATTACCACGCTGTGGGCGTTTGCGGGCTTGACAGAGGGCCTCGAAGTGCTATTATGGACATAAAGGTATATTTGATGTTAATAGGAATTTTGTTAACGAAAAACTGTATTTTTAACGGAGGATCGGGTCATGAAATTCATTTGCACACTCTGTAATTATATTTTGGAAGAGGCTCAAGGATTGCCAGAAGCTGGCATAGAGCCCGGAACTAAGTTTGATAGCTTGCCAGACAGTTGGCATTGTCCTGATTGTGCTGCTGCTAAGGAATACTTCCAGTCTTGCTCTTGCGTCAGCCTGCCAGTGTATGAAGCAACAAAGGTTGCGACGGGTACGAAGGTTGCGCCAGCTCATACTTGCAAATAGTAAGTAGATTGTTTGATTGTTGGGCTCAGAAAATGGTGGTCGAGAGACCACAGGTGGCTGTTATGGAAGATTTTAGAACTGAAACTGTAGGCATCTTGGTTGCTGAGCAGCCACTGAGTGCCGCAGTCTTTGACCATTTTGGCATTGACTATTGTTGCGGCGGGAAGCAGACACTCACTGCTGCTTGCCAGCAGGGTGGTATTGCCCTCGATACTGTTATTGCTGCTCTTGTCGATAATGATGCTGCAATTGAAGTTGACCAGGGTGGTCAGAATTGGCTCAAGGCTAGTTTGACTGAGCTAGCAGATCATATAGAGCAGACTCATCATGTCTATTTGAAGAATGAGTTGCCCCGCCTTCAGGCACTTGCCGATAAGGTCGCCAAAGTACATGGTGTGCGTCAGCCCAAGCTGCTTCAAGTGGCCGCCATATTCTCGGCAATGAGCACCGAAATCTTGGAGCATACCGCCAAAGAGGAATTGGTACTGTTTCCCTTTATGCGCTTGCTTGATCAGGGAAAGGGAGTTTACGGTGCACCTTTTTCTACGGTGGCTAAGCCTGTTAGTTGCCTTGAATCCGAACACGATGATGCCGGTGCTGCTTTGATGCAGTTGCGTCAGCTAACTGATCAGTACACAGCACCAGAAGGTGCTTGCGCTAGTTGGCAGGCTTTGCTTGCCGGGTTAGCACATCTTGACCAAGATCTGCGTGTTCACATTCACAAAGAGAATTCCATTCTCTTTCCCCTCGCAATTAAGGCCGAAGCCTTAGTGCACTGTTAGAAAGGACGGTACGACCATGGTGATGACAATTACAGAAGAAACCACTGTTAAAGACATTCTTGAGGCATATCCAGGAGCCGTGGTGGTATTCGAAGAACACGGCGTGAGCGTTCCAACTCAATGCGATGAAAGTATTTTAGATACCGAACTTGGTATCTGCGACAGCATGTGTCACATAGACGATTTAGATGCTCTCATGCGCGATTTACAGTTATTTGTTAACACTAAAACAGGAGTTTAATCATGTCTTTGAATGTTGCGCTGTTGCGGGAGACTTTTGAGCGAGTTAAGGTCGAGAATGGCGGAGCCACAGCACTCGGCATGGCTTTCTACAAAAGACTTTTCGAAAAGTATCCAGCGGTGATACCACTTTTCCACACGCCGCCAGAAGAACAGCACAAAAAATTGGTGGCGTCATTGGGCGCCATTGTCGCTGGAGTCGAGCAACCTGCAAGACTTCTGCCGTATTTGCATGCTATGGGCATTAGGCATTTAAAGTATAAAACAGAGAATGCTCACTATGGTGCCGTTGGCGAGAATCTCTTAGCGGTTCTGTCTGATCACCTCAGTAAAGAAGGCCAGTGGACTGAGCCCATGCAAGAGACCTGGGAAGCTGCCATTGGAGTTGTAGCCAAGACCATGATCGAAGCTGCGGATAATCCCGCTGCCTATAAAGAAGAGCTAGCTGAGACTGGCTATGAACCCGATGGTTTTCGCAAAAATGACAAGCAACCGTGGCTTGAACGAAGTGTCGCAACTGTCTAATTGACTAAAAAGTAGCACAAAAGTAAGTGAGGGAGTGCTAGCATTGAGCCCTCACTTACTGGCGCCCCAAAACTAAGAGGTCTTGTCTATGTCTTGGAGATGGAAGCTGTCTGTGCTTTTCGTCCTGATCGCTGGTTTTTCGACCCTGATTTTTATGGGGCATGAAACTACTAATCAAGCACCGCCGATACCAGATAGAGTGGTTGATTCGAGCGGTGTTGTGCTGTTTACTGGTAGCGACATTCTGGCGCGCCAAGCTGTTTTTCAAAAATACGGTTTGATGGATGTTGGATCTTTCTTTGGCCATGGTGCATACAACGGCCCAGATTTTTCGGCTGATTATCTCCATCGCGAAGGCGAAATTGCCTTGCAGCAGATGGCTCAGAAGCGCTTTCATAAGCCCTACACTGAGTTAGCGGATGGTTTGCGTGGTGATCTAGAGAGCACACTGAAAAACGAGCAGAAAGTCAATCGCTATGATGAGCAAGCCAAGACTTTGACTTTTACTGACGGTCAAACTGAAGCCTATCGCCAGTTGGCACCTTATTATGATACCGAATTTGGTGTTGGTCGCAAATTGCCGCTGCCGACTAACTACATTGCTGACTCTAATG
>CAJXZK010000392.1 GCA_913063055.1 uncultured bacterium
CTGCCGACATTTATTCCAATGGTCTAGCCGAAGAAATTTTAGGAAAGGCCCTGGGCAAGCGCCGTCACAAAGCCCTGATTTCTACTAAGGCTACTTTTCGCTTTGATAAAGAAGAGAACAATGTTGGTTCTTCGCGTCATCACTTGATTGCTTCTTGCGATGCTAGCTTGAAGCGTATGAACACTGACTATATCGATGTCTATTTCATGCACGGTTTCGATGCCATGACGCCAATGGAAGAAACAATGAGCACCCTTGATTCATTGGTTAAAAGTGGCAAAGTTCGCTACATTGGTTGTTCTAATTTTTCTGGTTGGCACTTGATGAAGTCGCTTGCTGTGTGCGAGAAGTACGGCTGGGCCAAGCATATTTCACACCAGGCCTATTATTCTCTAATCAATCGCGAATTTGAGTGGGAATTGATGCCACTGGCTCTAGACCAGAAAATTGGCACCATGGTTTGGAGCCCACTAGGATGGGGCAGGCTCACCGGGAAGCTCAGACGGGGCGCGCCATTGCCCGAAGTAAGCCGTCTGCACAAGACCGCGGCTCAAGGCCCACAAGTAGAAGATGAGCATCTCTATAAAGTTGTTGACGCCATCGATGAAATAGCTGCCGAGACAGGCAAATCTGTTGCTCAAATTTCGCTCAACTGGCTATTGCAAAGGCCTACTGTCGCGAACATAGTGATTGGTGCTCGCAACGAAGAGCAACTAAAGCAAAACCTCGAGGCTGTTGGTTGGAATCTAACAACAGAACAAGTGGCCAAACTTGATGCTGCTAGCAATGTGCCGACTATCTATCCCTATTGGCACCAGCGGCAGTTCCAAGAGCGCAACCCCTTGCCAGTATGAGCTGGCATAGAGGCTCTTGGGCGGCCGAGCTGCAGTGGAAATCTATGCCACCCCTGAAGCATGCTGCAATACTTTCTTGCCTCCAACTGCTGGCATTCACGCTGTCTCCTTCAATAGCTCTTGCTCAGCCGGGCAAACTAGAAGAGCCGCAGTTCTACCCACTGACACCAGTCGCTGACCAGACCAAGCCCGAGCAGCCTACAGTGGCGCCTAATCAAGCAAATATTAGGCTGCCGCTGCAAGGTAATGCCAAGTTCGACGGACCGATAGAGACATCAGGAACTCTGCTCACCGGCAGAGCTGGTAGCGCCCCTGGTCGCATTTATAAAGCTTGGCTAGAGGAAGCGCACCCTCAATTTGCCCTGGGGGCAAATGCAATTGCTGATGACCGCTTAGTGGTAATCACAGACAGGTACGATCAAGCCGAGCGCACACTAAAGACCCTGGGATTGCCATATAAGAGCATGGAAAAGCGCGAGCTAGACTCTTACGATCTCTCTAACGCTCAGGTGCTAGTTATTGATTGTGGGCCGAAAAATCTTTCTTATGCTGCTGGTATGAAAATCAGAGAGTTTGTCACCCGGGGTGGATACTTAATTACTACTGACTGGATGCTCGACCGCCTCGATCAAAAAATCTTTCCTGGCTATATTGCTTGGAGCGGCGCAATGAATACCCAGCGCATGTATGATGCCACCATCGTTGGTAAAGACCCAGTACTCTTCCGTCATGCTGTGACACGGGCAAATTGGAAGATGGACATTCATTGCCACTTAATTCGGGTCATCAACAAAGACTTGGTGCGAGTGCTAGCCGTGAGCCCTACTTTGGCAAAGGATGATCCTGATGGTCAAGGGATTCTAGCTGTGGTCTTTCCTTTTGAAAAAGGCTATGTTATGCACATGACAGCTCACTTCGATCGCAGTCAGATTGGCAGTGGCGACCAAATCGATGACCCTGCGCCAGTGATTGGAATTGGTCTGAGGCAGGCTATTGCTATTAATTTTGTTGTGGCTGGTTTGTCGGGTACAAAGTTGTAATTTCGCTCAATCTAACCACACTGTGAAATCATCCAGCAGTTGTGGAAGCGCTGGGCAGCTAAGTCTTCATCCTTAATCCAGAAATATAGCCGGCCAGCATCACCCCACATCATGTTGGCGTTGTCATCACTATCGATTTGCAGAAGTAACTGCCAGTGGTGTGAGGTCTTTTCTAATTCGCTTGCCCGAGGATCTTTATAGCCGCTGGCATCGCCACAGTAGAGGCCATTGGTAACTAATTCGCACTCAAGCTCCATCTCATTTTGCACTGGTTCTGAATAACCGAGCAAACGATGGTGACCGCCAATTGTTTCCAATAGCACGCAATATTTTTCAGTGTCATCTTCAGACAAGTCAATATTTTTCAGCTCATTAGGCAGCGTTAGGATTAGCTCAGGCTCAAGCGCACAGCAATCGTACTCTTCAACACTAATAGCTTTAGAAATCATGCCAAAGAATTTTTTCTCAATCTTTGCTGCTGGCGGCTGGCATTCTTTCAATTCGCTTAATTCATTTTCGAAATAAAAGACTTGGAAGCCACCTTTGTCCTTTGGATCAAAACCCCAGACTTCATTGTTATAGAAGAAAGAAAGTAAGCCATTATTGGGAAGGTTTGAACCTTCAATACAGGGAAGGTGACTGAGGTTGATCTGGGCAATAAATGAAAGTGGTTTTGCCTCTTTGGTTGGCCAAACGAAATTAGCTGGCACATCGGGTCGGCCACCAATTTTTGATTGAGCGAGAGCCAGGGCTGATGCAGACTTGGTGCTTGATACCAATGCTATCGCTGGTTTCGCTTGTGATACTAAAACTTCTTGAACTTCTTGCAGGCCGCTTTTTGAGGCTAATGATTTAAAGCTGTCTCTTATACACATCTCCGAGCCCACGAGACCGTACTAGATCTC
>CAJXZK010000393.1 GCA_913063055.1 uncultured bacterium
GAATGAAGTAAGGCCAGTTAACAACACGAGTTGGCCGTCGGGCTTCGTTTATTTTGTCAATTCTTATTATGCAAAGCCAGATTGCGCCAATCCAGAAAGTGACTCTGTCATTCTCTATGAGGCTGATTACTTCGGCAAATTTTGTGCTGCAGTCTCTGTTGGCAATATTACAGCCTTTCAGTTTCACCCAGAAAAGAGCGGCGAATTTGGTGAGGGTCTGCTGAAAAGGTGGGTGAGTGATGTTGTCTAGTGGGCTTTGCAAACGCATAATTCCCTGTCTTGACGTGGCTAATGGCCGCACAGTCAAGGGCGTTAAGTTTCAAAATCTGCGCGATATCGGCGATCCGGTAGAGCTGGCTATTGAGTATCAGCGCCAGGGTGCTGACGAGCTAATGTTTTTGGATATATCAGCTTCGCGCGAAGAGCGCAGCACTGTGTTCGATTTGGTGCGTTCTGTGGCTGAACATTTGGCTATTCCTTTCACCGTTGGTGGTGGCATTTCGAAATTGGATGATGTGAAGAAATTATTGTCACTTGGAGCAGATAAGGTTTCTATCAACTCATCGGCAGTGCAGCGCCCCCAGCTGATTGCTGAAATTGCTGAGGCCTGTGGTTCACAGTGCTGTGTCGTTGCCATTGATGCCCGAAAGGTTGGCTGTGAGTCTTCGACTACAAAATCTTCGACCAATAGATCTAACGGACCGGCCTGGGAGGTCTTGACTAAAGGTGGCAGTGTATCGACTGGTTTAGATGCTTGGGTTTGGGCGCAGCAATGTGTTGAGCTTGGCGCTGGGGAGTTCATGCTAACCTCGTGGGACGCCGATGGCACTCAAGAGGGCTTTGACATTGAAATGGTTCTGGCTTTCTCTGGCCTTCCTATTCCGGTAATTGCTTCTGGGGGAGCTAAGAATCCCCAGAGTTTTGTTGATGTATTCTCACTGGGCCAGGCCGATGCGGCGCTTGCGGCCAGCATTTTTCATGATGGATTATTTACAGTCAACCAAGTCAAAACTACTCTTAAGAACGAGGGCATCACAGTTCGCTTATGTTAATTCCAAGCATTGATATCATAAATGGCAAGGCCGTGCAGCTGAAGCAGGGCAAAGAGTTCGTTCTTGAAAGTGAGCGCAGCCCGCTAGAGTTGGCTCGCGACTTCAATCGCTACGGCGAGATAGCCGTTATCGATCTTGATGCGGCTATGGGCAAAGGCAACAATAGAGAGCTAATCAAAGACATCTGTCGCATTGCCGATGTGCGAGTAGGTGGCGGCATTCGTGATTTTGAGTCTGGTCGCGAGTATTTGAAAGCTGGCGCTAAGCGACTGATTGTCGGCACCATGGCCACACCCGAGTTTCTTGAGAAATTCGCACCGCAGCAAATAATGGTAGCTCTTGATCATCGCGGCGAAATAGTTGTGGATAAAGGTTGGGAGAATTCCACCGGCGAGACTATTTGGCAGCGGGCAGAGCGACTGGCTCCTTATTGTTCTGGTTTTCTTACCACCTTTGTGGAAGGCGAAGGCTGCTTACAAGGAATGGATATTGCTGCCATCAAAGAGCTGAGAAAGCGCTTGCCTGGACAGCTTACCGTTGCCGGCGGCATCGCCACGCTGGATGAAGTCATTGAGATTTCAGGGCTTGGTATTGATGTGCAAGTGGGGATGGCGCTCTACACGGGCTTAATTGACCCGGTGGAATCTGTAGTTAAGAGCGTCAAGTTTCATGCTGACGGACTTGTGCCAACTGTTGTGCAAGATCTCAGTGGCCAGGTTCTCATGGTGGCATATAGCACTGCGGAATCTTTGACCAGGGCTCTACGTGAAGGTAAAGGCGTCTATTTCAGCCGCTCTCGTAATGAAATTTGGGAGAAGGGTCTGACGTCTGGCAATTCGCAACAGCTAATTTCTTGTCGGGTCGATTGTGACCGCGACTGTTTACTTTTTACTGTTATGCAGAATCGGTCCGCCTGCCACAACGATACTTATAGCTGCTTTGGTACCGTTTCGGCTGATCGTAAGTTCTCAATGAACGAGTTGTTTGAGACCTTGCAATCGAGGAAAGCCGAGCCGCCATCTAAGTCATATACTCAAACACTATTTGCCGATCGACGCTTGCTTCTCAAGAAAATTATGGAAGAAGCCTATGAGGTGGTATCCCACTCTTCAAAAGAAAATTTGCGCTGGGAGATTGCCGATCTTCTCTATTTTGCCAGCGTGTTAGCGGTAGATGAAGGCATTGAGTGGAAAGAAATTGAATCAGAGTTGGCTGGTAGAAGAAGATAAAGCTGCTTAGATGTTCGAGAAATTAGTGCTAGGAATCAACATATGAAAGATAGTAAAACTGCTGAATTAATACCGGTTCTTGTTGCTGAGCAAGCTCGTCAGTGGGCTGCTTTCTTGACTGAGGCACCGAGTGAGTGCGCGCAATCTCCGTCTCAATCGGTTGATTCTGCCGAGCCCGGTGATGCCGCGGCCACCGAGCTGAGATTAGAGAATTCAGTCAGAGATATTATTTCTCAAGTACGCGTCTCTGGAGACAAGGCTCTTGCTGCTTTGGCCTGTCTCTTATACACATCTCCGAGCCCACGAGACCGTA
>CAJXZK010000394.1 GCA_913063055.1 uncultured bacterium
TTCAGAGCCAGTGGCTAAAGTTCTCATGTATCTACAAAGATTTAGCTTTTTCGATGAAAGCAAGGTCGGATCTGTCGTTCACTACCAGGAAATTGGCAGCCAGTTAAGCGAGCATGGAATTGGCGCATTGGTTCCATTTATAGAAGAAGCCATCCATACTCTCTCACCAAAAATTATCGTCATCGACTCATTTAAAGCTTTGCACGATCTAGCCGAGTCGACCCAGCAAATGCGCCGTATGCTCTACGAACTAACAGGTTTGCTTACCGCCTATCAGACCACCGTTTTTCTACTGGGCGAATATACTGATGAACATGCCCAAACCTTGCCCGAATTTGCCGTGGCTGACGGCATTTTGCAATTTCTTCGCAGCTCTCTCAGCACCAGAGACGAACGCTTCCTACGGGTTCTGAAGTTGCGCGGAAGTAGCTATCTAGAGGGTCTCCACGGCTGCAAAATTACTTCTTCTGGCCTTGATATTTTTCCCCGACTTGTCACTCCTAAAGTAGCGGAGAGTTATGACGCTCAGAGAGAGAGAGTCAAGTCTGGTATTGAAGGTTTTGACCCCATAGTTGGCGGCGGATTACTAAGAGGCAGCGCCACAGTTGTTGCTGGGCCAGCCGGTGCCGGCAAGACGACTTTTAGTTTGCAATTCGCCTTGGCGGGCTGCAAAGAAAATGAGCGCAGCTTATACGTAAATTTCCAGGAGAATCCCTCACAGCTAGCCCGTCTAATAAAATCGCTAGGTACCGATCTAGAAAAAATTCAGACTGAAGGCTTCGAACTAATGTACGTTTCTCCCGTCGAGTTGCAAATTGATAGCGTCATAGTCAAACTGTTTGGCCTGCTTCAAGAAAAAAACATAAAACGGGTGGTAATTGACTCTATTAGTGACTTCTCTAGATCCTCCAGCGATCCAGATAGACTGCACGACTACCTCTATTCACTTCTGCAGCACATGTCATTGAAAGGCGTGACCACGCTGATGACCTACGAAACCTTTGGTGGCCTCCTCGACGACGGCAAAGACTCTAGTTCAATTAATCGATTCAGCAATATGTCAGACAATATTGTTTTGCTAGGGCTAGGTCGCGACCCTGACTACGTTAGAGACATTCGCTGCATCAAAGCTCGCGCCACCCAGCACGACCGCAAGGCGCATCCATTCGAAATCACTAACAGCGGATTTCGCCTATCATAGTTTGAGCTACTTAATGTGAGCCGGGGCGCGCTCAGTCATTTGTAAGCGAATACCGCGGCCGTCCATCTCCGCCAAGAAAAGCTTGGTAGGTACGGTGGTTTCTTGCCGCAGAACACCGCGCTCGGTGATGTCGCCCCGAGCAATCATCTGAGCCACGATCGAAGCAGGGAAAGCAGTCATACGCATCATGGCAGTAAGTCCAGCAGCTTGATCGGCATAATCGATGCAATCCCAGACAATTTGCACAGGCTTCTTATCTTTTAAGCCCGAAACCATAACCCTTACCAAAACCACATCGGGCTCATCTTTAGGTAGCTTATCGCTGAGAAGTTTGAACAACAAATCACGAGGCACAACCGGTCCAGAGGCAGTTTCCACGGCTTCTTTGG
Organism: uncultured bacterium; assembly: GCA_913063055.1. Lineage (GTDB taxonomy): Bacteria > Cyanobacteriota > Vampirovibrionia > Obscuribacterales > Obscuribacteraceae. Next base: position 1,591 of record CAJXZK010000394.1, read on the forward strand.
ACATCATGCCCAACTCTTTCAGCATATGGATGGCATCGCAATGGCCAGGATAGCGAATAGTTTTATAGTCGAGGTGCTGCACTCGGCCCAAATAACTCTGGGGCAAAGTGGAAATTCCACCAGAGGTATTGAAAGCTTCCATGGTGCCAAATGGTCGAGGAAATTCGATGGATTCGTTATCAGAAAGCGATGGCACTGAGAAAATTTTGCCATCTCTCAATACGGTGCAGTCTTCGTTGTATTCGTTGATCAAACCGTCAATTGAGAAAACCTGGCAGTAATCCATGAAGCAATCATCAGGATTGGCCGGCAGACCGCCAACACGCAGGCGAATATCATAAATTTCATCGAAGCTCTCGGCGGCGCTAACAGCCAACAGTGATACTAAACCTGGTGCCAAACCCAGATCAGGAATGATAGTTACACCCTGTTCTTTAGCCAATTCGTCGAGCATGAATTCTTTGGCAACAATTTCTTCGTTACCGCCAAGATCGACAAAGTGAGTTTTAGTAGCAAGAGCAATCTTAGCTAGTTCATAATTATGCTTGTAAGTAATGCAGCTCACAGCGACATCAATTTCTCCCATTAGCTGGGCCAATTCTTCTTCATTGGTGACGTCTAGCTCGACTGGAATAATCTTCTCGTCAGGCAAGCGC
>CAJXZK010000395.1 GCA_913063055.1 uncultured bacterium
GTATAAGAGACAGGTCAGAAGTAGAAGAGCAAAAGGCTGACCCAACCGCCCCCATGACATTGCCGGCCACAGCCAGACAACGCAGCCTGGGCCGCAGCCTTAGCGACCGTTTATTGGCTTCAAGACTCTACCTGCCAGGCCGGTTAGTGATTGGTCATCCCGCCGAATTCACCATAAAAGGCCGCCCCGGCCACTGGGTAGCCTTAGCCATGGCTGACCGCGACAGTGGAGCCAAACCAATTAATGGTCACACGATTAGACTGGGTCCCGATAGAAAAGTCATAGCCCTTGGCAAGATTCCTGAATCAGGAGTATTGCCCTTGAAAATTTATGCGCCGGTAGCTGGCGACCTGATTGGTCAGAACTTATATTTTGAAGCAGCCATTTGGAACGAGAACGACCTCAGTCATGTTGAGTTTGCCCAAACAATTACATCAGAGACACAAACCAATGGCAGCAGCCCGACCACAAATGCAGTGCTTGTGGCAGCCGAAGCAGACCACAAGCGCGGTGTAAGAATCGTGCCCGACTCAGCAGTGCCTATGTATCAACGCGCCAACATGGGTGGAGTGACCCTAGACTCCGGCAAACCTTAGCAATGGAAACCCCAATGAAGATCCTGCTTATTCCCCTCGATGATCGTCCGGTCACCTATAGCTATCCGCAACTTTTGGCCAAGCTCGGTGGTGCTGAAGCAATTGTGCCACCGCGCACAATGATGGGCTCCCTCAGTCGCGGTGCCCAGATAGATGAGCTATTTAGTTTTTGCGAGGGCTGCCTCAGTCGCAATGAAGTAGACGCAGTAGTAGTTTGTCTTGATAGTTTGCTCTACGGCGGCTTAATTACATCGCGCCGCAGCACAGAGCAAGTGAAGACCATCCAGGCTAGACTCGATCGCCTGAAAAAATGGAAAGAGCTGAGCAATAAACCCATAACTATTTACGCGCAATCAAGCATCATGCGCATCTCAGACAACTACGATAATACCGAAGAAAAAGAATACTGGTCGCGTTTTGGACGCGAATTATTTGAATGGTCGGCTTGTTTGCACCGACTTGCTAGTGGTGAGAAACTTGCCCCCGGCCTACTCGAATCGCTGGAGCGCCGCATCCCAGGAGACATTCGCCAAGACTATCTCGACACTCGCTTCCGCAATTTCACCATCAATATGACAGTGCTCAAGTCGATGGAAGATGGCTTAATTGATCACCTGGTATTTTCGCAAGATGACTCTGGTGCCTGGGGTCTAAATGTCGGAGAAAGGGATCGACTAATAAGCGTCAGTCAGCAAATGTCGCTACAAAATAAAGTGAACATCTATGCTGGCGCCGACGAAGTAATGTGCACACTGCTGGGCCGCCTGCTAATGGCCGAGAACAAGCCCTCGCTTCAGTTACAATTCAGCCCAGAAAACTGTAGCACTGTGGCCAGTCGATACGAAGGACAAGATATTGGCACCACTGTTCAAGCTCAAATCAAAGCTATCGGACTAAATATTAATGATAGCTCAAACACTTTAACAATGATTGTCCACGGCCCTAGCGAACGGCAAGGCGACCACATAACTCTACCGGGCTTGCCAGACTTTAGTAACATAGACAGCTCAAAGGCAGCCGCTAACACAATCAATTTAATTGAATCAGCCCCAGGCTTTGTCATTCTTTGCGATGTGGTTTATGCCAACGGCGGCGATCCAATATTAATGGAGCAGCTGATCAAACGACCTGAGCTTCTCAAAAAAATATGCTCTTACGCTGGCTGGAACACCACTGGTAATACCATTGGCAGCGCCCTGGGTACCGCTGTTTGCACTATTGCCGGCCTGGAAATTAATAACAAAGCTGTCAGCGACAGCCAGAAACGCAGCCTATTTACCAGGCTAGTTGATGACTGGGCATATCAGACAAAAGTGCGCAAAGAACTGCAAGGAGAGCCATCCACACAGAAGCTGGCCGAGTTGATTTCGCCATACATAAAAACAGTAAGTGCCGCCTTGGGCTTTGAACCAAGTGTCAGACTTTCTTTTCCCTGGCGTCGAACATTTGAAATCGAAATTGGATTTGAAGGGGGCTAGTACGGAATGGCCAGAATTTTGCCTAACAAAATTTTTGACAAAAAACTGTTGACCAGCCTTGCAGCTTTTAGCCTTCTTGCTGGCCTGTTAACGCCGCTCTCTTTCCCCCAAGCAGCTGAGGCCGTCGAGACC